>DASYZD010000079.1:0-10580 GCA_035946655.1 Allostellaceae bacterium | reverse complement strand
GCTATTATTATTGCGTCGCGCGGGCTTATTTTCCGGGAGCCTGCGCGGCGGTCCCTAGCCGACTTGACGCGCCGGCTTTCCCCCTGAGAGAGGCCGGCGCTTTTTTTGCCGCTCGCGCGCCGGCCCGCGGCGCGGCGATCGCCCAAGGCTGGCGGCGCCGGTTTTCGAGCGGCCGGTTGAACAACGCGGTTAAGACTACGGACAAAATGTGCGGGGCCGGGTAGACTTCCGGCATGGCAAATCTAGTACATCGGCTGTCGGTGATCCTCTGCGCCGATGTAGTCGGCTACTCCCGGCTGATGGGCATCGACGAAGAAGGCACGTTGTCGATGCTGAAGGCGGCCAGGCGCGAGCTGATCGACCCAAAGCTCGCCGACCACGGGGGCCGCGTCGTGCGCACGATGGGAGACGGCCTGCTCGTCGAGTTCGGCAGCGTCGTCGACGCGGTGCGCTGCGCCCTGGCCATTCAGGAGGCGATGCGCGGGTTCGGGCCGGATCTGCCCGCGGAGCCGCGGATCCGCTTCCGAATGGCGGTCAATGTCGGAGATATCGTGACCGACGGCGACGGCATCTACGGCGACGGCCTCGCGGTCGCCTCGCACATGGAAAGCCTCGCCGAACCCGGTGGCATCAATGTCAGCCTCGCGGTGCGCGATCAGATCCGCGACCGGTTGCCGATCGGCTTTGTCGATTTGGGCGATCACAAGGTCAAGAACGTTGCGCATCCGGTCCGGGTCTTCCGCATCAGCCGGAACGAAGAGGCCGGCTCTGCCGCCCCAAAGGGGCGCAGGGCCGCCGCACCGCCTGGAAAGCCGGGGCTCGCGGTGCTGCCGTTCCGGAACATCGGCGGCGACGCCGAGGCAGAGTTCTTTCTCGACAGCCTCGCTGAGGATCTGATTACCGAGTTGTCGCGTGCCCGCTGGTTCTCCGTCGTCGCTCGCAACACCAGCTTCAGCTACAAGGGCAAGGACGCGGACGCCAAGCGGCTCGCCCGCGAGCAGGGGGTGCGGTATGTGATCGAGGGCAGCCTGCGCAAGGCCGGGCCGCGGGCGCGTATCGCCTGCCAGCTCGTCGAAGCCGCCACCGGCGAACACCTCTGGGCGGAGCGCTTCGACGGCGCGCTCGAGGATTCTTTCGACCTGCAGGACGCGGTGATCGAAAAGGTGATCGGCTCCGTCGCTCCGGTGCTGCGGACGGCCGAGATCGAGCGAGCCCGGCGCAAGCCCGAGGCTGATTTGGATGTCTATGACCTGACGTTGCGCGCCCTCGGCGCCGCTTTTGCCGAGACCGCCGAGGCCGCCGAGGAGGCGCTGCGGATATTGGCCCGGGCGCTCGCGACGGATCCCGCTTATCCGACGGCCAACGCCCTTGCCGCCTGGTGCCGTCAGGAGCGGCATCTGCTCGGCTGGCCCGGGGCGGAGGACGACGATAGGGAGGCGGCGAAGCGGTTGGCGCGGATCGCGATCGCGGAGGGCTCTGAGGCGCCGCTAGCGCTGGCGATCGCCGGCGCGGTGCGCGCGGCGCTGACGCGCGATCACGATCTGGCGCTTGCGGCCGCCGACCGCGCCGTCGCGCTCAGCCCGAATTCCGCCGTCGTCCTCGGTTTCGGAGCGCTGGCGCGATGCCTTTGCGGCAGCTACGAGGTGGCCGTCGCGTATGCCGAGAAGGCGCTGCGGCTGAGCCCGGCGGAGCCGCTCGTTTATATCGCCGAATTCGCCCTGGCGCTGGCCCGCCTGCTCACCGGCCGCGACGAGGAAGCCGTCACGCATGCCCGCAAGGCGATCGAGGGCAACCGCAGTTTCGCTTTCCCCTATTGCGCGCTCGCGCTCGCCTGCGCCCGCCTCGATCGCCGAAGAGATGCGCTCGAGGCGTTGCGCGAGCTGCGGCATGTGGCCGCCGGCTTCCGTATCGGGACCCTGCGTCGGATCCGCTTCGCCGACGAGGCGCGCTTGCAGCCCGACCTCGCGCTGCTGCGGAGCGCCGGTCTGCCCGAATAAAACCTCGCCTCGACCCGCGGCCGGCGAGTCGCGCCGGGGTTGGCTGTGTTATCCTTCGCCGCCATATGAATATGACTGCCTGTGAACCCCCTCACAGACGGGCGGGAAGAACGGGAGCAATCTGCCGAGTGTTCTGCGGGGTCTCATCGCCGTGTCCGACGAGGTGAGAGAGCGCGTCAGGCGCAGACTTGCAGCGATCCTGGTCGCCGGCTATGGCCGGCTGTTTCCCGGCGACCAGGCCGAACGGCTGAGCGGGCTGACAAGGGTTCTCACCGGCATCATCCAGCCTCTGGTTGCCGATTTCGGCGGCAACATCTTCAAAAGCACGGGCGAGTTGGTGTTGGTCGAGTTCGACAGCGTCGTCGAGGCCGTGCGGGGCGCCGCCGCATTGCGCGATGCGCTGGCTGAGATGAATCGCGGCTTGCCGAACGAACAGCGCATCGGCATGCGGATCGGGATCAATCTCGGCGACATCATCGTCGAAGCGGGCGATCTGTTCGGCGACGGGGTCAACGTCGCGGCGAGGATCGAGGCGCTTGCCGAGCCCGGCAGCATCTACGTGTCGGAGATTGTCCACGATCAGGTCGTGGACAAGCTCGATTTCCAGTTCGAGGATCTCGGTCCGAAGGAGCTCAAGAACATCCGCCGGCCGGTCCGCCTCTACCGGATGGGCGGCGCTGCGGCCGAGGAAGACGCCGCCGCGGCGATCGCCAGCCCGCCCGGCTTCGACGACCATCGCGCCATCGCGGTGCTGCCCTTCGCCAATTTCAGCGGCGACCCGGAGCAGGAGTTTTTCGCCGACGGTCTGACCGAGGACATCATCTCCATGCTCGCCGGCTGGCGCGCCTTCCCGGTCATCGCCCGCAATTCGACCTTTACCTACAAAGGCCAGACCGTCGATGTGAAAAAGGTCGGCCAGGAGCTGGGTGCACGCTATGTCCTCGAAGGCAGCGTGCGCAAATCGGGCCGCCGCGTGCGTGTGACCGCCCAGCTCATTCAGGCCGACACCGGCCATCACATCATCGCCGAGCGCTACGACCGCGACTTGACCGACCTTTTCGACCTGCAGGACGAAATCGTCGGGACCATCGCCGGCGCGATCGAGCCGGAATTGTTGAAGTTCGAGCGCGACCGCCTTGCCGACCGGCCGCAGCACAACGCGGACGCCTACGACTTATACCAGCGCGGCATGTGGCACCACTACCGGCACAATAAGCAGGACAATATCGAGGCGCAGGCCTTCTTTCGCAATGCCTTGGCGCTTGACGCACAATATCCGCAAGCGACGGCCGCGTTGGCGATCGCGGTGTGCAATGCAGCCTACCTCGGGTGGACGGCGGATATCGAAGGCAATTACACCGAGGCCTTTGAGCTGGCGCAGCGCGCGGTTACGCTCGACAGCCGCTACCCCAACGCGCATTTCGCGCTGGGTCTCGTCTCTATGTGGACGGCTCGCGCCGAGCGGGCCATCGCTGCATTCCAGGAAGCGATCAAGCTCAATCCGAGCTTTGCCGCCGCCCATGTTCTGCTGGGGCAGATGTATCTCTATGGCGGCCGCCCGGAGGAAGCGATCGCGACCGCCGAAAAAGGCATCCGTCTCAGCCCCAGCGATCCCCGTCTCTTCATCTGGCTCGCCGCCCTCGCCGGCGCGCATTACCAGCTGCGCCATTACGAGGAGGCGGTGAATATCGGCCGCCGCGCCTGGGCGCTCAACCGGAACTGGCCGGCGGGACTGCGCTATGTGGTCGCCGGGCTCGGTCAGCTCGGCCGGGCCGAGGAGGCGCAATCCGCAGTCGCCGAATTGAAGTCATTGGATCCCGGCGGTCTCGCTTTCGTCGAAGGCATCCTGATCCGGCTCTACACCGGCCGCGAGGGCGTCGACCACTTCCTCGACGGCCTGCGCAAGGCGGGCTTCGCCTAGGCGGCGGGCCCAAAGTCCCGCCGGCACGGCAACAATCAATCCGGCCCGGTCGGGTCGCCGCCGGCTTGCGGCGGGCAGAAGAACCCGTTCTCGCTCGGTTGCGGCGTGCACGCGGTAATCTGGCCGGTCTGCGAATTGGGGGTACCCTGGAACGTCGCCGCGTTGAGGATCACCGAAGCGATGGTCGGGTCGGGGTTCTGCGAATTTGCCTGCGCCATACCGCCGACTGCCGCAAAATCGCCCGTCGTTGCAAACAGCGCGACCGGGTTGGTGCCGGGTGTCGCGCCCGTCGCATCGGTTTCGAATTCGATGCTGAATTGCGAACCCGCCACCTGCGTCGGGTCGGTCAGCGGTTGGTCGTTCTGGGCGATCTGCAAGGTGAACTGGGAAGTCTGGCCGGGAGTGAACGTTCCGGGTTGATAGACAAGCTGAATACAGTGCGTGGCCGGCGGCGCTAATCCCACCTGCTTGTTGCAGTTCGGATTAATGCCATTGTTGCCATTCAGCTTGTTCACCTGGAACGGCGGCCCCGAAACCAAGGTGACGGCCTTGTTGCCGCCGACATCGAGCCCGTTCGCCAGCGCGATGATGATGTTGTTGACGAACTCGCCTTCGCTGTCGCGGCCGGAGCCATTGTCGGTGATCGTGAACAGGATGCCGGTGTTCGTAGTATTCGTGGAGGTTGTCATGGCCGTGGCAGCAGTGGTGTTAATGCCGCCGCCGGCCGTCGCGCTGGCGTTCGGGATCGGGTTGAGGAAGCCGCTCAACAGCGCCTGGCCTTGCTGAATGGTGTTGCTGCCCAGGATAATCTGATCGGCGATCGGGTAGTTCTGGGTACGCGTCCCGCTGCACAGCCCGGTATCGAGGTCGTAGAGCGCGCCGCCCGTCGAACTCGTATATACCATCGATTGCGCCGTGCAGCCGGTGCTCGCCGGTATGATGCGGATACTGCCGGCGTCCATCACGTTGCACCCGCCAGGGGTTGGCAAGGGCGAGCCGGGGCAGGTTGTCGTCCCCGGCTGCGGATCCCCGAAGGTCGTGTGGTCCAAATTGAGATTATGGCCGAGTTCGTGCGCAGGCGTATCGAAGTTGGGGTGCGCAAATCCCCCCGGGGAAAAGGTGGGTTTCGATATCGCGACGCCGTTGCTGTTGATCCAGGCGAACCCGAAGAGCGTGCCGGTCACGCCGGTGCCGCCCGTGAGCGAATTGACGAAAAACATGTTGATCGCGTTGGCAATGGCCGGGGCAAGCGGGACCGCGCAATCATAGGAGCAGCCCGACGTCGTGCCCGGTGTCCCCGACGAAAGCGCCTTGAAGTGACTGCTCGTCAGAGTACCACCGGTACATGAGATCGTCGCCGTCGAGCAATCGATCTCGATCACCTGATCCGTCGTGTTGTTGTATTCGACGATCGGCAGGAAGGTCACATCGATTCCCGCCTGCAGCCAGATCGCGCGGGTAAGGTTGATGTTGGTCGTCGTGTCGACGAAACCAATCGGGGTCGTCAAAGTGGCCTGAGTTGGATTGGGCGACTTGCTCAGCGTGTTGAACGGCGCGCAGCCAGTCGCACTGCTTGGGCCAGCGGTGCCGCACACATCGATCGGCTGAATGACGACGTAACTCGTCACGGATGCTGCGCGCGCACTGCTCCCCGCTATGAGCACGATCGCCAATAACGGCAGAAGCCGCGCTATTCTGCTCGGCAGCGACCCTAAAGCCCTCATCGTTTGTCTCCCGGTTTGAGGCGGGTGGCGAGAATCCCCCGCTTCTTGGCGGACAAGCGTGAGCTGGCTCACACTTCTGCCGCGCCCAATTCGGCATAATAAAGTAGGGTTGTACGAGATCTCTAGTTGTCCGTGCAGCTGCCCCCAAAAGGACATTCCCCTATGGCCGAAAGGCTAGGTCGATCCCGTTCTGCGAACGGGCTACAATACCGGCGGTAGAGGAAATATCGTGTTCATTTGCCGCAAAAAGGCCACGGGGGCAGTAGCAAAGTTGGCGTAATTTCGGCAGAAATCCGGCGTCAATTGGGCGAAGCAAGCGGTGGCGCCGCGGTAGGGAGAATGCCATGCGACAGCCGCTCCGGTTTTCGGCGACATCCCGCTTTGTGGGGATCGCGATCGCGCTTTGCGTGGGTTGCGCCGGCCCCGCATGGGCAGGCGGCGGCGGCGCCGACGCCGGGACGCTTCAGAGCTTTCTTGACGATAGCCTGTGTCCTTTTTTGGGCATTGCAAACTGCCCGCAGCTCTTTCCAAACGTTACCGAACTCGTGCTGGAAACCGCCGGCCTTGAAAACGCGCCGCCCGAGATGGTGCGCGCGGCGAATTCGATCCCGCCCACGGCCGCTGTTACTGTAGGCAATCCGCCGGCGGGATCTCCATTCCCGTCCGCCGTCCCGCCGCCGAACGTTGCGCCGCTTTCCTTCATCAGCCCGGTGAGCAGCCGCGGAGCGTTGACTGTGGCGCAGCCCGGCGATCAGTCGGCGAACAGCTTCTTCTATGCGGCGACCGACGGCGTCACCCTGACGCAAGCGCCCGATACGCTCTTTTTGACGTATGACTACCCGCCGCTGACGAACCCGACCGCCGCCAACGCACGCGGCAAATCGCTCGCCGAGATCACGCTTCCGCTGACCGTACTGCAGGGCGACGGCAGCGAGGTTTCGGTGCCGACCCTGTTGCAGGTGACCGGCGGCGCGGGCTGCAGGACTTGCGTCAAGGCCGTGGCGACCGCCAATTTCCCCGGCAAGGGCACGCAGACCGTCAAAGCCTCGGATTTGGGGCTCGAAGTGACGTTGACGTTCGTGCCGTCGCCCAATTCGGCCGACGCGCACGCCATATTCCAGGTGCAGGTGCCGCTGCTCGTGACCGTCAACGATCCGGCCTATTTCAACAATCCGATCTCGCTCGCCTTGCCGGCGCTGTTCGTCAATCCCGAGCTCGGTTTCACGCCCGGCTTCCTGGGACTGTCCATCGGCATGGCGCCGGTCGCGGCGGAGTTCACGGCGAAAATCGCCGACAACAGCGGAAACGGCATCGCTGCGGTCGATGCCTTTCTGGCGATCGCGACGGACGGCGAAACATTGGTCTCGGCGCCGCTGCCGTAAGGTCCGGCCGGGCGGGCTCGGGCACGGAATGAGCGCAGCGGCGGCGGCCGGTTGCACGCCTTGCCGACGGAGGAAGGGCGCATGACCGCGCTCGTCATTATTGGCAGTCTGCTCTCGGTCGGCTTCTGGGAATTCTGCCTGCCGCGGCGGCGGCGACAATTTCCGGCACTGGGGCGGCGGCTTGGCAATCTCGGCTTCTGGGTGCTCAATCTGGTCCTTGCCGCATTCCTGCTCGGACCGCCGGGACGCGTTCGCGGGATGCTCGAAAACGCGGTCGCAGCGCATCTTCCAGCCTGGCCGATCGGCAATGCCGGGCCGAGTCTCGTTGCCGGATTTCTGGTGCTCGATCTGATGCGCTACGCGGTGCATCGTTGCGAGCACGCGGTGCCGCTGTTCTGGCGCTTCCATGCATTGCATCATTCCGATCCCGACGTCGATGTGACGACGTCGCTGCGCCACCATCCGTGCGAGTATATCCTCGCTTCCATCCCTTTCTGGCTCGCAGCCGTCGTGTTCGACGTGCCGGCCGCCGTGATCGCGAGCTACGGTCTCGTGGTCTTCTCGTCGGAGGCGCTGCAGCACGCCAACATCTGTCAGCCCGAGCGGCTCGAACGCTGGCTGCGGCCGGTTCTCGTCACGACCGACATGCACCGCATCCATCACTCGGTTGCCGTCGATCAGGCCAACGCCAACTTTGGCGCGGTGTTTTCCATCTGGGATCGCCTCTTCGGCAGCTATGCCCTCATCGCCCGCGCCCGGCACCGGGAAATCATGTTTGGCGTGCGCGAGTTGCCGGTCCGCGATTGTCTCACGCCGGCGAGGATGATGCTGACCCCCTGGCTTCTTCCGGGCGATGCACGAGGCGCTCCCGCGCGGCGCCGCGTTTGAACCAGCCTGGTGGGCGTTGATCCGATCCGCTTCGGCTTTGAGGCTGCTGGCGAGGCACTTGGGAGAATTGGCCTGTCGGGTCCGGTTCATCCATGCGCGTCACTTCACTCAAGCGAGCGAAACGCCGCCGGCTCATTTTCGCCGCACCGGCGGTTGGGAAAGCTGAGGTTCGAATCCCCTTGGGGACGCCAATTCCGTGAATAGGCGTCAGCGCCGAGCAGTCCGCGTCAGCCGGTCAGTAGCAGAAGGGCGAGGGTCCCAAATAGGCTCCGCGCGGCGGGGTCGCGGCACCGGCAACGGCGCCGGTCGCGCCGCCGATCGCCGCGCCCAATAATATCGGTCCGCCCGCGACCGCGGCGATGGCGGCCCCGGTTCCGGCGCCGAGCGCGCCGGTGCTGACCGCTCGGCATCCCGGCGTCGTACCGCAAGCCGCAAGCGCCAGCGACAGGGTCGCCAGCAATATCGCCACACCACCTCGCGCCATGTCGCTTCCTCTCGGGGCCAACCACGGGATAAGCAACATCTGTCTCGATCAATCGTTCCTTTAGAGCGGCGGCGGCCCCTCAAACGAGCGACGGGCCCCTGACCGGGCTGATCATCCAGGCGCCGGCGACAATCGCCAGCACGATGAGGCCGGAAACGGCGGCGAGCCAGGTGCCGCTCGCCGCCACGGCGCCGGTGCCGGCCCAGCCGATCGAACACAGCGCTTCGGCAAAGGTGGCGACGCGCGAGGAGGTCTGGCGGCGCCGGAAGAGGCTGCGCCGCGCCTGCGTGCGGAACCAGAATTGGATCGCCGTGGAGGTGCCCGCCGCGATGGCGACGCCGAGGGCGGCGACCAGCGCGGCAAAGGGCGCGTAGGCGGCGAGCGCTAAGATGAAAGGTCCAAAGACCACGGCGATCCCGATGAACACCGCCTCGATCTTGGCCCGCAGAACCCGGGCGGCCGAAACCGGCGCCGAGGCGATCAGCTCATGCGCGTCTTCGCCGGATACGGCGAGCCAGGCGAGGCCGCCGGCCAATTGTCCGGCCGCCATGATAAAAACCGGCACCAGCAGGGCCGACATCTCGCCGCCGCCGTAGAAGCTGCGCCACAACAGGAAGGCGGCCGGCAACAGATAGAGCAATTGCATCAAAGTCTGCGACATCAGCCACGGATCGCGCAGCAGCAATGTCCATTCCTTGCGGCGCAGCGCCTCGGCGGGCGTCGAATCATGGAAGCGCGCCCGCCGCCGGCGCCGCGATCCGGTTTCGTGCGAGGCGGTGCCGGCGGCGAGCGCAAGCTCGCCGAAGCGCGGCGCGAAAACCTTGATCGTGACCGCCAGCGCCGCCGCGCTGAGGCCGAAGAGAACGGCGAGCGCCAGAGGCTCGCCCATGGCGGCGCGGGCCGGCCACCAGAGGAGGCTGCCGACGCCGGGGGCGAGCCGGACCAGCGCCGGCGATTGCAGCCCCGTTACCCGCGAGATCGTCCCCAACGAGATGATTGCCGCGAACTGAATGCCGATGACAAAGGCGGCGCCGATGACCGCGGCGAGGATCTGCGCGACGACCCGCGTGCGTCTCGGGCCGATCGCGCGAAACAGCGCGCCGGTCAGTACGACCGCCACCGCGGCCGCGGTCATCGCCAACCCCACGGCGACCGCGTAGGCGCCGAGCCAATGCACACCGCCGCGCCAGATCCGCACGTTGATGAATGGCCCCGCCAGCACGAACGCCTGAAACCCCACGGTCACGGCTATCGCCATAATGCGCACGGCGAACAGGCGCCCCGCCGCAGCCGGCGACGCCAAGATCAAATCGAGATCCCCGCGTGCGTAAAACGCACGCGTCACCGATTCCAGCGCCTGAGACAGCATCAACGACCACGCCATCAGCAACGTGCCGGTGATGGCCACCAGGACCTCCTTGTCCGCCGTGCCGGCGAGGCTCGCGGAAGAGCCGAGCATCAGATAGGCGAGACCATGGAGGAACAGCACGAAGGCGACGAAGACAAGCGCGACGCTGACGCCGCGCCGGCGATGCCCGCCCGTCATCAACGCCCGCCAGTCGCGCCAGCTGAGCCGCGCCTCGTGCAACGCGAACCAGCCGACGCTGCCGGGCCGGCTCATGCGGCCGCCGTACTGTTCGCGACGAGCGCGAGGAACGTGTCCTCGAGGGTGGCGTGGCCGGCGCCGGCGCGGCGCCGCAACTCGTCGAGCGTTCCCTCGGCGATGAGGGCGCCCTCGGCCATGACGCCGATCCGATCGGCCATGCGCTCGGCGACATCGAGGATATGCGTCGTCATCACCACCGCGCAGCCGGCATGCACCCGTTCCCGCAGGATATCCTTGACGAGGCGCGCGGACCCGGCATCCAGCCAGCTGAACGGCTCGTCGAGGATTATGAGCTTTGGATCGTGCACCAGCGCCCCAGCCAGCGCCACCTTCTGGCGCATGCCCTTCGACAGTTTCTCGCAGCGTTCCTGGACATGCGGCTCAAGACCGAGGCAATTGAGAAGATCAGTCGCCCGCGCCGCCGCAGCGGCGCCATCGACCGCCCACAACCCGGCGACAAAGTCGAGATACTCGATCGGCGTCAGCTTGTCGTAGATCATCGGCTCGTCCGAGACCCAGGCCATGATCCGTTTGGCCGCGATGGGATCGGCGAGAGCGTCGATACCGAAGACGACGAT
>DASYZD010000078.1:0-6669 GCA_035946655.1 Allostellaceae bacterium | reverse complement strand
CGGCGCGAGCGCGATCCAGGCGCTCGACATTCTCGTTGGCGGGAAGACCGTGCGGCACCGGCTGACGATCCCCGAGGGGCTCACCAGCGCCGAAATCGTGGCGTTGGTGCGCGCCGCGTCGGGGCTGGAGGGCGACCCCGGGCCGGTGCCGGCCGAAGGCGTGCTGTTGCCCGATACCTACCTCTACAGCTATGGCGACAGCCGCCCCGAGCTGATCGCGCGGATGCGGCGCGGGATGGCGCACGTCCTGGCCCAGCTTTGGAGCGAGCGCCGCCCGGATCTGCCGCTCGCCAGTCCGGGCGATGTGGCGATCCTCGCCTCGATCGTCGAGAAAGAGGCGGCGCACGAGGAAGAGCGGGCGCATATCGCCGGCGTCTTCATCAATCGGCTGCGCCTCGGCATGCGCCTGCAAGCCGACCCGACGGTGCTGTTCGCGCTGCGCCAGGCGGGTGGCGACAAGCTCGAGCGCCCGCTCCACCACACCGACCTCGCGATCGATTCGCCCTACAACACCTACCTCAACAAAGGGCTGCCGCCAGGCCCGATCGCCAATCCCGGGCGATCGGCGCTGCTCGCCTCGGTGCGCCCGGAGCGCACCGAGGATCTCTATTTCGTGGCGGACGGCAGCGGCGGCCACGTCTTTGCCAAGACCCTCGCCGAGCAGACCCGCAACATCGCTCAATCCCGTCACGGCGCGGCGCCGGTGGACGACTCGGAAGCGGTGCCGGCGGCTGCGCCAGCGTCTGTGTCTGGGCCGGCGCCGGGGCCGCCGCCCCCCAAGCCGCACCCGCCGGGAACCGCGCGACAGGCCGCGCGACGCTGCGGCAGCGGCGGGCACCCCTGCCTGCGGTGAGTACCTGCGCCCAACATTGGCGGCGCCGGCACCGCCGGCTATAACCAGCCGGGTAGAGCATGGAGGAGAGGCGGTGGGCGTCTCCAGCATGACCGGATTTGCCCGGGCCGAGGGCGAAGCCGACGGCGTCTCCTGGACTTGGGAGGTGAAGAGCGTCAACAGCCGCTCGCTCGATCTGCGGTTGCGCCTGCCGCCCGGGTTCGATGCGCTCGAAGCGCAGCTGCGCGCCACCCTAGCGCGCCGCGTCCGGCGCGGCAACATCACGGTCACGCTCTCCCTCACCCGGCTGGCCCCGCCGGCGATCCGCATCAACCGCGAGATGCTGGCGCAGGTCGTCGCCCTCATCGGCGAATTGGCCGGCGATGTCGAGGCCGCGCCACCCCGGCTCGATGGCCTCATCGGGCTGCGCGGCATCATCGAGACGGTCGAGGACGAGCCGCAAAGCCTCCTCGCGGCGCGCCGCGCCGCGATCGCCGAGGGCTGGTCGGCGGCGCTCGACCGCCTGGTCGCGGCGCGGGGCGAGGAAGGCGCGCGCCTCGCCGCGATGCTGGCCGCGCAGCGCGTTGAGCTGGCCGGCCTGGTCGAGGCGGCCGCGGGGTGCGCGGCGGCGCAGCCGGCGGCGATCCGGGCACGTCTCCAGAAGCTCCTCGATGAACTCTCCAACCTCGCGCCGACGATGCCTCAGGAGCGCGTCGCGCAGGAATTGACGATGCTGGTCACCCGCGGCGATGTTCGAGAGGAGCTTGATCGGCTGCGCGCCCATATCGCCCAGGCCGGCGACCTCCTGGAGCGGGGCGAGGCAGTTGGGCGGCAGCTCGATTTCCTCTGTCAGGAACTCAACCGCGAAGCCAATACGCTGTGCTCGAAATCGGCCGACATCGAGCTGACCCGCATCGGGCTGTCGCTGAAGGCGGCAATCGAGCAGTTCCGCGAGCAGGTGCAGAACCTCGAATGAGCCCGCCACCCGCCACCGAAGCCATTCGCCGCCGGGGCTTCCTTTTGGTCCTGTCGTCGCCCTCGGGGGCCGGCAAGACGACGATCACCCATCGCCTTCTCGACCGCGATCCGACTTTCACGCTGTCGGTCTCGGTGACGACGCGGCCGGCGCGGCCGGGCGAGATCGACGGCCGGGATTACCGCTTCATCGACGAAGTTCGCTTTGCCGCGATGGTGCGGGAGGGTGAACTCCTCGAACACGCGACCGTCTTCGGCCATGATTACGGGACGCCGCGGGAGCCGATCGAGACCGCGCTCGCCGCCGGGCGCGACGTCGTCACCGACATCGACTGGCAGGGCACCCAGCAGCTCGCCGAAAGCGTCGCGCACGATCTCGTCACCGTGTTTGTGCTGCCGCCGAGCCTGGAAGCGCTCGAAGCGCGGTTGAAAACGCGGGCGCAGGACAGCGCCGCCGTCGTCGCCGGCCGCATGGCCAAATCGTCCGAGGAAATGAGCCACTGGTCGGAATACGATTACGTCATCGTCAACCGTGAGATCGAGGATAGCGTCGCCGAAGTGCAGGCCATCGTCACCGCCGAGCGCCGGCGCCGCACCCGCCAGCTCGGCCTCGCCGACTTCGTCAACCGTCTGCGCGCGGGATGACCGCCGGTTACGCGTCCGCTTCCGTCAGCGCTCGCGCCAGCGCGCAGAAATGGGCGACCGAGAGTTCTTCGGCGCGGGCGGTGGGGGCGATGCCGGCCGCCGCGAGCAGCGGCTCGACCGCAACCCCAAGCGTCTTCAGACTCGAGCGCAGCATCTTGCGGCGCTGGCCGAAGGCGGCGGCGGTGACCCGCTCGAGGGCGGGTTTGGCGGCCGGCGCGAGGGGGCTCGGCCGCGGCGTGAGGAGAACGACGCTGGAGGTTACCCGGGGTGGCGGCACAAACGCGCGCGGCGACAGGTCGAAGAGGATCTTCGGCTCGCAGAGCCACTGCACCAGGACCGAGAGCCTGCCATAGGCGGGCTCGCGCGGCGCCGCGACTAGGCGTTCGGCGACCTCACGCTGGAACATCAGCGTGAGGCTCTGGTAATCGCCAATCCGCTCGACCCAGCGCAACAGGAGAGCGGTGGCGATGTTGTAGGGGAGGTTGGCGACGATCTTGCGCGGCTTCTCGCACAGCGCGGCCGGGTCGAGCGCCAGCGCGTCCCCCGCCACCAGTTCAAGTCGTCCGGGATAGCCCTCGGCAAGCTCCGCGAGCGCGGCCAGGCAACGCGGATCGCGCTCGATCGCAATCACCACTCGCGCGCCCTCGGCGAGGAGCGCCCGGGTCAGCCCGCCGGGGCCGGCGCCGATCTCGATGACGCTCGCCCCGTCGAGGGGCCCCGCGGCGCGGGCGATGCGCCGGGTCAGGTTGAGATCGAGGATGAAGTTCTGCCCGAGGCTCTTTTTCGCGGCGATGGCGTGGCGGGCGATGACTTCGCGCAGCGGCGGCAATCCGCCCGGATCGGCGGTCGCGTGCGTCAGCTGGCGGACCTGCGCGCCGCCATCGCCGCGGCCAGGCGCAGTGCGGCAATGAGGCTGTCGGGCCGGGCGGTTCCCTTACCGGCGATGTCGAAGGCCGTGCCGTGATCGGGCGAAGTACGGATGAACGGGAGCCCGAGCGTCACATTAACCGTGCCGTCGAAATCGATCGTCTTCACCGGGATCAGCGCCTGGTCGTGATACATGCACAAGGCGGCATCGTACCCGCAGCGCGCCGCGGCATGGAACATCGTGTCGGCGGCAAATGGCCCGCGCGCGTCAATGTCGGCGGCGCGCAGCTTGGCGATCGCCGGGGTGATGGTCTCGATATCCTCGCGGCCCAGCGCCCCGCCTTCGCCGGCATGCGGGTTGAGCCCGGCGACCGCGATGACCGGCCGGGCGATCCCGAAATCGCGAACCAGCGCCTGATGGGTGACCCGCCCGGCATGGACGATCGCGGCACCGGTCAATTCGTCGATCGCCCGGCGCAGCGCGAGATGGATCGTCACCGGGACGACGCGCAATTCGGCGCCCGCCAGCATCATCACCGCGCTCGCACTCGCGCCGGCCAACTCGGCGAGGTATTCGGTGTGCCCGGGATGGCGGAAGCCGGCGCGATAGAGCGCGTCCTTGTTGATCGGGTTGGTGACGATTGCGGCGGCCTGGCCCGCCTGCACCGCGGCAACCGCGGCCTCGATGGCGCCGGTGACCAGTCCGGCATCGAACGGATCCGGGCGTCCCGGCAGAGCGCGCGGCGCCGCGCCGACCTGCAGCACCGGCAGCGCCTCGGTGAAAATCTCCGATGTATCGCGGGCGGCATCGCGGGGGTCTGCAAGCCGGCGGATCGGCACGCTCCAGCCGAGGCGCCCAGCCAGCGCGGCGAGACGCCCGGGGTCGTCGATCAGATAAAACGGCGGCACGCCGACGCTGCGCCGCAGCCACGCCTGGAGCGCGATCTCGCCGCCGATCCCGGCCGGCTCACCCATCGTCAGGGCGAGCGGAAGCGCCATCTTCTCACACCCTCACATCGACATAGGCGTCGCGCCGCAGGTCGCGCAGGTAGCTCCGCGCCACGGTATCGAGGCGCTGGCTGAGCAAGGATTGGAACACTTCCTCGCGGGTCACCGCGCCGCTCTCATCCGATTTCGCGCAGACCATGATGACGCCGATGCCGTTCTTCTGGATGATCGGGTCCGATGCCTGGCCGATCGGCAGCCGGTTGACGACAGTGCGCATCGCCGGCGAGATGGCGGCGGCCCGCAGCTTGCCTTCGCTGGACAATTGCGGCGCCTTCTCCTTGCCGATTTTCAAGAGGCTCGGGCAATCCTTTGCAGCCCCGCGGACGCTTGCCGCTTCGCTCATCGCCGCCCGTCGGCTGGCCTCGCCGGCCTGGGCCGGCAACGGAAACACCACCTGGACGATATCGTAAATGGTGTCCTGCTCACTCCCGGCGGTACCGGTGCGACGGTCGACGACGAGCAGCAGATAATAGCCGCCGGCGACCCGGATCGGCGCCGACAGCTCGCCGGGTTTCAATTGCGCCACCGCCTTGTTCAGCTCGGGGGGGAGCTGGTCGGGGCGCACCCAGCCGATATCGCCGCCGACCGCTGCGGTCGCCGACTGGGAGAATTGCCGGGCGACCGCGGAGAACCGGGCGCCCTGGCGCATCTGTTGGGTCAGGCGTTCGGCGAGAGCCCGCACCTCGTCGTCCTGCGCCGGGTTGTCGACCGCGAGGAAGATTTCGGCGACCCGGCTTTGCGGTTCGCCGGCATGCTCCTTGAGGCGCTTGAAGGCCTCGTCGATCTCGTCATCCGAGATGTCGATGGTTTGCGCGGCGTTCTTGCGCACCAGCTTGGCCCAAACGATCCCGGCTTTCAGCTGAGCGACCAGCGTCTCGCGATCGATGCCGTGAGACTTCATGACCGCGCTCAGCTGGTCGGCTGTCATGTTGTTCTGCTTTGCGATCTGCGCCAACCCGTCATTGATCTCGCTATCGGTGGCGATGACGTTCTTGCGCTTGGCTTCCTGCAGTTCGAGCTTCTCGTCGATCAGCGAACGCAGGACTTGCGACCCGATGCGCTGGCGGGTCTCCGCAGTGTCGGGAATGTTCGACGCACTCATCACCAAGCGCATCCGCGACACCAGGTCGAAGATCGAGATGACCTCGTCGTTGACCACCGCGGCGATGCGCATCTCCGGCGCATGTCCGGGAGAGGGCTCCCCCGGTGCCGTCGGCCGCGGCGGCTGGGCCCTGGCTTGGGGTCCGGGCAGCTGGGCCGGGTGAACTTCACCCGCACCCAGTGCCAGAGCGAAGACAACCACGCACCAATAACGAAACGCCGCCATTGAAGCCCAACCCCGTTGCCGCGACTGCCGAGCCTAGCCTACACCCTCGCTACGGCGCTGTCGCCGCCCGGCTGCGTGCCGCCGCGCCCCCTGACCAGCGTTCACAGGGCACTGCCGGGCACCGACGCCACCGTCCCGCCAATCTCGCCGAGATTCTTAAAGACGACGCTGAACATTACCGACACGCCGGGGGTCACATCGCCATTGCGGATCCCCGACTGGGTGAGCGAGCCGATAAACGCCATGCACTCGTCTTGATAGATCGCCGCCAAGGTCGCATACAGGCTGTCGCTGCTCGATTGCGGCGTCGGCACGCCATTGATCAGGTTGCTGGAATTCGTCAGGTTGACGGTCTCGCTGCCGGCCAACGACCAATAGCGCGTGAGTTTGGTCGTTACGCTCAAGGAAACCTGCTCGCGCTTGCCGAGCAGGATGTTTTGGCCGGTCGTCACGTTGGTGACGACCTGGTTTGGCAGCTGCGGCGGTTCCGTCAGGTAGTTCATCGCAAACCGCAGATTTTGTGGACCGGCAGCCAGCCCGATCTCCTGCGTTCGGTTGTCCAGCGTGCTCTTGTCAAAACGAAACCGGTAGATCAGGTCGAGATAGGAAACCGGCGAGAGCGTGATGCGTCCGACCACATCGGACAGGCGCTGCGCAGCACCCGATGCCGGCGGTAAAAACGGGTTGTCTTCGGCGCGATAGCTCTGCCCGATCAGCATGCGGTAACTGCCGCCGTCCTTGCCGTAGAGGCCGAGCTTCAACCCGTAATCGACGCGCTGCCCGGTATCGAGCAGGTCATAGCCGGACAGCCGGTCCGGCCGGAACAAATCGGAATCGCGAAATTCGTAGCCGAGGCTGTCTTCGTTGGGGATCCGCCGGTCGTTGCCGCTGGAGGGGCCGGCATAGATCCCGGCGATCGGCTCAATGATCGCGGTAGTCTCCTCGCCGCGATGGGCAAGCGGGTAGTTCCACGTCAGCCCGACTTGCGGAAACGCGCGCGCCTCGAAAAAATTGT
>DASYZD010000077.1:0-1957 GCA_035946655.1 Allostellaceae bacterium | reverse complement strand
CGATCCAGGCCCTCGGATCGGGCAGGACCTTGCGCACCAAGAGCGCCCACAGCGCCGCCGAGCCCAAAACGAAGACGACGAGCGCGGCCGGATACGGCAAGAGGCCGAGCGGCACGACGGCAAGCAGAAAAACCGGTGGATAATGCCACGGGAACCATATGTTGGGCAGAAACGGCACCGCGGCATGCTGGACCGCCGCGATCGTCGGCCCATCGAAGGCGGTCTCCGGGCGGCCGGCGAGCGCGAGGCGCGCCGCGCTCCAGAACGCCATGAAGTCGTAACCGATCGGCTTCCCGCGCGGATCGACGAGGCTCGGCAGCGACAACGCGAACCAGACGATGAAGACCGCCGCGAAGATCGCGACGATCATCCACGAATAGACGCGGACACGCTCGGCGTCGAGCCAATGGGGCGCGCCCGCCGCCGACCCCTCGGCGATTGCCACCCGCTCACTTGGTTGGTTGATCGCCATCGCGCCCCGCTCGATCCGCTGGCGGCACCAGCCTAGGAGGGGATCATTACCGTATCGTCAAGAATAAGACGAGGAGCGGGGCCTGCCTTGACACGGCACCCGCTTCCCGGTGGAGTACGCCGGCAACGGGAGCGAAGGGGGCATTGGATGGGACGCGGCGCGGCCGAGCGGTCGGCACCGGAGGGGGGAACGCCCGGGCCCGCCCCCAAGGCGGCTCTAGACTATGTGGCGCGGGTTCGCGAGATCGCGCCGGCGCTGGCTGCCGCGGGCGACGAGATCGACCGCCGCCGCGAGCTGCCCGAGGCAATCGTCAGTGCGCTGATCGATGGCGGCTTCTTCCGGCTTCTCCTGCCGGCCTCGCTCGGCGGCGCGGAATTATTGCCGGCGCACTACGTGCCGATTATCGAGGAGCTCGCCCGGACCAACGCCAGCACCGCGTGGTGCGTCAACCAGAATTCCGGCTGCTCGATGACGGCGGCCTATCTCGCCCCCGAGGTCGCGCGCGAGATTTTCGGCGGCCAGCGCGGCATCCTCGCCTGGGGCCCAGGGCCGGGCGAGGCGCGAATCGTTCCCGGTGGCTACCGGGTCACGGCGACCTGGAGCTTTGCCAGCGGCAGCCATCATGCGACCTGGCTCGGCTGCCATGTGCCGGTGATCGACGCCGATGGCAAGCCACGGCTGAGCGAGACCGGCGCGCCGGCGGTGCGCACGATGCTGTTTCCCAAAAGCGCGACCAGGTTCACCGATATCTGGCACACGATCGGGCTGCGCGGCACCGGCAGCGACCAGTATTCGGTCAAGGACCTGTTCGTTCCCGAGGAGCATTCGGTCGATGTGTTGTCGCGCCGCGCCATGGCCGCGCGGGAACCGGGCCTCTTATACCGGTTCAGCAGCCTGACCTTGTACGCCGCGGGCTTCGCCGGCGTCGCGCTCGGCATCGCGCGCAGCACGCTGGCTGATTTCATCGAGCTGGCCCGCGACAAGATCCCGCGCGGCGCGCGCAACACGCTGCGCAACAATAATGTGGTCCAACGCGAGGTCGCGCTGTCCGAGGCGCGGCTTTCCTCGGCGCGCGGCTGGCTGCTCCATTCGCTCGAGGACATCACGCAGGCGGTCGCGCGGCGCGGCCATCTCACGCTCGACGAGCGGATGACGATCCGCCTCGCCGCGACCTTTGCGATCCACACCGCGCTCGAAGTCGTCGACATCCTCTACCAGGCCGCCGGCGCCACCGCGATCTTCGACATCAACCCGTTCGAACGCCGCTTCCGCGATATCCATTCGGTCGCGCAGCAGCTGCAAGGCAGGCAGCAGCATTTCGAAACCGTCGGCCAGTACCTGATGGGCCTCGAAGCCGACACCGGCTGGCTGTAACTCCCTCCAGGTCCCTGCGCAGGGATCTTTCTCGTTCTACTTGTTGTAGTCCGCGCGGATCTGGTTTCTCATGCTGGCGAGGCCGGCGGCGATGTAGCCGCCATCGATCGC
>DASYZD010000076.1:0-4748 GCA_035946655.1 Allostellaceae bacterium | reverse complement strand
CACGGGGTGTGCGGGATGGCCCGCCTGTCGCCGCGCTCGCTGGTCGCGACGCTCGTGTTCATGGCGGCGGGATTTGCCGCAACATTCGCCGTACGCCACCTCATCGGAGGCTGAACCGCCATGAAGCAGTCGTTCGCCGCGTTGGTGGCCGGCCTTTTATTCGGGCTCGGCCTTGTCATCTCGCACATGATCGATCCGGCGAAGGTGCTGGGATTTCTCGATATCGCCGGGAGCTGGGACCCGAGCCTTGCTTTCGTGATGGCGGGCGCGATCCCGATTGCCGCAATCGGGTTTGGCGCCACACGGGCGCGCGCTGCCCCCATTCTCGCCACACGGTTTCAAGGCCCGAGCCGCACCCGCCTCGATCGGACGCTCGTCATCGGCGCCGCCCTGTTCGGGGTCGGGTGGGGGCTGGTCGGATATTGCCCTGGTCCGGCCCTGACTTCGCTCGTGCTCGGGCGATGGCAGAGCTGGGTCTTCGTCGCGGCGATGCTGGTCGGCATGGCCGGATACGGCTTTCTCGACCGCGCGAGCGCCCTGTTCACCCGCCGTTATTCGACCTTCATTTCGCCGAGATAGGCTTCGCGGATCATCGGGTTCTGGCGCAGTTCAGCCGCCGCGCCCGACAGCACCACTTGCCCGGTTTGCAGCACATAGGCGCGATCGGCGATTGCGAGCGCCATGTTGGCGTTCTGTTCGACCATGAAGATCGTCGTGCCCTGGCGGTTGATCGTCTGGATGATGTCGAAGACCTGCTCGACGAGGACCGGCGCGAGCCCCATCGACGGTTCGTCCATGCACAGGAGCCGGGGGTGCGCCATCAAGGCCCGCCCGATCGCCACCATCTGCTGCTCGCCCCCCGAGAGGGTGCCGGCGAGCTGCTTCAAACGCTCCTTGACCCGCGGAAACAGCGTGAAGACGCGCTCCAGATCCTGCGCGAATTCGGGGCCGCGCGGGCGCGTATAGGCGCCCATTTCGAGGTTCTCATAGACGGTCATGCGCGGGAACAGGCGGCGCGCCTCCAGGACCGGGGCGATGCCGCGGCGCACCCGCTCGGCAACGCTGACCCCGGCGAGTGATTTGCCATCGAAGCGAACTTCGCCCGCGGTCGGGACGACGACGCCCATGATCGTCTTCATCGTCGTCGATTTGCCCGAGGCGTTGCCGCCGAGCAGGCTGACGATCTCGCCCTCCTCGATCCGGTAATCGACCGATTTTAACACGTGCAGATCGCCGTAATGCGTGTCGACGCCGCTGAATTCGAGGAGGGGGGTAATCACCGCTGCCGCCCCGAGTTCCCGGCGAAGGCCGGGATCCATGGATCAAACCCGCGACCGGCTGTTCCATGGGCCCCGGCCTGCGCCGGGGACGCGTTTTTGCGTGTTTCAGACAATCGCGGCGCTCCGGCCGAGATAGGCGCGGATCACCTCCTCGTCGCGGCGGATTTCGGCGGGGGAACCCTCGGCGATCTTCTCGCCATGGTCGAGCACGATCACCTTGTCGGCGAGGTTAACGACGACATCGAGCTTGTGCTCAATGAGGACGATCGTCAGGCCCAGCCGATGAAGGCTCTGGATCTGCTCGGCGAGTTCGAGGGTTTCGGCGGGGTTCATCCCGGCGGTCGGCTCGTCGAGCAGGAGGAGCTTTGGCTCGGAGGCGAGCGCGCGGGCGATCTCAACCCGCCGGCGATTGGCGTAGGAGAGGCTTGCAGTGACGTGATCGACGCGGGGAAGCAAGCGGTTGCCGAAGACCGCGAGGATCTCGCGGGCCCGCTCACGCGCCGCCGCCTCCTCACGATGGGTCGCCGGCAGCCGCAACAGCGCACCCAGCGGCCCGGTGTGGAGCCGCGCGTGCATGCCAACCAGGACGTTTTCGAGCACCGTCAGGTTGGGGAACAGACGGATGTTCTGAAAGGTCCGGGCGATACCGCGCTCGAGCACGGCATGCGGCGGCCGGCCAAGGATCTCGGCGCCGGCAAAGCGGATGCTGCCCTCTTCGGCCGACACCAGCCCGGTCATTGCGTTGAACAGCGTCGATTTACCCGAACCGTTCGGCCCGATGACGGCGAGTACCGAATGCGCCGGGACACCGAGCGCCACCTCGCGCAGCGCGACGAGGCCGCCAAAGCGCACGGTCAGGTTGGCGATCTCGAGGAGCGGACCGGCGCCGGGCCGGTCCAGGGTCTGGTCGAGCGCGCCGAGCCCACGCAAGCTGTCGAAGCCGCCGCGCGTGACCGGGGCGCTCTGCTGTTCGAGGCTGAGCGCGGCGACGCGGCGAGTCGCCGGAATGAGACCGTCGCGACGGTAAAGCATCATGGTCACGAGGATCAGCCCGAAGATCAGCTCGATCGAAGAGGCGAGTTCGACCCGCTGCAGCCAGTCGACGCCGAAGAGGCGTCCCAGCGCCTGCAGCCATTGCGACAGGTCTTCGAGAAACCACGATTGCAGCATCTGCAGGATAAGCGCGCCGAGAACGACGCCCCAGACGCTGCCGATCCCGCCAAAGACGATCATTACCAGGATCATCACCGAGACCGGAAAGCCGAACATGTCGGGGGTCGCGGTCTGCAGTTTCGCGACGAAGAGGGTGCCGGTCGCGCCGGCGAAAGCCGCGCCCGTGGCGAAAGCAAGGAGTTTCAGCTTGACCCGGTTGATCCCCATCGCGGCGGCGGCGATCTCGTCTTCGCGGATCGCCATCCAGGCCCGGCCGATCCGCGAGAATTTGAGGCGCTGGCTGGTCAGGATCAGGAAGGCGACGAGGAGGAGGCCGACATAATAATAGGGCGTCGCATCGACCCCGAAGCTCCAGCCGAACAGCTGCGGCGCCATCACCCCGTTCAACCCCATCGCGCCGTTGGTGAGGCTCGGGGTGTTGCGCACGACGATCGGCACGATCTCGCCGAAGCCGAGCGTCACGATCGCGAGGTAATCGCCCTTCAAACGCAGCGTCGGCGCGCCGAACAGCACCCCGAAAAACGCGGTCAGCGCGGCGGCGGCCGGCATCATCAGCCAGAACGACACCTGGAAATGGACGACATCGCCACCGCTGTCGTGAAAGCGCGCGACCAGGCCCAGCCACTGGAAGGTTTCCCAGAAGCTCGTCCATTCGGGCGCCACCTGCCACGAGGCGGCGACGCCGTAGGTGTAAGCGCCGATCGCGAAAAACGCGGCGTAGCCGAGGTCCAAGAGCCCGGCCAACCCGACCACGATGTTGAGCCCGAGCGCGAGCGCAGCGTAGGTCAGAGCGTTGGCTGCCGAATCGATATCGGCGTCGTTCCGGTGGATGACCGGGAACAGCAGCGCCAGCAGGAACACGACGGCAACCAGAACGCGAGAGCGTAGATGCGGCGCGATCCACTGAACAGGCGAGGCGCGCTGGATCCACGCAAACGACTCGCCCATCATGCCCGTTCGAGGCGCGGCGATGTCGCGTCTGGCCATTTCAGGACCGGGTCACGGTCGCGCGGCCGAAGAGGCCGTTGGGGGCAAAAACCAGCACCAGGACGAGGATCGAAAAGATGATCACGTCGGCCCACCGCACCTCGAGGAAATGGCCGCCCAAGCTCTCGATGAGGCCGATCAAAACGCCGCCGACCATCGCGCCTGTGACGCTGCCGATACCGCCCAACACCGCCGCCGTAAATGCCCGCAAGCCCGCCGTATAGCCGATGATGAAGCTGGTGAAATTGTAATAAAGGCCAAAGATCAACGCCGCGGCCCCAGCGAGCGCGGAGCCGAGAAAGAACGCCGTCACGATGACCCGGTCGACATCGACCCCCATCATGCGCGCCGCTTCTGGGTCTTGTGCGGTCGCGCGCATAGCCTTGCCGAGCCGGGTTCGGGTGACGAAGAGATGCAGTCCCAGCATCAGCACCACAGAGACCCCCCAGATCAGGACCTCGCGCAATTCCAGAACCGCACCGGCGACGTCCCAGCGTACGCTCGGCAGCGGGTTCGGGTAGTTCATCGAGGAGGCGCCGACCGTTAAGAGGATAATGTTAAAGAGGATGTAGGAGACGCCGATCGTCGTGATCATCGCCGCCGTGCCGCGCACGCCGCGCAACGGCCGAAGCGCGATGCGCTCGATCACGACCCCGATAATGCCGGCGGCCAGCATCGTCACGATGAACGCGAAGGCGAGCGCCCCGGCCAGCGCCAGGCCGGTGAGGACCGTGTCCTGACCCGAAAGCCCGAGCAACTCGAGCGCTCCCATGCCGATAAACGAGCTGACCATGAAGACGTTGAAATGGGCGAAGTTGATCAGCTCCAGGATGCCGTAGACCAGCGTGAAGCCGAGCGCCAGAAGCGCGTACATCGCACCCAGGCTCAACCCGTTGATGACCTGCTGCAATAGAACAGCCTCGGCGGTCATCGCGCGCGATCCGAGCGGCCCCTCACCCCTTCCCTCTCCGCGTGATCCCCGGGTCAAGCCCGCGGAGGGAGAGGGCGGACCCACGGCGCGGCCGTGGGTGGGTGAGGGGCACAACTACCACGGCAAATTATCAGTGGTAGGCGCGTTTACGAGCTTTGCGGGGCAACGCCCATGTACTTGTATTGGTGGAGAACGTCGTCGAGCGGGTATTTCGGGTCTTTCTGGATTTGAAAGACGCTGACGACCCGGCTGGTAATGTCGCCATTGTCGTCGAAGCTGACTTCGCCCTGTAACGTCTTGACGTGCGAGGCCTGGATCGCGTCGCGCACAGTGGCGCGATTGACCTCCTTGCCCGAGGCGGCGACACGCTTGATCGC
>DASYZD010000075.1:0-6458 GCA_035946655.1 Allostellaceae bacterium | reverse complement strand
CCTTTTCGTTCGGATTGCGGAAGACAAAGCCGGTTTGCAGCTTCTCTTCGACGTAATCCATCTCGGTGCCGAGGATGAACATGACCGCCTTGGGGTCGACGAGGATGCGCACGCCCTTGTCCTCGACAACTTCGTCGAATTTGCCCTGCTCGTCGGCATATTCGAGGGTGTAGCTGAGACCCGAGCAGCCGCGCGACCGCACCCCGACCCGCACGCCCACCGAGGGCTTGCCGCGCCCGGCGAGCAAAGCCTGGATGCGCTCGGCGGCGGCGTCGGTCACAATCAAAGCCTGCTTGCGCGCCATCATTTCCATTCTCCCGGTGTCCGCATCGCCAGCATCGACCGTGCAGTCATTATATAGGCAATCTATGGGTAATCCTATGGAGGAGGCGCGGCGCCCTTCGTCACCCTCCCGTCGCCGGAGAGCCGGGTTGCGGCGGCAGCCAGCGCATCGACCGCGAAATCAACCTCCGCCGCCGTGGTGAAGCGGCCGAGGCCGAGCCGGATCGAGGCGTTGGCGAGCGCGTCGGGGAGGCCGAGCGCGCGCAGCACGTAGGAGGGTTCGACCGTCGCCGAGGTGCAGGCCGAGCCCGTCGACATCGCGACGCTCGGGCAGGCCTCGATCAGCTCGGGCGCGCTGAGACCGGGAAACGACAGGTTGAGGTTGCCGGGCAGGCGGTGCGCCGTATCGCCATTGACCCGAAGCCCGCCGATCCGGCGCATCAAAGTGGTTTGCAGCCGGTCGCGCAGCCCGCCGACGCGCACTGCCTCCTCCGCCATCTCGGCGGCGGCGAGCGCGGCGGCGCGGCCGAAGCCGACGCAGAGCGGGGTCGGCAGCGTCCCCGAACGCAATCCGCGCTCCTGTCCGCCGCCATCGAAGAGCGGCAGCAGGCGCACCCGCGGCCGACGCCGGACATAGAGCGCGCCGACGCCCTTGGGCCCATACATCTTGTGGCCGGAAATCGACATCAGGTCGATCTTCATCGCCTCGACATCGAGCGGGATCTTGCCGGCCGCCTGGGCGGCGTCGGTGTGAAAGAGGATGCCGCGCGCCCGGCACAGCGCGCCCAGTTCGGCGAGCGGCTGGATGACGCCGATTTCGTTATGCGCCGCCATCACCGACACCAACAGGGTGCGCTCGCTCAACGCCGCGGCGAAGCGGTCGAGCGACACCAGCCCGTTGGGCTCGACCGGCAGGTAGGTGGCCGCAAAGCCCTCGCGCTCCAGCGCGGCGGCGCTTTCGAGCACGCATTTGTGTTCGGTGGCGAGCACGATGATCTGGTCGCGCGGCGCCGGTGCCCCGATGGTGGGATGGGCGCGGGCGAAATGCGCGACGCCCTTCAGGGCCAGGTTGTTGCTTTCGGTCGCTCCCGAGGTGAAGACGACCTCGCGCGGATCGGCGTTGATGAGGCGCGCGAGGTCGGCGCGGGCCGCCTCGATCGCGGCCGCGGCGTTTTTGCCGTAGACGTGGCTCTCGCTGTGCGGGTTGCCGAAATGCTCGGTGAAATACGGCAGCATCGCCTCGAGGATGCGCGGGTCGAGCGGCGTCGTCGCCTGGTTGTCGAGGTAGATCGGCAGCCGGTTCGGGCGATCGGTCAAAGCGGGGGCGTTCATGCCGCCCTCCGCGTGAGCCGCCGCGCCAGCGCCGTCCAGTCGTCGAGAAAATGCGCGATATCCGCTTCAGTGGTCGACCAGCCGAGGCTGACCCGGATCGTCGCGGCGGCGATCTCGGGCGGCAGACCCATCGCCGCGAGCACGTGGCTCGGGCCGACCTTGCCCGAGGAGCAGGCCGCGCCGGCCGAGACCATGATTCCGGCGAGGTCGAGAGCGATGACCTGGGTTTCCGCCGGAACCCCGGGCAACGCGAGGGAAGTCGTATTGGGCAGCCGGTGGGCGCCCTTGCCGATCACCATCGCCTCGGGGATTGCGGCGAGTGCGGCTGCTTCGAGCCGATCGCGCAGCTCCCGCACCCCCTCGTAATCGGCGATCCCGGCGACAGCGGCTTCGGCCGCTGCCGCGAACCCGGCAATGCCCGGCAGGTTCTCGCTGCCGCCGCGCCGGCCCTGTTCCTGGCTGCCGCGGATCATCGCACTCGGCTCGAAATTGCCCGTCACCACGAGCGCGCCGATCCCCGGCGGGCCGCCGAGCTTGTGCGCCGACAGGCTGACGAGGTCGGCGCCGATCGGGGTCGCCGCGAGCGGCAGCTTTCCGGCGCCCTGCACCGCGTCGCAATGGAACAGAGCGCCAGCTTCATGCGCGATCGCCGAAATTTCCGCGACAGGCTGGATGATCCCGGTCTCGTTATTGGCGAGCATCACCGACACGATGGCCGGGCGCGAGTCGGCGGCAAGCTGATCCTTGAGCCGGGCGAGATCGACGATCCCTTCGCCGTCGACCGCGATCGGTTCGGCGCTCGGAACCGCCGCTAAGACCGAACTGTGCTCGACCGCCGAGACGAGGATGCGTTCCCGCCCGCTGCCGAGGAGCGCCAGATGGTTGGCCTCGGTCGCGCCACTGACGAAGACGACCCGCTCGGGCGCGGCGCCGATCAGTGCCGCGACCGCCCCGCGCGCACCTTCGACACTCTGCCGCGCGGCTCGGCCCCAGCGATGCACAGAGGAGGCATTGCCGCAGCGTTCGAGCGCCACCGCCATCGCCGCCCCGGCCTCCGGGCGCAACGGCGCCGTCGCGTTCCAGTCAAGATAAGTCTCGCGCCGGGTCATCGGTTTATTCTGTCGCATCCCCAAACCGAGTTCCCGCCGAAGGCCGGGACCCATTGATCCGCGAACCGAGCGGTCGAAGGGTGGGTCCCGGCCTTCGCCCAAAACTCGGCTTGGGTGCTAGGTGGAATCTTCATCGCGCACTCGCGGCCCGGTAGGTCTCGCGCTGAGCGAGTCCGCTGGTGCCGAGCACGCGCTTTTCGCAAACGTCGCCCAACGACACCGAGCTCAGATAGAGGTGGATCTGGTTGGTTAGTTCGTCCCACAGATCGTGGGTCAGACATCGGCTGCGATCGCCGCGGCAGCCGATCGCCGCGCCGGGGGTACAGCGCACCGCGTGGAGCGACTCGTCGACCGCGATGATGATATCGCAAATCCTGATCTGGTCGCGGTCATGCGCCAGCCGGTACCCGCCACCCGGGCCGCGTACGCTGCAAACGAGGCCGCTGCGGCGCAGCCGGGCGAAGAGCTGCTCGAGATAGGAGAGCGAGATTTCCTGCCGTTCGGCAATCGCGGCCAGCGAAACCGGGCTGCCGTTGCCATGCTGCGCGAGGTCGACCATCGCCATGACCGCGTAGCGGCCGCGAGTGCCGAGCTTCACGGCTGCGCCCTCGCGACGCGCCGCGGAGGGGTATCTACCGGAGGCACCGGGCCGGCATCGGGCGGTGCCGGTTCCGCAGCGCGCTCCAGTTCGCCAAGGCGGGCGCGCAGCGTCGATACCTCGTCCAGCAACCCATTCAGCGCGCGGGCGATCGGATCGGGGAGGTCGCCGGTTACGCCGTAGGGCTCGAAGGCTGGCCGCGCCTCGCCCGGCGTGCTGCGGCGAACGACCTGGCGCGCCGGATTGCCGACCATCGTCGCGCCGTCGGGGACTTCCTTCAGCACCACTGCGGCGGCGCCGATGCGCGCGCCGTCGCCGACCTTGAGCGGCCCTAGGATCTTCGCCCCGGCCCCGATGATCACGTCGTTGCCGATCGTCGGGTGGCGCTTCTGGCTTTGCTGCTCCTTCGATGGGCGCGTGCCGCCAAGCGTGACCCCGTCATAGAGGGTGCAGTCGTCGCCGATCTCGGCGGTCTGGCCGATCACCACGCCCATGCCGTGGTCGATGAAGAGGCGCTTGCTGATCTTCGCCCCGGGGTGGATCTCGATCCCGGTCAGCATCCGGCCGATATGCGAGACGAGGCGCCCCGACAAATACCAGCCGCGTTCCCACAGCCAATGCGCGAGGCGGTAATAGAGGAGGGCGTGAAACCCCGGATAGCACAGCACGACCTCGAGCCCCGAGCGGGCGGCAGGATCGCGGGCGAGAGTCGCGGCAATTTCGTCGCGCAGGTTTTTCAGCAGCATCACGGTCACTATATTACAATCGTGTGATCAATCGAGACCGCGATCGGGCGGCGCCAGCCGCGCCACCGCATTCGCGGGTACCAGGACGAGCATATAATTGTCCCACTGGACTGATCAAGTATAGCGCGAACGAGGCGGCCGTGATGCCGTGCTCGTCGGCGCGTCATACTTGAGTTGAGTTGTCGGAATTGGACCGGATTTGGCATGCCTGACGTCATAATCAACGGCCCGGAAGGGCGGATCGAAGCGCGCTACCACCATGCGCGCGGCGGCACCGCGCCGATGGCGGTGATACTGCACCCGCATCCGCTGCATGGCGGGACGATGAACAACAAGGTGGTCTACACCCTCTATCAGACCTTTGTGCGCCGCGGTTTCTCGACCCTGCGCTTCAATTTTCGCGGGGTCGGCCGCAGCCAGGGCAGCTTCGATCGCGGCGAGGGCGAGCTTGCCGATGCCGCCGCCGCGCTCGATTGGCTGCAAGGCTACAACCCGAACGCCGCCTCGTGCTGGGTCGCCGGATACTCGTTTGGCGCCTGGATCGGCATGCAGCTGTTGATGCGGCGGCCGGAGATCGAGGCGTTCATCTCGGTGGCGCCTCCGGCCAACCAGTACGACTTCACCTTTCTCGCGCCGTGCCCCTCCTCGGGGCTCGTTCTCCAGGGCGACCAGGATCCGCTGGTGCCGATGGAGGCGGTGCAGAAGCTCGTCCACAAACTGGCGCACCAGAGGGACATCAAGATCGATTTCCGCAAGATCCCCGGCGCCGACCATTTCTTCGTCGATTGCGCCGAGGTATTGGCGGGCCATGTCGACGCCTATATCGCGGCGCATGCGCGGTTTGCCGAGCAGGCCGAGACGGCGGCGGTGTCCAGCCGCGCCCGCTAGCCCAAAGCGGGCGCCCGGATCGCTCTCGATGCAGGCGCTCGCGATAATCGATCACGACGGCGAATAATGTCCCCGAAGCGGCCCCTGCGGGTCGCGCGCGGCACTGTCCGGCTAGGATGGCGAGCCGCCATTCCCGATCCGTGTCGCCGTTGACCGAATGTCCTTGCCAGGCAAGCCCCCCTGACCGATGGTTGCGTTGATTACCCAGCCATCCGGGGAATGTCGGCTGAGACGGTTCGGCCGCGGATGAGCGGATTACGGGGCTGACATGGACGGGCAAAAAAAGGGACCATGCCAGATTTGCGGGAGTCCGGCTGAGCACAGCGGCGACGAGCGCATGCGGGCGGTGCGGTGCCCTCGATGCGGCAGGTATCAGGTTGATGCGACGCGGGACTGGCTGAAGATCGAGAGCGCCGACCATATGGTCCGGTTGTCTGGATGGGTCAGGGAGCAAAACGCTGCCGGTGTCGACATTTCCGACATAACACCCGAGATCTCCAGAGCGGTGGCGCGGCGACCGCTGCCGGGGTTGAAACATCGTTCGGATCGCGTTCTGACGTTTCTCGCCAGAGAGTTTGCCCGCACCGATCTGTATTTCGTTCCCGATGCGATCGCGCGCAGTCCGGAACTGCAAGGGGTCGCGTATTGCCGCGACCATCGCGAGGCGACGCTGCTGCTCCATATCCTGGAGGATGAAAATTTCCTTCGGGGCGGCGCCAGCGGAATGTCTCTTACAATCAGAGGAATTTTGGCGGCGGAAGCGCTCGGCAGGTCGGTGTCGCAATCGGCGCAGTGCTTCGTCGCGATGTCGTTCGACGAGACGATGAGAGAAAGCTTTATCAACGGCTTCTATCCGGCGATCGGCCTGGCCGGATATCGCGCGTTCCGCATCGACGATAAGGATTATGTCGGCGGGATTTCCGATGAAATGATTGCGGAAATCCGCCGCTCCCGCTTTATGGTCGCCGATTACACCCTGCAAAGCAATAACGTGTATTTTGAGGCGGGTTTTGGGCTTGGTCTGGGTCTAATCGTGATCCCGACGTGTCGAGAGGACCACGCGGAGTTGCTGCACTTCGACATCCGGCATCTCAATGCGCTGCATTGGAAGGATTCGGAGGATCTCGTGAAAAAGCTCAGCCAGCGGATTCGAGCGGTGCTCGGGGCTGGACCCTACGCCGGCGATGAGGTGGCGCGCTAAAGCGAGGCTCGGTCCCAGCGGGTGCTGTGGCGGAAAGAAGGACCGGGCCTCAACGCTTCGGGCGGACCGAGCGCAACGCCGCCCAGACGACGCCGGCGACGGCAAAGAGGGTGAGGCCGCCAAACACCAGGACGAACGCATGGGCCGCACCGATCAGGCGCTCGGCCGCGTCGGCCACGGCGCTGCCGGCGAACAAGAGCATCGGGGCCCAGACCACGGCCGAGGCGATATTGGCGACCCAGAAGGGGCCGCGCGGCATATGCATGATGCCCGCGACCAGCGGTATGACGGCCCGCATCGGG
>DASYZD010000074.1:0-8135 GCA_035946655.1 Allostellaceae bacterium | reverse complement strand
TGCGGCGGCACCTGGTTTTTGCCGCGCCTGGTCGGCATGGCCCGCGCCCGCGCGCTGGCGCTGCTTGCGGAGCCCTTATCGGCCGCGACCGCGGCGGAGTGGGGCATGATCTGGCGGGTCGTCGCCGACGATCGGCTGCTCTCCGAGGGCCGAGCGCTGGCAGCGCGCCTGGCCGGCGGGGCGACGACCGGGCTGGCGCTGACCAAACGCGCGCTCGATGCGGCCGAAGCGAATAACCTCGACGATCAGCTCGATCTCGAACGCAATCTGCAGGAGGAGGCCGGCGCCACCCCCGATCACGCCGAGGGGGTCCGAGCCTTTCTCGAAAAGCGCCCGCCGCTCTTTACCGGCCGGCAGTCCTGAACGGCGTTCATTATGCCGCATGCCAGCCCGGCGAATTCTGCGCGGAAGTCGGACAGTTCCTGCGATAGACTAATCCGGTCTCATTTCGGAGGGTTGGCGAATGCCTCGGAAGTACCAGCGTATCTCGGCAGACTGTCATCTCGACATGCTGTGGCTCCCGCCCGACCTGTTCACGACGAACGCGTCGGCCAAAATGCGCGACCTGATGCCCTACGTCGCCGAGAATGCCGACGGGGTGAAGCGCTGGACCGACTACAGCGGCGCCGAGTACGGGCTGTGCGGCGGCGTTGGCGCCACCGGCACGCCGTGGGTCCCGGGCAAGCAATTGCGCGCCGACAAGATGGCCGAGGCCGGGCTCTACAAGGATTATTTCGAAAAGGGCCTGCGCCGGCCGGGCGATCCGCACCTGCGGGTCAAGGACATGGACCGCGACGGCGTCGACGCCGAAGTGATCTACGGCATTCTGGCCGCCTGCGCCAAGATGAAAGACCCCGAAGGGGCCGACGAGATGCTGCGCATCTACAACGACTTCATGCACGATTTCTCCAGCACCTATCCCGATCGGATGATCGGGCTGGCGTGCCTGCCCTACAGCAACATCGAAGGCGCCGCGCGTGAAGTCCGCCGCGTCGCCAAAAAGGGCATGAAGGGCGTCGAATTGTCGTGTTCCTGGCACATGACGCCGATGTGGCACCCGATGTGGGATCCCCTGTGGGAGGCGGTCAACGAGACGCAATTGCCGCTGCATTTTCACACCTTTCCGGCAACCGACCCCGAGCTGCGCAAGTCGCTTGAGCCGACGATCGCCCGGCGGATGACCTATAGCGGGCTGTGCCGCTTCCAGATGACGCTGGCAACGATCCTCACCGATTTGATGGGCGCGGCGGTGTTCGAGCGCTTCCCCAACATCCGCATGGTGCTCGGCGAATCTGGCATCGGCTGGATCCCCTACGTGCTCGACCGCATGGATTTCGAGTTCGAGGACCAGTACCAGGATCTCAAGCTCAAATTGAAGCCGAGCGAGTATTGGCGCCGCCAGTGCAGGGCGACCTTCCAGTACGACCGCGTCGGCACCAAGCTGATCGAGGAGATGGGTGTCGAGACCCTGATGTGGGGTTCCGACTTCCCGCATCCCGACGGGGTATGGCCGGAGTCGAAAAAATACATCGACGAGCAGTTCGCCCACCTGCCGGCCGACATCACCTTCAAGATGACCTGCGAGAACGCCGGCAAATTCTACGGCCTGATCAATTGACTTGAGGCGGTGCGAGCCGCCTCAAGTCATCCCTGCGAAAGCAGGGATCCATCCGAGGGGCGCGGCACCGACCGCGCCCCCTTTTTCTGTGGATCCTGGCGAAGGCCGGGACCCCTCGGTCGGCTGGCGAGATTGCAGCCGGATAGATCCCGGCCTTCCTTCGCTGGAACCATCAAAAAACTACACCGCGCCGCTTTCTTTACCCTCATCCCGACGAAAGATGGGATCCAAACTCTAGGCCGGTCCGAAGCTGTTTGGTCGATCCCGCTGTCGCCGGGACGACGGGTGGGAGGAGCGGCGGCGATTATCCACGCCGTTTTCCCGCATCGAGGTCTGGTCCCGCAGCCGCCGCCAGACTACCGGGCGGGGCGGTTTGCGGTTAGGCTGGGGCGATGACGAACGATATTTCCCGCATCGCCCATGGCGGCAAGGCCCTTTACGGCGCGCGCGTCGGCATATTGATGCTAGAGACCCGGTTTCCGCGCATCCCGGGCGACATGGGGAATGGCCTCACCTGGCCGTTTCCGGTCCTCTATAAGGTGGTGCCCGGCGCCACGCCCGACCGCGTCGTGCGCCATAAATCGCAAGGGCTCGCCAACGCCTTTCTCGATGCGGCGGCGGAACTGGTGGATCTGGGCGCTGACGGCATCACCACGACCTGCGGGTTTCTCTCGCTCTATCAGCGGGACCTCGCCGCTCATGTCGGCGTGCCGGTGGCAGCTTCGAGCCTCATGCAGGTCCCGCTCGTCCTGCGCCTGTTGCCGCCAGGGAAGCGGGTCGGCGTGTTGACGGTCAGCGCCGCAAGCCTGACGCGAGAGCACCTGATTGCCGCCGGCGTCGACCCCGAGATCCCGGTCGTCGGCACCGAGGGAGGCCGCGAGTTCAGCCGCGTCATGCTCGACGAGAAGCACACGCTCGACGCCGCCGCCGCCGAAGCCGACATCCTCGACGCCGGCGATCTGCTCCTCGCGCAGCACCGCGATATCGGCGCGATCGTCCTCGAATGCACCAACATGACAGCCTTTGCCCGCGCCCTTTCCGACCATCTGCACCTGCCGGTGTTCAGCATCTACAGCTTTGTCACCTGGTTCCATGCCGGCCTCGCGCCGAGGGATTTCGGCCCGCCCGGCAGCGGGCCTCGCGAATGGCGCGAGCGATGACGGGCGCGATCGCGGTCCGCTTTGCGACCGCCGAGGATTGCCCGCTGTTGCTGCGGCTGATCCGCGAGCTGGCCCATTATGAGCAGGCGCCCGATTCCGTGGTCGCAACCGAAGCAGATTTGCGCCGGCACGGCTTCGGCCCGGAGCGGCAATTCGAGGCGATCCTCGCCTTCCTCGATGGCGAGCCGGCCGGCGTCGCGGTGTTCCATACGCGCTTTTCAACCTGGCTCGGCCGGCCGGGGCTGTTTCTCGAAGATCTTTACGTCACCGAGCGGGCGCGCGGTCGCGGCGTCGGCCGCCGGCTGATGGCGCGGCTGGCGGCGATCGCGGTCGAGCGCCAATGGGGCCGCATCGATTTTCACGTGCTTGAGTGGAACCCAGCGCGCGCGTTCTACCACCGGCTTGGGATGGCAGAGGTCGGCGAATGGCTGCGCTATGGCGGTGACGAAGCCGCGCTGAAACGGCTGGCGAAAGAGGACCGTTCCCACAAATCGGAGGGTGAGTGATGCTCGACGTCTTTACCTGGGCGACCCCGAATGGCCACAAGGTGCATATCGCGCTCGAAGAGCTTGGGCTCCCCTACAAGGTAATCCCGATCGATATCGGCGCCGGCGACCAGTTCAAGCCCGAGTTCCTCAAGATCACCCCCAATCACCGGATCCCGGCGATCGTCGATCCCGAGGGCCCGGGCGGCAAGCCGTTCACCCTCTTCGAATCGGCGGCGATCCTCATCTATCTGTCGGAGAAATGCGGCGGCTCGCTGATCCCGAAAGATCCGACCCAGCGCTACAAATGCCTCGAATGGATGATGTTCCAGATGGGCGGGGTGGGCCCCATGTTCGGCCAGTGGAACCATTTCGCAGCCTACGCCAAGGACAAGATCCCCTACGCCATCGAGCGCTACACCAATGAGGTCAATCGGCTAAGCCGGGTCCTCAACCACCGCCTCGAGGAGTCGCCGTGGCTGGCGGGCGAGGAATATTCGGTGGCCGACATCATCACCTTCCCGTGGATCCGCACTGCCGCCGAACCCTCGCCCCGGTTCGATGAGCGCGGCTATGTCGATCTCGGCGAATATCCGGCGATGAAGCGCTGGTATGACGAGATCGCGGCGCGCCCGGCGGTACGGCGCGGCCTCGCGGTGCTGGCCGGCGGCCCGGGCCAAAAGCCGATCACCGATGTCGAGCGCGAGAACACGTTCGGCGCAACCCAGTTCGCGGTGCGCTGAGATTTCGCCCCTCTTCGCCCTTCAGGCCTTCAGGGGGAGAGGGAGTAAGAGGTGCGGGCGAGATAGGAGGTTGCGATGGCTGCTGAAAAAATCGGGGTTGTCGGCGCCGGGCTGATGGGGGCGGAGATCGCGCTGGTGTTCGCCGTCGCCGGCCACGAGGTGGTGCTCGCCGATACCGGCGAAGACCGGCTCGCCGCCGCTCTCCAGCGCCTCGCCCAGGTGCTCGACCGCGGCATTCCGCGCGGCTTTTTCAAGCCCGAGGACAAGGTGCTGGCGCTATCGCGCATCACCACGAGTGTCGCGCTCGACCCGTTCGCGGCCTGCGATTTCGTCACCGAGGCGGTGTTCGAGGACGAAAGCGTCAAGGCCGCGACCTACAAAAAGCTCGATGCGGTCTGCCAAGCCTCCTGCATCTTCGCCAGCAACACCTCGACGATCCCGATCTCCACCCTCGCCTCGCATGTCGGCGAGGCGCGCCGACCGAATTTCATCGGCACGCATTATTTTTCGCCCGCCTCGCGCATGAAGCTGGTCGAGGTCATCCCCGCCTTCGACACCGCGCCGGCGACCCTCGACACTGCGATGCGCCTGATGCGCGAAGCCGACAAGACGCCGATCCGGGTCAAGGACGTCGCCGGCTTCGCCGTCAACCGTGTTCTGCTCGCCTTCATGAACGAGGCGGTGCGCCTGGTCGATGAGGGGGTCGTCACGCCCGAAGACCTCGACACCGCCTGCAAGCTCGGCCTCGGCCACCCGATGGGCCCCTTCGAATTGATGGACGCGACGACCTCGAAGCTCTGCCTGCAAGCCTCCGAAATCCTCTTCGAAGCCTACGGCGAACGCTTCCGCCCGCCCGCCCTTTTGAAACAGCGCGTCCGCGCCGGCTTCATCGGCGGCCGTGGCAACCGCGGCTGGCGCGACAGGCGCGCTTGAAAGCGCCGCGATCGGTTCGCACCGCCGAGGCGTTTGGCCGCGCGCGGCTGTCGGGTTCGTTTTTCATGCGCGATTTCCTGCACAGCGAGATCGCCGACATCCACGGCATCAGCAACCTCCCCGACGACCCCGAACTCGCGATCGAGGCCGGCCGCCAGCTTTGCGAGGAATTGCTGGAGCCGTTGCAGGCGGCGTTCGGGCGGATCGCGGTGCGCTCGGCCTACCGCTCGCCGGCGGTCAACGCTTATGGCAACGCGCACTACAATAATTGCGGCTCGAACGAACGCAATTTCTCGCGCCATATCTGGGACCGCCGCGACGCCAGCGGCCATATTGGCGCGATGGCCTGCATCGTCGTCCCGTGGTTCGCCGACCGCTATGCGGCGGGCGCCCCGTGGCAGGGAATCGCATGGTGGATCCACGACCATCTGCCCTACAGCGAATTGCAGTTCTTTCCGAAGCTAGCGGCCTTCAACATCGCCTGGCACGAGCGGCCAAAGCGGAGGATCACTAGTTTCATCGCCCCGCGCGGCCTCCTGACCAAGCCCGGGATGGAGAACCACGCCGGCACTCACAATGATCTCTATCCGGGCTTCCCGACGCTCGTCTCGGCGGAGGTCACCAATCGGGAACCACTGGGGCGGGCAACGGTGTAGACTGGCTGGCGTCAACCGCCTCCACCATTGCGATTGCCCCATGGATCAAGCGATCGACCAGCATCCCGCCGTGCCCCGCCTCAAGCTGCACATCCCGCCGCATCATCCGGCGCCGGGCGAGACCCCGGATTTCAGCTATGTGCGGCGCTATGCGGCCGGGGTCACCGAGCGCCCGGCGACCGACGTGCCGGCGCACGAAACACATGAGCTCGCCTATCACCTGATCCGCGTCCTCGACGACGACGGCGCCGCGGTCGGTGCGTGGGACCCCAAGCTCGACCCTGAGACGCTGCGGCGGGGGCTGCGGACGATGATGCTGACCCGGGCCTATGACGACCGCATGATGCGGGCGCAGCGCCAGGGCAAGACCTCGTTCTACATGAAATGCACCGGGGAGGAGGCGATCGGCGTCGCGCAAGCCTTTGCCCTCGCGCCCGACGACATGGCGTTCCCGACCTACCGCCAGCAGGGCATCCTGATCGCCCGCGGCTGGCCGCTCCAGGACATGATGTGCCAAGTCTATTCGAACGCTGCGGACCGCCTCAAGGGCCGCCAGCTGCCGGTGCTTTATTCGGCGCGGGACGCTTCGTTCTTCTCGCTCGCCGGCAATCTCGGCAACCAGTTCCCGCAGGCGGTCGGGTGGGCGATGGCCTCGGCCTACAAGGGCGACCGCCGCATCGCGGTCAGCTGGATCGGCGAGGGCTCGACCGCCGAACCCGATTTCCACCATGCCCTCACCTTCGCCTCGGTCTACCGGGCGCCCGTCGTTCTCAATATCGTCAACAACCAGTGGGCGATTTCCTCGCACCAGGAGGTCGCGGGCGGCGAGGAGGCGACCTTTGCCGCCCGCGCGATCGGCTTTGGTCTCGCGTGCCTGCGCGTCGACGGCAACGATTTTCTCGCCGTCTACGCCGCGACGCAGTGGGCGGCGACACGGGCGCGGGCCAATCATGGCGCGACGCTGATCGAACTCTTCACCTATCGCGCCGGCCCCCATTCGACGAGCGACGACCCCAACCGCTACCGCCCCGAGGACGAATGGAAGCTGTGGCCGCTCGGCGACCCCATCGAGCGGCTGTCGCGCCACCTCGTGCAATTGGGCGAATGGTCGGCGGAACGCCACGCCCAGCTCGATAGCGAACTCGCCGACGAGGTGCGCGACGCCGCCCGCGAAGCCGAGCGCCACGGCACGCTCGACCAGGGCCCCCATTTCAGCGCCAAGACGATGTTCGACGAGGTCTTCAAGGAGCTCCCCGAGCACCTCCGCCGCCAGCGCCAGGAAATGGGGGTCTGAGCCATGCCGGCTCGCGTTCCCACCGATCCCCAACCGCAGTCCCCGGCGCAGGCCGGGGTCCATTTTCGCTCGCGCGAGTGGTTCCTCGATGGCTCCCGGCCTGCGCCGGGAACGCGGAATGTTGTGAGGGCTGAGCCATGCCGGCGATGACGATGGTCCAGGCGCTCAATTCCGCGATGGACGTGATGCTCGCGCGCGATCCCGATGTCGTCATCTTCGGCGAGGATGTCGGGTTTTATGGCGGCGTCTTTCGCGTGACCGACGGGTTGCAGAAAAAGCACGGTGAGACCCGCGTCTTCGATGCGCCGATCGCCGAGGGCGGCATGCTGGCGGTCGCCGTCGGCATGGGCGCCTATGGGCTGCGCCCGATCGTCGAAGTCCAGTTCGCCGACTACATCTACCCGGCGACCGACCAGCTGATCTCGGCGGCGGCCCGGCTGCGCTACCGCTCGGCCGGCGAGTTCTGGGCGCCGTTGACGGTGCGCGCGCCCTGCGGCGGCGGGATTTTCGGCGGCCAGACGCATTCGCAAAGCGTCGAAGCGATCTTTACCCATGTCTGCGGGCTGAAGACCGTCATCCCCTCCAACCCGTACGACGCCAAGGGCCTCCTCATCAGCGCCATCGAGGACGACGACCCGGTCGTGTTCTTCGAGCCGAAACGGCTCTACAACGGCCCGTTTGACGGCCATCCCGACCGGCCGTCAGTGCCCTGGACGAACCACCAGCGGAGCGAGGTGCCCGAGGGCCATTACACGGTGCCGCTCGGCCAGGCGGCGATCGTGCGCGAGGGCGCCGCGGTCACCGTCCTCGTCTACGGGACGATGGTGCACGTCGCGCTCGCGGCGGCCGAGGAGGCGCGAATCGACGCCGAGATCATCGATTTGCGCACCCTCCTGCCGCTCGACCTCGAGGCGATCGTCCAATCGGTGAAGAAGACCGGGCGCTGCGTCATCGCGCACGAGGCGACCCGCACCTGCGGCTTCGGCGCCGAACTGGCCGCGCTCGTCCAGGAGCACTGCTTCTATCGCCTGGAAGCCCCGATCGTGCGCGTGACCGGGTGGGATACACCCTATCCGCATGCCCTCGAATGGGCCTATTTCCCGGGGCCGGCGCGCGTCGCCGACGGGCTGCGCCGGGCGCTCGAAGGCTGAGATGGGCCGCTACATTGTCAAGCTCCCCGATATCGGCGAGGGCACGACCGAAGCCGAGATCGTCCGCTGGCACGTCAAGCCCGGCCAGGCGATCC
>DASYZD010000073.1:0-2712 GCA_035946655.1 Allostellaceae bacterium | reverse complement strand
ACCCCCGGCACGAGCCCGCCGCCAAAGCCGAAGCGGCGCGCGACATCGTTGTCGTGGATCTTGTTCTCGCTGTCGCGCGCGGTGTTGTAGGCAACGACGCGGTGCGGTTCGGGCGTCATTCTCGCTTCCTCGCTGTGCGGCCGGCGGCAAGGCTTGCACCCCGCCGCGCCCTCCGCAATCCTTTCCTTGCCCGAAGGCGAGCGAAAGAGGAAGGCTCCAGGATGGACGACAATCTCCCGCAATACGCCCTCTACGCGATCCGCTACGCGCGGCGCGACGCGCAGCGGCGCGACCATTTCATCGGCGGCGACCCGCATGACGGTCCGATGCCGATGGATTATTTCGTCTGGGTCGCGAAGGGGCCGGAAAAAACCTTCGTCATCGATACCGGCTTCACGCAAGAGGTCGGCGTCGCGCGCGGCCGCACCTTCCTGCGCTGCCCGGTCGCCTCGCTCTCGCTGGTCGGGCTTGACGGCGCGCAAATCGAGGACGTGATCCTGACGCACATGCATTACGATCACGCCGGCAATTTCCATCGTTTCCCGAAGGCCCAATTCCATTTGCAGGAAGCGGAAATCCATTATACGACCGGGCGCTACATGCGCTACCGGCACCTCGCCCACTCCTTCGAGGTCGAGGACGTGGTCGGGCTGGTGCGGCTCAATTTCGGCGGCCGCGTGCAGCTGCACCGGGGCCCTGTCGAGCTGGCGCCGGGCATCAGCCTGCACGCCGTCGGCGGCCACACGCCGGGCATGCAGTTCGTGCGCGTGCACACGAGCCGCGGCTGGGTCGTATTGGCATCGGACGTCACGCATTATTACGAGAACATGGAGACGGGGCGCCCCTTCACCGCCGCCTTCCATGTCGGCGAGATGCTGGAAGCCTACGATGCGCTCTATGCCGCCGCGCCCGGCCCCGGGCACATCGTGCCCGGGCACGACCCCTTGGTGTTGCGCCGCTACCCGCCGCCGAGCGCGGAACTCGAAGGCATCGTCGCGCGCCTCGACGTGATGCCGAAGGATTGAGCGGCCGCGGCGCCTATTTTCTGACACAATTCGACCATATTCGCGCATTAAACTGCGACGAATGCGCCGCATATTGGTCACGAATGCGAGAGCCGCCTTCCGGCTCGTCCTTGCCGTCGCCGCGATGCTGCTGTTACAGCCGGCGGGCCGCGCGCAATCCCCGGCGCCGATCCCGCCGCCGCTTTCCGCGTCGCGGGCGCAATACTTCAAGGACCACCCCGCGGCCCGGCAGCAATTCCTGACGGGGCTGCCGCAGCGGCCGGGCTCGGCAGCGGCCGCACCAGCGGCGCCGCGGCCGGTTGCGCCAAGCTTTGGCGGAGCATGGACGGCGGTCACGCAGGCCCCCAACTCCGCCAGCTTGAGCAACCCGCTGCTGCTCACCGACGGGACCGTCCTCGTCCATGATGCGAACAGCCCCAACTGGTACAAGCTGACCCCGGACGGCACCGGCAATTACGCCCACGGCACCTGGTCGCAGATCGCCTCGCTGCCCGTTATAAACGGTACGCAGTACCAGCCGCTCTACTTTGCCTCGGCAGTATTGCCCGACGGTCGCGTCATCATCATGGGCGGCGAGTACAACGGCAGCAGCACCGAGGTTTGGACCAGCCTGGGCGCGATCTACGATCCGGCCGCCAATACCTGGACGGCCGTACCGCCGCCGAGCGGCAGCGGCTGGACAGGAACCGGCGGCAGCGGCGGCATCGGCGACGCGGCGGGCATGGTGCTGCCCAACGGCACGTTTCTGCTCGGGGCCTGCTGCGCCAGCCCGGCCGTCGACGCGCTCTTCGATGCCGCCAATTTGAGCTGGACCAGCACCGAGGCGCCTTCCGGCGGCAGCAATCAGGACGAGCAAGGCTATACGCTGCTGCCGACCGGCAAGGTCATGACGATCGACGTGTGGGATCCGCCGCATGTCGAGCAATACAGTCCCGGCACCGGCACGTGGAGCGTTATCGCTTCGACGCCCGTAACGCTCCCGGACACTTGCGGAAACGACGAGATAGGTCCGGCATTGGCGCGCCCCGACGGCACCGTGGTCGCGTTCGGCGCCAATTCCGGATGCACCGGGGGTGCGGATCCGACGGCGATCTACGACGCGTCGAAAAATTCCTGGGTTCAGGGTCCCAACGTGCCGGCGGTCTGCGGGTCGGGCGGGACCACGGATTGCTCCCTCGTCGACGCGCCGGCGGCCATTCTGCCCAACGGCAACATCCTGTTCGCCGCGAGCGCTGGCGCCTACCACAGCCCTACTCACTTCTTCGAATTCACCAGTGGGAACGTCATCAACCAGGTTGCCGACACGCTGTTTTTCGCGAGTACCTCGAGTTCCTTTTTCTATAACTTCCTCGTGCTGCCGAGCGGGCAGGTCCTGGCGACCGATTTCAGCGACATCGCGGAACTCTATACGCCGATCGGGACCGCCAGCGCCGGTCAGCTGCCGGTCGTCGCCTCGGTCCCGAAGACCCTCGCTCCGGGCGGCATCTACCAGATCGCCGGCACCCAGCTGAACGGGCTGTCGCAGGGTACGGCCTACGGCGACGACGCGCAGGGGGCGAGCAATTATCCGATCGTGCTGATCGTCAACAACGCCACGGGCGATCACTTCTTTGCCAAAACCTCGGGGTTCAGCACGAACTCGATCGCCCCGGGTCAAAGCTCGACGGCGAATTTCAAGGTGGCGCCG
>DASYZD010000072.1:0-13723 GCA_035946655.1 Allostellaceae bacterium | reverse complement strand
CCTCGACGAGCGCGCCGCCAGGATCCGCACCGAGCTCGACGACGCCAAGAAGCTGCGCGAGGAGGCCGATCGATTGCTCGTACAGTATCGGCAGAAGGGGCGCGAGGCGGCGGCCGAGGCCGAAGCCATCATCGCCAATGCCCGCGAGGAGGCCGAGCGCATCGCGGCGCAAGCGGCCCGCGACCTCACCGAGGCCCTGACGCGGCGCCAGCGCCTCGCCGAGGAGCGGATCGCGCTCGCCGAGGCAAAGGCGCTCGACGAGATCCGCGCCGTCGCCATCGATGTCGCGATTGGCGCGGCGCGCGAGGTCGTCGCCGCGCAGATCGACGAAGAGCGCGGCGCGGCATTACTCGACGCCGCGATCGCGGCATTGCCGCAGCGGCTGGCCTGAGAACGCCGGGCGATCGTGCCGAGCGCCGATCCCGCGTGACCCGACGAGGCACCGCCGACATGCGCGCTCGAGGTGCCCTGCTCGTGCTGTGCGTCCTCGCGGCGTTGGCGCCGGTGGCGCGTGCCGCCGCCCCGGCGAGCCTCTTCATCGAGGATCTGACCTGGACCGAACTGCGCGATTCTATCGCCGCCGGCAAGACGACGGTCATCATCCCGATCGGTGGCACCGAGCAGAACGGGCCGCACATGGCGATCGGCAAGCATAACGTCCGGGTCAGGCTGCTCGCCGGCAAGATCGCCGCGGCGCTCGGGAACGCGCTGGTCGCGCCGGTGTTGCCCTATGTGCCCGAAGGCCGGCTCGATCCGCCGACCGGGCATATGCGCTTTCCCGGCACAATCACGGTGCCGCGGGATGCCTTCGACAAGGTGATCGAATTCGCGGCGCGAAGCTGCAAAGAGCATGGCTTCCGCGACATCGTCTATCTCGGCGATCACGGCTCCTATCAAAACGATGAAGCGGCGGCAGCCCAGCGTCTCGACCGCGAATGGGCATCGTCGCCAGTGCGCGTCCATGCGATCCTCGAATATTACGAGGAGAGCGAGCACGGCTTTGCGCGTTTGCTCGAAAGCCGGGGCTATCCGGCGAGCGAGGTCGGCAGCCACGCCGGGCTCGCCGATACCTCGCTGATGATGGCGCTCGACCCGGGCCTGGTTCGCGCCGACCGGCTGAAACCGGGCGAGGGAGACAATGGCGACCCAACCCGGGCGAGCGCGGCGCTTGGCCAGCTCGGCGTCGACCTGATCGTCGCGAAGACGGTCGCGGCGATCAGGACCGCGCTCGAGCGCCGCTGAGGAGAGGTCCGCAACGTGACCAGACGACCGCCACTGACCTCAGCCCTCGCCGCGACGTTGGCGATCGGCTTGTGCCTGTGGGCCGGGCGCCTCTTGGCGACCGCGGCGGTGGATGTTGTCCCCGGGATGCCGCCGGTCGTCGACCCGGCCAACCTCTATAGCGAGGCGGCGGCGGGGCATCTGAGCGCGGCCGTCGCCGACGCCCTGCCGCGGATCTATGTCCCGAGCCTCGGGTCGAACGATGTGTATGTAATCGATCCGTCGACGCTCAAGGTGGTCGACCGTTTTCCGGTCGGCCCGGAGCCGCAGCACATCGTCCCCTCGTGGGACCTCAAAACGCTGTGGGTCAACAATAACGGGCGGCACGGCACCGAAGGCAGCCTCACCCCGATCGATCCAAAAACCGGCAAACCCGGCCTCGCGATCCCGGTCGAAGACCCCTACAACCTCTACTTCACGGCCGACGGCCGCTCCGCGATCGTCGTTGCCGAGCGCCTGAAACAACTCGATTTCCGGGATCCGCAGGAAATGGCGCTGCAGCAGTCGCTGCCGACGCCGCTATGCTCCGGGGTCAACCACGCCGACTTCGCGATCGACGGGAAATACGCGATCTTCACCTGCGAGTTCCGCGGCGGCGGCCTCATAAAGGTCGACATGGTCAACCGCAGGATCGTCGGTCATCTGAAATTGTCGCGCGGCAGCTTCGCCGAGAACCGCCCGGCTTCGGAGGCCGGCCCGGCCGATGCCGCGTTCTGCGGTAACGAAATGCCGCAGGACATCCGGATCTCGCCGGACGGCAAGGTGTTCTACGTCGCCGACATGTTGGCCGATGGCGTCTTCCTGGTCGATGGCGATCAGTTCAAGCAGATCGGGTTCATTCCGACCGGGATTGGTGCGCATGGCCTCTATCCGAGCCGCGACGGGACGCGACTCTATGTCACCAACCGCGGCTCGCACACGCCGCGGGGCCGGTGGCGTGGCCCCGGCAGCGTCTCGGTCATCGATTTCGCGACCCGGGAAGTCGTTGCCAATTGGCCGATCCCGGGCGGCGGCAGCCCCGACATGGGCAATCTCAGCGCCGACGGCAAGGTGCTCTGGCTGTCCGGGCGCTACGACGGCGTCGTCTATGCGATCAACACCGAGTCGGGCGCGGTCACCAACATCCCCGTCGGCGTCGAACCGCACGGGCTGACGGTGTGGCCGCAGCCCGGCCGCTATTCGCTCGGCCACACCGGCAACATGCGTTAGCGCCGGCGAGGCTCCTCAGCTCAGCTCGACGACCGGGGTGAAGATATAGCCGCTGCCGCGCACCGTCTTGATCAGGCTGGGGTTTTGCGGGTCCTCCTCGAGCTTGCGGCGGAGCCGACCAACCTGCACGTCGATGGTCCGGTCAAACGGCCCCGCCTCCCGGCTGCGCGCCAGATCCAAGAGCCGATCGCGCGACAGCACCTGATTGGCATGATTGACGAAAGCGGCGAGCAAATCATATTCGCCGGTGGTGAGCCGCACCCCCTGCCCGGTCGGCGAGAGCAACTCGCGGGTCGACAGATCGAGGTTCCAGCCGGCGAACCGGGCGTGCAATCGCGTCGGCTGCGCGCCATCGCCGGTGCGGCTTTGGACGCGGCGCAGGACGCTTTTGACCCGCGCCAAGAGTTCGCGCAGATGGAATGGCTTTGGCAGGTAATCGTCGGCCCCCATTTCGAGGCCGATGATGCGGTCGACCGTCTCGCCGCGGCCGGTGAGAATGATGATCCCGATGCCGGACTGGCCGCGCAGGCCGCGCGCCAGCGTCAGCCCGTCCTCGCCCGGCAGCATCAGGTCGAGGATCACGAGATCGGCGGGAGATTGGCTCAGCACCCGGCGCATGCCGGCTCCGTCATGTGCCGTCGACACCCGGAAACCTTCGCCGGTCAGGTAATCCTGGACGAGGTCGCGGATCTCCTGCTGATCATCGACCACCACGATGTGACCGTTTTCGCTCATGCGCGATCCTGCATTCCGTGGCCCTGTCCCTGTTGCGGGGGATGGTGACGAGGGGCCTCAGCCGCCGTTTACACATATGGCATCCCGCACAAACGGTTACAATTTCTTACACAAAACCTCAGGCGCTGACATCAACCGATTACAGACCCCCGATAAGGTTGCGCCCGCTGGGGTCGGCCACCGGCCCCATTGGGGTGAGCTAGAGGGGATATCGTGGCGCAAATCCATCGCAGCATCGAAGCGGAGATCCCGCGCCTGAGGCGCTACGCGCGCACGCTCGCGCGCGATGTCACCGCGGCTGACGATCTGGTCCAGGACTGCCTTGCCCGCGCGCTGGGAAAGCTGCACCTGTGGCAGGAGGCAACCGACCTGCGGGCCTGGCTCTTCACGATCCTCCACAACCAATATGTCAACCGGGTTCGTCGTGCGGTCCGCGAGGGCGTGACGGTCGGATTGAGCGAAACCGAGCCGATGCTGACCCGGGCGCCGCACCAGGACAAACGGCTCGAACTGCGCGATTTCGAACGCGCCATCGTCAAGCTGCCGGAGGAGCAGCGCTCGGTCATTCTGCTGATTGGCCTGGAGGGCATGCGTTACGAGGAGGTCGCCGAAATTCTCGATGTCCCGGTTGGCACGGTACGATCGCGCCTGTCGCGCGGGCGAGACACGCTGCGCCGACTGATGGGGATCGTGCCCGATCGGCAGGCGGAGATCACGATGGCCGGGCCGGCTGCATTGCGCCGGTGCAGGCAGCGCTTTCCCGACAGAGCCGCGATGTCGGCGCTGCCCGGCTAGCCCCCTCGATCAGCCTGTCGCAGCGATCCGGCCCGCGGACGAGCACCAGACCCACGCCCCGACATCCGCGGTCCGGTCTGGCAAAGCCTCCCTGCGCGGGTTTGCCACCCCGCACCCTTGATCCGGGACCAGGATCACCTGGCCCCGGTTTCCTTTTGCATGTACCACCTCTCCTCGATGATCGCGACGTTGCCCCGGGACGCCCGCATTCGCCTGGAGCGCGGCGACATCACGCGGCTGTCGGTCGATGCGATCGTCAACGCCGCCAATGCAAGTTTGCTCGGCGGCGGCGGCGTCGATGGGGCCATCCACCGCGCCGCCGGCCCCGACCTACTCGCCGAATGCCGTGCGATCGGCGGCTGCCCACCGGGTGAGGCGCGACTGACGCGCGGCTACCTTCTGCCGGCTTTGTATGTGATTCACACCGTCGGGCCGGTCTGGCAGGGCGGAGATTCGGGCGAACGGGACGTCCTCGCCAGCTGCTACCGATCCTGTCTCGCGATCGCGCGGGACCGAGAGTTTCGCGCGATCGCCTTCCCGGCCGTCGCGACCGGAATCTACGGCTTTCCGCGCAATGAGGCAGCGCATATTGCGGTCACGGCGGCGCGCGCGCATCTCGCCGAAAACCGGACGATGGAACGCGTGATTTTCGTCTGCTTCGACGCGGCCACGCTCGGCGCCTATCGTCTGGCGCTCGGCCTGGACGCGCGCTGACCCGTCCCGGCGCTATTCGATACGTTTGCCGTCGAGATCCCGCTCGCGCTGTTCGCGTTCGTTGTCCGCTTTCTGGCGCTCGGCCTTGCCGCGCCCGAACGCGGCGCGATTTTCCGCGGCGCGGCGTTCCGCCTCGGCAGCCTTTTTCGCCTTGCGGAAGCGGTTGATATTGACGACCGATGGCATAATTGGCCCCCGCGCTGGCCGACGACTCACCCGTCCGGAGGCAAAATGGCGCCGGCCAGGCTCGCGCGCAACCGCATCATTATCCGCGCGGCGGCGCTGGCTCGGGTGTGTCGCCCCCGGGTTCATCGCGAAGCTCGCCGCGGCGGCAACTGTCGAGCACAAAAAGGCGGATCGCGCTCGACAAATTGCCGCCGCGCTCGGCGTCGATCTCGGAAAGGAGCGCGTTGACCGACAAACCCCGTCGCGCGGCAATCTCGCACAGCGCCTCCCAGAATGCCGTTTCGAGCGACACGCTGGTCGCGTGCCGCGCGATCCGGACCGAATGCTTGATCAGCCACGCCCTCTTCATGTCCGCTAAACGATGGCAAGCCGGGGAAGTTTTTCAAGCGCTTGGCCGGCGGCGGTGCGGCCGCTCGACGCGCGACTTGTAATGGATGAGGCAATCCGCAAGGATCGCATTTCGACAGGGCAGCCAGGCCGGCCTTTACCGTGACGATCGCGACGGTAACAACTACCGTTGCCGGATGTGGCCGTTACTGTCATTGATCGGTCAGTTGATTTAAGGCGTAACCGCAGGTTGCGCTGGAGCAGGGATCGGCGGCAACTTTGGATTCACCGTGGCAATGATTGGTAGAATGCTGGGTTTGTTGTCCGCCGATATGGCGATCGACCTGGGAACGGCGAATACCCTTGTCTATGTGAAGGGCCGCGGGATCGTGCTCAACGAACCCTCGGTGGTGGCGATCGCCAGTGTCAAGGGCCGGCGACAGGTGCTCGCTGTCGGCGAAGAGGCCAAGCTGATGCTCGGCCGCACCCCGGGCAACATTCAGGCGATCCGGCCGCTGCGCGACGGGGTCATCGCCGACTTCGAGGTTGCGGAGGAAATGATCAAGCATTTCATCCGCAAGGTGCACAACCGGCGCAGCTTTGCCAGCCCACAGATCATCATCTGCGTGCCGTCGGGTTCGACCGCCGTCGAGCGGCGCGCCATCCAGGAATCGGCGGAAAGCGCCGGGGCGCGCCGGGTCTTCTTGATCGAGGAGCCGATGGCTGCGGCGATCGGCGCCGGATTGCCGGTGACCGAACCCACGGGATCGATGATCGTCGACGTTGGCGGCGGCACTACCGAGGTGGCGGTACTCTCATTGGGCGGCATCGTCTATTCGCGCTCGGTGCGCATCGGCGGCGACAAGATGGACGAGGCGATCATCGCTTATATCCGGCGCAATCATAATCTTCTCGTCGGCGAGAGCAGTGCCGAACGCATCAAGAAGGACATCGGCTCGGCCTGTATGCCCGAAGATGGCGAAGGCCGGGTGATGGAAATCAAGGGCCGCGACTTGATGAACGGGGTCCCCAAGGAGATCGTGATCAGCGAGCGGCAGATCTCCGAAAGCCTCGCCGAGCCGGTCGGCTCGATCGTGGAAGCAGTCAAGGTCGCGCTCGAACATACCGCTCCCGAACTCGCGGCCGACATCGTCGACAAGGGCATCGTGTTGACCGGCGGCGGAGCATTGCTCGGGAATCTCGATTACGTGCTGCGGCACGCTACCGGGTTGCCGGTGTCGATTGCCGACGATCCGTTAAGTTGCGTGGCCCTGGGAACGGGCCGCGCGCTCGAGGAAATGAAGACGCTAAAAAACCTGTTGATCAACATGTGGTGAGGGGGTTTATCTCGGGTAAGCTCCGAAACTGGGGGGTATCGGGGACGATGAAGCACCAACGCCGCCGCGCCGGCCGAACGGGAGCGTTCGGCAACGGCATAGCGTGAGGGGGTAAGGGTGATCCGGCCGTCGGCGCAGCTGCGCGCGACGATCCAGCGCGCCACGCCGCCGCTGCTCATCTTGTTGTCGGCGGCGATCGTCATCCTCGGCAAGGCCGACCAAACGATGTTCGAGACACTGCGTACCAATCTGACCGACGATGCCGCTCCGGTGCTCGATGTGCTGTCGCGCCCGCTCGGCGCGGCGGCTTCGGTCGTCGACTGGGCGCGTGGCATCGTCACGATGTACCAGGACAATGTGCGCCTTACCCGCGAAAACGAGCGGCTTTTGCAGTGGCAGCAGATCGCGCTCAAACTGACCGCCGATAACGGCGAGTTGCGCGGGTTGCTCAAATCGGTCCCCGACAACGCGGTCTCCTATGTCACCGCCCGCGTGATCGCCAATTCGGGCGGCGGCTACGTGCGCACGGTGATGGTGAACGGCGGCGCCGACCGGGGCCTGGCGCGCGGTCAGGCGGCGATTACCGGGGACGGTCTTGTCGGGCGGCTGACCGAGGTCGGCAGACGGGCGGCGCGGGTTCTCTTGATCACCGACCTCAACTCGCGCATCCCGGTGGTGATCGAGAGCTCGCACGCCAGCGCGGTCCTGGCCGGCGATAATTCCGGGCACCCTCGCCTCCTGTATGTCTCTGAACCGAACACCCTCAAGATCGGCGACCGGATTCTGACCTCGGGCGATGGCGGAATCTTTCCGCCGGGTCTGCCGGTCGGCGTGGTCGCCGCTCTCGGCCCCGGCGAGGCGCGGGTCGAGCCTTATGTCGAGCTGTCGCGGCTGGGGTACGTCCTGATCGTCGATTATGGCCTGTCGGGAGCCTTGCCCGAACCGGTCCCGGCGGTGCGGCACCCCGAGCGGCGCGTCAGGCCGGCGGCAGCCAACGAGGCAAGCGTGCGCTGAGTCGATGCCGCTCAAGGTTTCCAGTATTCCCACCCTGCCGCGCGTCAATAGCGGTGTCGCCTGGCTGGTTCCGACCACCACGACGCTGTTCGCGACGATCCTCGCGATCCTCCCGGTGCCGGTACCGGGTTATGCGGCGCTGACCCCCGCGTTCACCTTGATGGCGGTCTACCACTGGACGATCTACCGGCCCGATTTGTTGCCACCGATCGGGGTTTTCGCGATTGGGCTGACGCAGGATTTGCTCTCGGGTTCGCCGGTCGGGATCGGGGCGCTGGTGTTGCTGCTTGCTCGCGCCGCCGTGCTGCGCGCGCGGCGCTATTTCATCAACCGCACTTTCCCCTTTGTTTGGACCGGCTTTGCCCTGCTCGGCGCCACCACGATGCTCGCCTTGTGGGCTCTGCAGTGCCTCGTTCAGCTGACCGTCTTCGATGTGCGCAGCACCATGTTCCGGACAGTGTTGACGATCGCGATCTTTCCGGTGGCTAGCTTCGCGCTGGGGCGCACCCAGCGCGCGCTGATCGGCGCCGCCGGATGACGCGCCCGGGCTAGCAACCCGTGCCTCGGGAAACCCAGCGCGAGAAGCTCCTCACCCGACGGACCGCCCTCCTTGCCGGCGGCCAGGCGGTGCTCGGCGGCGTGCTCGCGGCCCGCATGTACCAGCTGCAAATCCTGGAAAAGGACCGTTATACCGTCCTTTCCAACGAGAACCGCATCAACCTGCGGCTGCTTGCGCCACCGCGCGGCCGCATCTTCGACCGTTTCGGCGTCACTCTAGCCGATAACCGGCACAACTACCGGGTCGTTGTCGTACCCGAGCAGGCCGGCGATCTCGAGGCGACGCTGAGCGCGCTCGGCACTCTGATCGAGATCGGCGATGCCGAGCGCCACCGGGTGCTGCGCGAGGCGAAGCGCAGGCACAGCTTCGTCCCGCTGGTGGTCCGTGCCAATTTGAGCTGGGACGAGATGGCGCGGATCGAGGTCGCCATCCCCGAGCTTGCCGGAGTCGCCATCGAACAGGGCCTGATCCGGTCCTACCCCTACGGGCCGACCGCCGCGCATGTTATCGGCTATGTCGCCGCGGTTTCGGAAAAGGACCTGAACGGCGATCCGCTCCTGGAACTGCCCGATTTCCGGATCGGCAAGAGCGGCATCGAAAAATCCCAGGACGCCCTCCTGCGCGGGGTCGCCGGCACCGCTGAAATCGAGGTCAATGCCTATGGTCGGGTGGTGCGCGAGATCGCCACCCGGCCGGGGCAGCCGGGACAGGATGCGGTGCTGGGGCTCGACATGGCGATGCAGGATTTCGTCATGCGCCGCTGCGCCTCGGAACCCAGCATCGCCTGCGTGCTGCTCGATGCGGCGAGCGGGGATGTGCTCGCCCTGGTGTCGAGCCCGAGCTTCGACCCGATGGCGTTTTCGACGGGGCTCACCCCGGCGCTGTGGCAGGAGCTGTCGACCGATCCCCGCAACCCGCTCACCGACAAGGCGATCGGCGGCGTCTATCCGCCCGGATCGACGTTCAAGCCGGTGGTGGCGCTCGCGGCGCTCGAAGCCGGCAGCATCACGCCGCAGACGACGATCACCTGCCCCGGCTATCTGGAGTTGGGCGACGCTACGTTCCATTGCTGGCAGAAGGGCGGCCACGGCACGCTTCATCTGCGCGACGCGATCAAAAAATCCTGCGACGTGTTCTTTTACGAAACCGCGCGGCGCACCGGGATTGATCGGATCGCGGCGATGGCGCGCCGCTTCGGCTTCGGCGCCCCCCTCGACCTCGATATTCCGGGCGAGCGCGGCGGGCTGATGCCGACCCGCGAGTGGAAGCTGGCGACGACGGGGACCACTTGGCAGCAGGGCGAGACCGTGATCTCCGGGATCGGTCAGGGCTCGGTCCTGGCGACGCCGTTGCAGCTGGCGACGATGGCGGCGCGGCTCACCACGGGTCGCGCGATCGTTCCGCACCTGGTGCGCGAGGAGCGGCTGCCGCCGGGCGGCGATCGGCGCGTCCCGGACTTCAAGGGGCTCGGCCTCGACCCGCACCACCTCGCCCTCGTGCTCGACGGCATGAACGCGGTCGTAAACGAGCAGGGCGGGACCGCCTATGCCGCCCGCATCACCGATCCCGCCATGGCAATGGGGGGCAAATCGGGCACCTCCCAGGTGCGGCGCATCACCCAATACGAGCGCGACCACGGGTTGCGTAAGGTTACCGAGATCCCCTGGAAGGAGCGCGACCATGCTCTGTTCCTGGCGTTCGCGCCAGTCGGGGCGCCGCGCTATGTCTGCGCCGTCGTCGTCGAGCATGGCGGCACGACCGGCGGCGGCGGATCGGCGGTGGCGGCACCGATCTGCCGCGACGTCTTGAGCGAGGTGCAGCGGCGCGACCCGGCGCGGCGCATACCGCCGCCCGATGTGGTGTCCCAGGCCGCGCCGTCCGAGCCGCCAGCGCCGGCGCCAACACTGGCCGCAGTCGCACCGCACCGGCTGTAGCCGATGGCGAGCATTCCCAGCGACATCAGCCGGCCGGAGCTGACCCTCGCCGATAAGATCCGCAGCATCCAGTGGGGATTGGTGCTGCTGATCGCTGCGATCTCGAGCGTCGGCTGCGCCATGCTGTATTCGGCGGCAAACGGCAACATGCAGCCATGGGCGTCGCGCCAGATGACGCATTTCGCAATCGCCCTGGTGCCGATGATCGCGGCGGGGTTGATTGATGTGCGCTACTGGTTTCGCGGCGCCTACTGGATCTATGGCGGCTCGCTGGTTCTGATCATTGCCGTCGATCTGCACGGCACCACGAGCATGGGCGCGCTGCGCTGGATCGACCTCGGCATTATTCAGCTGCAGCCGTCGGAAATCATGAAGATCGCGCTGGTGCTGGCGCTGGCGCGGTATTTTCACAGCCTGCCAAGCGAACATACCGGGCGGGTCGGCTACCTCGTCATCCCGGCGCTGATGGTCATCGTTCCGGCTGCGCTTGTGTTGAAACAGCCGGATCTCGGTACCGCGATGATGCTCGTCGCCTCCGGCGCGGTTCTGTTCTACCTCGGCGGTGTTCGCTTGTGGGTTTTCGCTGCGGGAGCGCTGGCCGCCGCGGCGGCAGCGCCGCTCGCCTGGTCCACGTTGCGCGACTATCAGAAAACCCGGCTCCTCACCTTTCTCGACCCCGACCGCGACCCGCTCGGCGCCGGATATCACATCCTGCAATCGAAGATTGCGCTGGGTTCGGGTGGCGTCTTCGGCAAGGGCTTCATGCTCGGCACGCAAAGTCATCTCAGCTTCCTGCCGGAGAAGCAGACCGACTTCATCTTCACGATGATCGCCGAAGAATTCGGGCTCGTTGGCGGGCTGGCGCTGCTCGCCCTTTATGTCCTGGTGATTTTCTACGCGTTCGCGATTGCGTTGCGCAGCCGCAGCCAGTTCGGCCGGCTGCTTGGGCTTGGGATCGCCGTCAACTTCTTTCTCTACGCGTTCATCAACATAGCGATGGTCATGGGTCTGATCCCGGTAGTCGGAGTGCCCTTGCCGCTGATTTCCTACGGTGGAAGCGCCATGGTCACGGTGATGTTCGGGTTTGGCCTGGTGATGAATATCGGGATACATCGCGATGTGCGCATCAGCCGGTCCGGGGAGAGCCGGTTCGGCTGATCACGCGGGTTGCACACCATGCCTCGCTGCCTGTATTCGATTGGACCAAGGAGAAGCGATGGCCGACGAAAAGGAAGCGCCGGAAGCTGCCCACCGGCTCCACGTCACAGTGCTCCTCGTCGCCTCGCGCCGGGCGCTCGACAACGCGTTGGGCGAGCTTGGGTTCGCCGAGGATGACGACCGCGTCATCGAGCACGACGGCCGGCTGGCCTTTCTAACCTGCACCCATGAAGAAGATTGCGACGATCTGTTCACCTTGATCACCGAACTGTCGGCGCGCGGCGAAAGCTGGGAATTGCAATCGCGCATCGATACCGAGGTGGGCCGCGCGATTTATCAGTCGCTGGCGCGGCACCGGCCGGTCGAGGCGGTCGATGCCACGGTCGACGAGGAAGTCGAGATCGACCCGGCCGAGGCGCCGGCGCTCGATGTCGAGACCGGCGAAGGGCTGCAGACGTTGAAGCGGCTGTTGCGGCGGGTCGAGCCGGCCGAAGTCTTCGCCACGATCCGCCCCGGCCCGAAGGGACGCGCCACCGCCCGCGTCCTTCGTCGCAGTTCGCGCCGGTTGCTGGCCGCCGCGACGGCATCCGATGAGGCGACCTTGCGTGGGGTGCTTCGCGAGATTCTCCCCAACGTCATGCTCGACGTGGCGATGAAGCCGCCAGGCTGAACTTGTCGCTCAGGGTACCGTCTCGATGTCGGTAAAGCGGAACTCCTCTGTCGTCGACAGGATCGGGACGCCATGGTGGCGGGCGCACGCGTAGTGAAAGCAGTCCGCCAGGTTAAGCCGAATTGGACCGCGGCGAAATCGCCGCGCGGCATCGAGTGCCAGCGCCACCGCATCGCTCGCGTCCGGCAGGTCGCGAAGCTGGACGCCGCGGTCTTCAAGAAAGCGCAGGACCAACGGGCCGGTGATGTCCAGAGCCACGGCCAGCTTGTCGGGCCGCGCGAGGGCGACCGCCGCCTCCCAAACCGCGATTGCGGACGTGATCGGGTCGGTAGCGTTGATCAGGGCGGCGGCACATCGCTCGGCCTCCGCTTCGTCGCTCAAGATCGCCACGATCGCCGCCGCGTCGAGAAACATCAAACCTCCCCGGACATCTCGTCGTAGACCGCGCGGGCCAGAGGCTGCCGCGCCCGGTCCGACAATTCGACGCCGAATTCGGCGCGCAGACGCGCCGCGGTCTGCTGCGGCGTTTCTCGCCCGCGGCGACGCGCGATCGCTTCGCGCAGCGCGGTGACGATCGCCTCCGTCAGGGTGGCACCCTCGATTTTTGCGAACTGCCGGACCAGGCTATCCGCCTCCTTGTTTGTGATATTTATCGCCATGTGCGGGTACCCGCAGGAAGCAATACATAATTGAGCGAGGGAATCTATATCGGTTTATCTACATAACCGCCACAACATGATGCCGGGGCTTGCTGCGGTGGCTGGTTTGGCGCCAAACTCTGGAGCGTTGACAACGCCTTTCCGGAACGGGAGATCGAGCCATGCTGTCGCGTCGCGCCCTGATCATTCACCTCCCCGCCGCCGCGCTCGTTGCGACTTCGGGCTTCCCGGTCCTCGCCGCCGAGAAGACCGTCACGATTGGGATCAACCTGCCGCTGACCGGCGCCGACGCGCATGACGCCGAGCTGATCAAGGACGGCGCCATGCTCGCCCTTGATGACGCCATCGCCAAAGGCGGGGTGGCCGGCTACAAGATCAACGTGATGGTGCTCGATGACGGCACCGCGACCGCCGGTCAGTACGATCCCGCGCAGGCGGCAACCAACGCGCGCAAGATGGTTTCCGACAACAGCGTCGTCGCGGCGATCGGGCCGCAGATGAGCGGCTCGGGCAAGGCCATGTCGCCGATCCTCAGCCAAGGCAATCTGGCGATCATCACCCCGTCCTCGACCAACCCCGACATCACCGACCCGAAATTCGCCGGCCAGTACCGGCCCGGCGGCAAGGCGATCTATTTCCGCACGGTGACGACGGACGCCTACCAGGGCCCCAACATGGCCAACTATTTCGCCGACACGCTGAAGGTCAAATCGCTCTACGTGCTTGACGACAGTGGCGCCTACGGGGTCGGCATCGCCGATGCGTTCGAGAACCAGGCAAAGAAGCGCGGGATCAAGGTCATGGGCCGCGATCAGCTCAATCCGAAGGAGGCCGACTACACGACCGTGCTCACCAAGATTAAGTCGTTGAACCCCGATGCGCTCTATTACGGCGGGGTGGCCCAGGCCGGAGTCAAGGTCGTCAAGCAGTCCTACGACATCCTGCCGAAGCTGATCAAATCCGGTGGCGATGGTGTTCTCGGCGCGGAGATCCTCAAGGGCGCCGGATTTCCGGCAGCCGAGAACTGGTACGCCACCAACGCCGCGCCGAACGTTCTGGAAAACCCCGACGCAAAGCCGTTTGTCGCCGCCTTCGCCAAGAAATACAACCTGCAGCCCGAGAACTATTCGATCACCGCCTACGAT
>DASYZD010000071.1:0-2713 GCA_035946655.1 Allostellaceae bacterium | reverse complement strand
CTGGACGCAGCTGGACCCGACGCTCGAGCCGCCGGTGAAGCTCACTTGCTGGCTCGGCAGGTAGATGGCGCCGGTGATGACTTGCGAGGCGCCGCCGCTGACGCTGGCATTGGCGGTTGGCGCGTTGGCGTCCTCCCACAGGACGATGCCGGGAATGCCGAGGGCGGCGTTTTGCGTCGGAGCGCTCAGCGTCACCGTCGCGCCGCCGCTGATGCCGATCGTCCCGTAACCATTGCCGCTGCTGCTGGTCAGCACGATCGTCACGCCTTGGCCCGAGATCGTGCTGTTGCCGCTGATCGACAGGTTGCCTTGATCGAGAATGTAAGTTCCCGGCTGCAAGGTCAGGGAGGCGCCCCCGGTGACGGTGATGCCGCCGCAATAGACGCCCGGGGCAATCGTCGCCGACCCTCCCGAGCCCAGCCGGTAATTGTTGTGGTCGCAGCCGGCGGCCTGCGGTACCGGCAGCCCGGCATAGGGGTCTTGCACAACGGCCCCGTAGGTGACGACGGCGCCGGTCACGGCGACGCTCGAATTGCCGCCGACCGAGTAGCCGCCCGCGAGATAAACGTCGCGGGCGCTGAGGCTGGCGCTGCCGCTGACCTCCAGCGAGTCCACATTGCCGGAATTGTTGTAGAGGTCGCAATTGGTCATGGCGACCCGGGTCGAGCCGGTGAAATCGAGCGAGCCGACGGCGAGCCTGCCGCCCTGGTCGAGGGCCATCGCGCACATCGAGGCGGGCGGCCCCGGCAACGCTACGGAGCGCGCCGTCAACTCGAGCGCGTGCGCCTTGGCGCCGGGCAGCAGGGTTACGGCAAGCGCTGCGGAGATCGCGAGTTGCAGCCGAAGACATGGACGTTTCATTGCGGTGCCTCCGCTTCGCATCAGTTGACAAAGAGCCGGGAAAAGAACTGCGGCGCGGGCTCTTTGATGACCACCTCGACAGCCATGCCGTTGCCCTGATAGGTGCCGTTGGTCGGCGGCCAGTTGACCGCGATCGACACGCCGTTGCGTCCATTGACGAGGCCGTAGCTCGCCGCCACGGTCTTGGCCGCGACGCTCGGGTTGCCGCCGGAGATCAGCGCCGCGGTGGCAGCGCGCGAGGATTGGTCGACCGCCTCCTGCAGCCGGGTCTGCATGACCTCCCAGGCGCCGACATCGATGGCGAGACCGGCAACGCCGGTCAGAACCGTCGCCGCCAGCGCGGTGACGATGGCGATGTTGCCGCGATCCTCGCGCGGCAGACGGCGCAGTGCGGCGGCGCGGCGGCGGATCGGCATCAGCAGCGGGTTTGCAAGCACGTGTCGGGGCCTTGCTCGGTTGCAGTCCCCAGAATATGACGATTGGTAAGATAAATTTCTATCCGGAGAAATACCTATCGCCAGAGTCTTAAGTAAATTTCAGATTACGGCAAAAGTTAATCGATCGTTAAATCTTGAGCTCTATCGGTAGTTTTTCAAAATCAGGTGGACAGTTGACTGTTTCACTTTACCTCGGCCGGGCGCGGCAGCAAGGCGAGGACGCGCAACGGGCTGCCCGAACCTTTGCGGATCTTCAGGGGCGCGGCCAGGATCACCGCGCCGACAGGCGGCAGCAGGTCGAGGTTTCTGAGGCATTGCAGGCCGTACCGACCCTTGCCGTGCACGTAGTAATGCGCCGGAAAGGGCGGCGTGAAATGGAAGGCCTGCCCGGCATCGGTGCCGATCGTCTCGGTGCCGAAGCCGTGGATGTCGCGTTCCTCGACCAGCCAGCGCACGGTGTCGGGGCCGGGCCCGGGCGAATGCGGGCCGCCTTCGCCCATATTGACGTAGTCGCGGTCGCGGCGCTTCGACCAGTCGGTGCGCAACAGGATCCAGCTGCGCGGCGGGATCTTCCCGTGCCGCGCCTCCCACGCCTCGACATCGGCGATTTGCAATACGAAATCGGGGTCGTTCGCGGCCTCTTGCGACAAATCGACGACGCAGGCCGGGGCAATGAAATTCGCCGGGTCGATCGTATCGACGGAGGCGTTCGGCAGGTCCTTGCCCGAGATCCAATGAACGGGCGCGTCGAAATGCGTGCCCGTATGCTCGCCCATCGAGAGGTTGTTCCAATACCAGGCGGGGCCTCGCTCGTCGTAGCGCGAGATCTCCTCGATGCGGAAGGGCGCGCATTGCCCGAGTTCCGGCGGCATGACGATGGTCGGGAAATCGGGCGACAGCGTATGCGTCAGATCGACGATTGCGATTGTGCCCTCGGCCACGGCGCGGGCGAATGCGAGGAGGTCAATGCTAGCCATTGGGCGCCTCGATCAATTGAACCGGTGAGGCGGTGAGGCGGTGAAACAGGCAGTTTCGTCGTTCCGGCGAAGGCCGGGACCCATGGCAGCCATGGATACCGGCTTTCGCCGGTATGACAATGTGGGACGATCGTTTTGTCTCACTGCCTCACCGCCTCACTGTTGGATCATCATCCCAATTCGCGCTCGACCGCCTTTGGATTGACCGCGAGGCGGGCGCGGATGTCCTGCGCGACATCGCCGACGAAAACCTCTTCGAGGCCGCGCCGCAGGCCGTCGACGACCGCCGCGGCAAGCGCGGCCGGCGCCACTTTCGGCGGCGGCACGCTCTGATACCATTCGCTGTCGATCGGGCCCGCGAAGACGTTCATCACTCTGACGCCGCCGGCGCGCAACTCCGCGCGTAGCGATTGCGCGGCCGAGAGCGCCGCCGCCTCG
>DASYZD010000070.1:0-3102 GCA_035946655.1 Allostellaceae bacterium | reverse complement strand
AGCCTGATGCAGGCGGCGGCCGACAAACAGCGCCAGCTCTGCGCCTCCCTGAAGCCGGGCGGCGAGCGCAGCCAAGAGACGATCCTCGACCGGGTCAACCGGCGCGAGCAGTTCCTCTCGGCTCGCCTGCAAGCGCTGAAGGATACCCGTCCGGCGCTCGAACTGCTCTACCAGGCGCTGACCCCAGAGCAGAAGGCGACCATCGACCACCCGTTCAGGCGTGGCTGAGCCCGCGAATAGGCCGTTGGCTATCTAGCGCGCCGCGGCGCGGTGGGCGCCGAGGAGATCAAGCGCGGCGCGCAACTGAGCGTCTTGCGCCGTGCCGATGACTTTCGGATTGATCGGGTGGTCGGCCTCTCCTGTGACCGGCCGCAGCCGGCCGGACGGGGCCGCCGCGTCGGTCGGCGCCAGCGCGCCGGTCGGCTTCAGCGCGCCGGTCGGCCTCAGCGCGCCGAACAAATCGCTCTCGAAGGTGGTCACGGCGTTCGCCACCTGCTGGTCCTTGGGCACGGTGACGATCCGGTCGGGGGTGATGCCGTGGCCCTGGATCGAGCGGCCGGAGGGCGTGTAATAGAGCGCGGTCGTCAGCCGTAGCGCACCGTAGCCTGCGATCGGGATGATGCTCTGCACCGATCCCTTGCCAAAGCTGTGGGTGCCGAGGATCGTGGCGCGCCGGTTGTCCTGCAGCGCGCCGGCGACGATCTCCGAAGCTGAGGCCGAGGCGCCGTTGATCAAGACCACCATCGGCGTTCCCCGGATCAGATCACCGTTCGGGGAGGCATCATAGACCCGGTTTTCGCCCTCTCCGCGGCCGCGCGTCGACACCACCGTGCCGGAATCGAGGAAGTCGTCGGCAACCTCGACGGAGGCGTCGAGCAGGCCCCCGGCATCGTTGCGCAGATCGAGGATCAGCCCCGAGAGGCGTCCGCCGGCTTCATGGCGCAGGCGCGACAGCGCCGTGCGCAACTCGGTCGGAGTGTTCTCGTCGAAGGTGCTGATCCGGGCATAGCCGATGCCGCCCGGCTTCAACGACGACTTGACCGAGGCGACATGGATGATGGCGCGGGTGATCGGCACGTCGAAAATCGGCCGGTTTGCCCGCGCGATCGTCAGCACGACCGGGGTCCCGGGGTTGCCGCGCAAGCGCCGGACAACTTCGCCGATGTCCATCCCGACGATCGGCTTGCCATCGGCCTTGACGATCCGGTCCCCGGGCTCGACGCCGGCGGCCGAGGCCGGCGTGCCCTCGATCGCCGCGATGACTTGCGGCACCCCTTCTTCGATCGAGATCTCGATGCCGACCCCGCCGAACTGGCCGCTGGTCGTCGAGATCAGCTCGCGATATTCGTGCTCGGTCATGTAATCGGAATGCGGATCAAGCTTGTTCAGCATGCCCTTGAGGGCACCGTTGACGAGCTCGTCGGGCTTGACCGGCACGACATAGCTCCTTTCAACCTGCTGCATCGCGTTCTCGATCAATCCGAGATCGACCGCATCCGCCGGCGCCTCGGTGGCAGGCGCGGTGCAGCCGTTGACGCTGAGCGCGAGCAACGCCGCGGCGAGCGCCCCGATGCTCGCCGGCGCCAGGGTGCTGCGGCAGTGCCGGCGCGGGATCATTCTTCGCGATCGGGCTGCCGCGCCGGATGGGCCGCGGAAAAGGCATCGAGCTTCATGCACGTCTCAAAGATCCTGGTGATGGTCGGATAGGGCGCGAGGTCGAGCCGGTAGCGCTCGGCGTTGACCACCTGCGGCACCAGGGCGATATCGGCGAGGCCGGGCCGGTCGCCGTGGCAAAACGCGGCGGTACGCGGGTCGTCGGTCAGGAGCCGCTCAAACGCGGTAAAACCGCTGGTGATCCAATGATTGTACCAATGCTCGATGGCCTCCTGGTCATGTCCGAGCGACCCATGCAGATAGCGCAACACGCGCAGATTGTTGAGCGGATGAATGTCGCAGGCGACGATCGCGGCGAGCGCGCGGGCTCGGGCACGGCCAGCGGCGTCGTGCGGCAGCAACGGCGGCTCGGGATGCGTCTCGTCGAGGTATTCGATGATCGCCAGCGACTGGGTGAGCCTCTGGCCATCGATCTCGAGCGTCGGCACCAAGCCTTGAGGGTTGACGCCGAGAAACTCGGGCGCGGTCTGGTCGCCGCGACGCAGGTGAATGAAGGCGTTCTGGTAATCGAGCTTTTTGAGATTGAGGGCGATGCGTACGCGAAAAGCAGCAGAGGATCGAAAATAGCCGTAAAGCTTCATGGCAGGCGCCCAATCTAAACGCTGCGAAGGCCGCGAACACCGCATTCGGCCACGACGTTACTCCGCCCTCGTCGTCGCGGGAAGCCCGCCGCTCCGCGCGCGACTGGCGCCCGATCGCGCCGCCGGCCTAACGCGGTGCACCAACCTTGCCAATGAACCTTTCGACGAGCTTGAGGAAATCGGGCAGCAGGATCGGTTTTGCGACGTAGCCGTCGCACCCGCTCGCCAGGGCTTTGCGTTTGTCGCCGACCATCGCAAAGGCGGTGACAGCGACAACCGGGATGTTCCGCGTTTCCTCATCGTTCTTCAACCGGCGCAGGGCGTCGAACCCGGAGATGTCCGGCAGCTGCAGATCCAAGAGGATGAGATCGGGGTGATGCTCGCGGGCCAGGGTCAGCGCCGCGGCTCCCTTCTCGGTGGTCACGGTCGAGTAGCCATAAGCCTCGAGGACATCCCGCAGGAGCTTCATATTGAGCTCGTTGTCCTCGACGATCAGGATCCGCTTCGTCGCGGAGCGCGGGGGCTCATCACCTTGCATTTGCAGATAATCTCGCGCATTTGCGACGGAAAGTCGGGCAGCATGGGGTGGGCGGTGATACGACAGCGTGCATTGGGCGCGAAATTCGTCACCAAAATGTTAATCATCCGTCGATGGTGCAAGAACCCGGCGGTCGTCGCGAGGAGCCTGGCGCGGACGGTCGCGGCTGGTGTTGGTGTCTGGGCTTTGGCGGGCAATTTTTTGGCTACACAGGCCCAGGATAATGCCGCCCAGGAGAACGCTCGGCGCGAAGCGGTTCTGGCTAGGCTGCCGCACGATGCGGCAAAGCGCGCCTTCGGGCTGGCGACC
>DASYZD010000069.1:0-2162 GCA_035946655.1 Allostellaceae bacterium | reverse complement strand
TGCACGCCGCGCGCCCGGATCCGCACCTGCACCTCGCCCGGCCCCGGCGGCGGCGGATCGGGCAATTCGCGCACCGCCAGCACCTCGGGACCGCCGAACGCCTCACAGACAACCGCCTTCATCCGCCCTCACCCCTCTGCGAGCCGGCGATGCTAGAGCATTGCCCGCCGGACTGGAATCGCCAAAGGTTCGTTCGTGCCCGGCCTTGGGCCGGGCATCCACGAGCAACTTGCGACAACGGTGCGCGCGTCTCGTGGATGGCCGGGCCAAGCCCGGCCAAGACGGTCTTTGCTCGAAGTTTCACCCAAAACGAGCATGGGCGCGCGCCGCGGCAAAGCGGCGCAACCGGGCGCCCGGCCGACAAAAATCACAGCGCCCGTTCCGCCGCGCGTTCGCTCCGCTTGACGCTCACCGCGCCGCAAACTATACGGCGCGCTCCGCAGGCGGGATTCGCCCGCCCAACAAGCGGCGGCGCAGGGGAGGATCGGCGATGGATCATCGGCATTATCTGGCACCGCTTCTGGCGGCGGGCATGCTGCTCCCGCTGGCGGCGCGGGCGGCGGAACCGATCAAGATCGGCTTCCCGATCCCGCTGTCGGGCCCGACCGCCGTCTATGGCGAGCCGATCCTCAAGGGCGCCGAAATGGCGGTCGCCGAGATCAATGCGAAAGGCGGCGTGCTCGGCCGCAAACTGGAGCTGCTGTCGCGCGACAGCAAGGCCAACGCCGACGAGGCGGTGCGCCTCGCGCGCGAACTGATCATCAAGGACAATGTCGAGTTCCTGGCCGGCACCCTGACCTCGGCCGAGGCGCCGGCGGTATCGACCGTCGCCAAGGAAAACAAGATCGTCTTCGTCGCCCCGACGGCGAAGCTGACCGAGCTGACCCTGCCGCCGAACCTTCACCCCTATATCTTCCGCACTTCGTCGAACACTGCAATCGAGGGCAAGGCGGGCGCCTCGATCGTGGCGCGCTGGAAGGGTGTAAAGCGGATCGCCACGATCGGCCCCGATTATGCCTATGGGCGCGATGCGATCGCCGCCTTTATTGCCAACATCAAGAAATTGCGGCCCGACGTGACGATCGTCGACCAGGAGTGGCCGAAACTCGGGCAGGCCAACTTCACGCCGTTCATCACCGCGCAGATGGGCAAGAAGCCGGACGCGGTCTATTGCGCGCTTTTCGCCGGAGATTTCATCAGCTTTGTCAAGCAGGCGACGCCGCTCGGCTATTTCGCGGCGATCAAGAACCGGCTCGCCGACGGCGCCGAGGTCGGCACGGTCGACGAAGCAGAGGCGCTTGGCTCCGCCTATCCCTACGGGATCTGGTCCGACGCGTACGATCCGGTCATCTGGAACGGCAAGGAGCCGGCGGCGCACAAGGCCTACGAGACAGAACTGCAGGCCTTCATGAAGTCGAAATACGGGTCGGGCTGGGCGATCGTCGGCTACCAGTCGATCGACGCGCTCGCCGCCGGCATCGCGAAGGCGGGCAGCACGGACTCGGCCAAGGTCGCCAAGGCGATGCTCGGCTTGTCGATCGACACGCCGGTCGGCAAGCGCACCTACAGCGCCAAGACGCACGAGACCGACGCTCCCGAATACTGGGGCGAGATGGTCAAGGAGGCGAAGTATCCCTTCGCCGTCATGAAGAGCCCGGAGTTGTTGCCGTCGCCAGCGACCAACTGACGACGTGAGGGCGGTGCAGGGCCGACGAATACCGGGCTGGGCGTCATTGCGAGCGAAGCGAAGCAATCTCATGCCGATTGTGTTGAGTCCGTCGAGATTGTTTCGTCGCTGCGCGCCTCGCGATGACACCAAAACCGTGATATCCGAAACTGCCGGGTCGGAATATTAACGGTGTCGGCTTCGTCCGTTCTGCAACAGGTGATGAGCGGCCTGACGACGGCGATGTTCCTGTTTCTGATCGCCTCGGGGCTGTCGCTCGTTTTCGGGGTCATGCGCGTCATCAACTTCGCGCATGGCTCCTTCTACATGCTCGGCGCCTATCTCGCCTGGCAGGGGGTCGAGTGGTTCCAGCCTTCGGGCATGGCCTTCTGGGCGGCGGCACTCTTCGCCGGTGCCGGCATCGCCTTCTTGGGCGGCATCGTGGAGCGCCTCTTCTTCCGCTGTCTCTACGGCCGCGACGAGCTCTATCAGCTGC
>DASYZD010000068.1:0-2937 GCA_035946655.1 Allostellaceae bacterium | reverse complement strand
CTAATCTTGGTGCAGCCGGTGACCGGGTTCCACGTCGCATCGGTCCACTCGTTTTGTTCGAAGAACATCGCACGCATCGGTCGCGGTGTCCAGCCGGCAACGCTTGCTGGCAGGTTCAATATGCCACCTTGAACGTCGGGCTGTCCTCGGGGCGGGTCTTCCGATGGTCGTAGATGCGGGTGGTGGCGATGTTGGCGTGGCCGAGCCATTCCTGCTACCTTGGCGATGTCGGCCTGGTGGTCGAGCGCGTTCGTCGCGGCGGTCGCGCGCAGCGCGTGGGCGCCGATCTCGAACCCGAGCGCCGCCGAATACCGCCGCACCAGCTTGTAGACCGCGTCGGGCGTCAGCGCCTTGTCGAGCCGAGGCGTGCGGTTGTTGCGGATCGGCCGGAACAGGGCGCCGTTCTCGTCGCCGCCGTGCCCGGCCGCCTCGAGATAGTCGTGGATCAGCGCGTGGGTGCCGGGGTGCAGCGGCAGATAGCGGGTCTTCTCGCCCTTGCCGGTAACCCTGAGGTGCGGCACGCCGCGCCGCGCGTGCCGGAAATCCCGCACCGTGAGCTTGCACAGCTCGTCGCGTCGCAGCGCGTGAAACAGCAAGGTCGACAGGATCGCGCGGTAGCGCTTTTCCTTGACGGCCTCTTCGTCGGCCGCGGTGTCCTTGCCGGGCGCGGCGAGCAGGTCGCGCGCCTGGTGGTCGCCGAGCGCCGGCGTCCTGCTTTCGCCGCTCTCGGCCCGGGGGCGCCTGACGCCCTTGACCGGGTTGTGGGTGACGGTGTTCTTGTCGCAGAGGTATTCGAAGAGTGAGGATAGCGCCGCGAGGCGGTGCCTGACGGTGGCGCCGCCGAGCGCGCGGCGCGCGAGATCGTCGCGCCAGGCGATGACGTGCGCGCGGGTGACGGTGCGGAATTCCTCCGGCTTTCTGATGCCGGCGAAGCGGATGAAGTCGCCAACCGCGGCCTCGTAGGCGCGCCGGCTGTTCGGGTTGGTGATGTTGGCGAACCACTCGATTTCGGGTGGCACGTCGGCGAGCCGCCGAACTCGTTTCCACGCTCTTTCGAGATTTCCTCGGTCGCACACCTCCTCCATCAATTGCTCTGCGCAAGCCGGGCTTTCGGGTGCTGGCTTCGCCACAGGTGGTTCGGTCCCTCGGCAACCGCCAACCAGGGCTTCACCCCGGCCCGCCGGTTCCTTGGAGTGCCTCACTAGCCTTGCCGGCGGCTTGACCTACTATGCCGTCTGCTGACTTCTACGCCGCGGTCGGGTCACCTCTCGGTTTCCCCAGTTCCGAACTCGGAACACGGCGCAGATCTCCCCAGGTAGGTTTGATCGCCTTCCCCGCACACCTGCCGGATCTACAGCCCTGGCCATTGATGGATTGTGGACTTTACGACTAGTTGCCCGCTCGTCCGGCCAGGGCTGCCTCATATCCGGTTTCTGTTCGTCAGGTCGCGGTTTTGCTCCGCACTTCCTTCAGACGCCACCTCGCGATGACGCCCTTGTGCTTTGCTAATCCTTCACCTCCATCAGGTTGGATGGGGGACTTTCACCCCCAAGCTATCGAACATGCTGGGCACGCAACTAAACCGCTCCGCAGTAATACGAACAAAGTCAATCGTTTAGCCTATCGACCGGGCCGGCTGACAGGATTGGAGCCGTCGAAGCTCCAACCCCGAAGGAGGCCGCCGATGGCCGAGATGACCCCGCTGCGCCGGCGCATGATCGAGGACATGCAGGTCCGCAATCTGTCGCCGGTGACACAGCGCTGCTACGTGCACGCCGTCGCCAAATTCGCTCGGCATTTCAACCGGTCGCCCGACCGGCTCGGACTGGCGGAAATCCGCGCCTACCAGATCCACCTCACCACGACCGGCATCTCCTGGGCCGGCTTCAACGTCGCGGTCTGCGCCCTGCGCTTCTTTTACGGCGTCACGCTCGGGCGTACCGCGATTGTCGAGCGCATCCCCTACGCACGCAAGCGCCGACAACTGCCGGTGATCCTCAGCGCCGACGAGATGGCACGGTTTTTCTCCGCGGTGCCGAGCCTGAAGCATCGCACCGCGCTGATGACCGCCTATGCCGCCGGGCTCCGGGTGTCGGAAGTGGTGCGCCTCAAACTGGCCGACATCGACAGCAGCCGCATGTTGATCCGGGTCGACCAGGGCAAGGGCGGTCGCGACCGCTACATCATGCTGTCGCCGCAGCTTCTCATCGTGCTGCGCGCCTACTGGCGGGAAACACGGCCGGCACAGTGGCTGTTTCCGGGCCAGGATGACAGCCGGCCGCTCGACCCGAGCGTTTTGCAGGGGGCGTGCCGGAGCGCGCGGGCGGCGGCCAAACTCGGCAAGCCGGTCACCGTCCACACGCTGCGCCACAGCTTCGCCACCCATCTCCTCGAAACCGGCACCGACATCCGCATCATCCAGGTGCTGCTCGGTCATCGCGATTTGTCGACGACGGCCCGCTACACGCAGGTTGCCGCCACGACGATCGCCAACACGGCCAGCCCGTTCGATCGGCTGAAGCTGGAGGAAGCCGGCTCGACCTGACCCGCGGCGGTCATGCCCGCACTGGAGGTGGCGGACATCTTCCGCCGCCACGGCGAGGCGTATCGCCAGGCGCATGCCGGCCGCCTTGGCCGGGTCGAGTGTCGCATCATGGCGGCGCTCGAGGCGTGCCGCTCAGCTCAGCTCGGCGGCCATGTCGAGCGCTGCACCGAGTGCGGCCTCGTCCGCATCTCCTACAATTCCTGCCGCAACCGCCATTGCCCGAAATGCCAGGGCGCCGCGCGGGCGGCATGGCTGGCCGAGCGTCAGGCGGAATTGTTGCCGGTGCCGTATTTTCACGTCGTGTTCACGCTGCCGGCGGTGGCCGCCGACATCGCCTTCCAAAACAAGGAAGCCGTCTACGCGATCCTGTTCAAGGCCGCGGCCGAGACGCT
>DASYZD010000067.1:0-3477 GCA_035946655.1 Allostellaceae bacterium | reverse complement strand
GTCCAGCCGGCGCAAGACCGCCCACAGCGCGGCCTGATTGGTCGTTACGACCGGCTTCTTGAACTGGCGCTCCCAGCCCTCAATCGACGCCATCGTCGGGAAATTGCCGCCGGGCACGATGAAGGCCTCGATCGCGGGGCGATCGATGCGGGCGAAGGCGTCGCGCGCATTCTCCGGACCGAGTTGGCCGATCGCATAGGAATCGGTCGCAGCAAAGCCTTCGAGCGCGATGACCGATAGCCCGTATTTGCCCTCGAAATAGCGCTTGGCGCTGGCGTTGACCGGCGCGGAATAGGGCGAGACGAGCGCGACCCGCTTCACGCCAAGCGCCCCTATCGCCTCGCCGATCGCCATCGCCGAGGTGAAGGCCGGAACCCCGGCCGCGGCGCTGATCCGCCGCGTGACCTCGGCGCAGTAATTATCGGCAAACAGGCTTGCCGAGGTTTGCAACAGGAAGACGATCTCGACCCTCGCGGTGCCGAGCAGCCTTGCCTGGTAGTCGACATCCTCGTCCTTCGGCGGCGAGAACGGCGTCTTGTTGGCGCTGCTCGTCATCATGCGGGCATAGTGCGCCTGCCACTCCGGCGGCAGGAGGCGGCTGTATTCAATTTCTGCCGTCGTGTTGGTCGAGGGGAGGAGGACGCCGAAATGGCGGGTCATCGCAGTGGGCATGGGTGGCGGCCTCTCGCTGGCGGTGGGGTGCTGGAAAACGACTGTTGCATGAAACCGCTCGCGATCGGTCGGCAAAACGGAATTTGTGCAACCTATCGGGGATGACCCGGTTGAGCCATATTCCGTGCCCGCTGCCGGTTCGAGAGGCTGAACATGAAGCGCCGCGAGTTCGTCAGGTTTGCCGCCGGCGGCGCAACTCTGGTCGCGTGTTGGCCGGCGTTGGCGCAAACGGCCGGGCGCACCTATCGCCTGGGCTTTGTGGTCCAGCCGGCACGTTCTCAATTTGCCGTCCTGTTCGACGAATTGCGCCGACGCGGTTTTATCGAAGGCAATAATCTCTCAATCGATCCGCGCGGCTTCGGTCTGGCCGTCGACGAGCTCGATAGAGCAGCTATCGAGGTGGCGAAAGCGGGGCCTGACGCCATCTATAGCGGTGGCGATGCCGCGGACCGGGCGGCGAAGCGGGCGACGACGGAGATCCCGATCGTGGCCACCTCGGACGACATGGTACGAGCGCATATCGTGCCTTCGCTGGCTCACCCCGGGGGCAATGTTACCGGCATCAGCATTCTAGCGACCGAGCTGGATGGCAAGCGCCTGGAGGTGCTGACGGAGATTGTTCCCGGCATCCGTCATATGGCGGCACTTGCAGATCCCAGCACAACCGCATCCGATCAGCTCCAGGTGCTGATCGACGCAGCGCGCTCGCGTGGCATAACGCTTTCGATCCAACATGCCGGCACACGACAGGAGATCGAACCGGCCATCGAGGCGGCGCAAGCGGCGGGAGCCCAAGCGCTTGAAGTGCTGGCCTCGGCCCTTTTCAACGCCAACCGGGCGCTGATCATCGACCGGATTGCCCTCGCGCGGCTGCCGGCAGTTTACCAATGGCCCGAGTATTGCGCGGCCGGGGCGCTTGTCGCCTATGGGTCGCGCATCACCTCGCTTTACCGCCAGGCAGCGGGACTGCTCGTCAAGGTGATGACGGGAACCAAGCCCGCCGATATCCCGGTCGAGCAGCCGACCAAGTTCGAGCTGGTGATCAACCTCAAGACCGCCAGGGCGCTCGGCCTTGCCGTTCCGCAAGCGCTGCTCGCGCGCGCCGACGAGGTCATTGAATGACGGCTGGTGATCGCCAAGGAATGGCGCGTCCGGCGCCGAGCCGGTACCATGCGCCATTATTTGCGCAGCGGAGAGATGCCGAGATGACTACGCCTTCATTGCCGCTCACCGGGTTCACGGTCATCGATCTGACCGCCCATCGCGCCGGCCCGACCGCGGTGCGCCAGCTCGCCGATTGGGGGGCCGACGTCATCAAGATCGAGGCGCCGGGCGAGCATACCGACGCCACCGGCAGCCGCCGCGACGGCCCGGATTTCCAGAACCTCCACCGCAACAAGCGCTCATTGACGCTCGATTTGAAGACGCCGGAGGGCAAGAAGATCTTCTTCCAGCTTGCGGCGAAGGCCGATGTCGTCGTCGAGAACTTCCGCTCGACCGTCAAGCACCGCCTCGGCGTCGATTACGAAGCAGTCAAGAAAATCAACCCGCGCATCGTTTATGGCTCGATCTCGGGGTTTGGCCAGGACGGCCCCTATGAAGGCCGTCCCGGGGTCGACCAGATCGCCCAGGGCATGGGGGGCCTGATGTCGATCACCGGGTTGCCGGGCCAGGGGCCGGTCCGGGTCGGCATCGCGATCAACGACACCTCGGCCGGGCTCCTCCTTGCCAACGGCATCACGCTCGCCCTCCTCGCGCGCGAGCGCACGGGCGAAGGCCAGTGGGTGCATACCTCGCTCCTCGAAGCGCAGATCTTCATGCTCGATTTCCAGGCCTCGCGCTACACGATGAAGGGCGAGGTGGCGAAGCAGGAGGGCAATTTCCATCCAACTTCGCCCGGCACCGGCATGTTCCAGACCGCCGACGGCTACATCAACATCGCCGCCTCGGGCGACAATTTGTGGAAGCGGTTCTGCGAGGTCGCCGGCGACAAGGAGCTGTCCTCCAACCCCGATTTCGCCACCGTGCCGCTGCGCGCCAAAAACCGGCCGGCGCTGATCGCGCACCTCAACGACATCGTGCGCTCGAAGCCGAGCGCCTTCTGGGTCGAAGCGTTGAACAAGGCCGGCGTGCCGTGCGGCCCGATCAACACGATCGACCAGACCTTTGCCGACCCGCAGGTCAAGCATCTCAAGATCCGCCGGCCGGTCGACCACCCGACGCTCGGCACCTTCGACATCGTCGGCCAGCCGATCCACATGAGTTCTTCACCCCAGCCGGCGCGGCTGCGCCCGACCCCCGACCAGGGCCAGCACACCGACGAGGTCCTGCGCGAGCTCGGCTACGACGCGGCGGGCATCGCCGAGCTGCATGCCAAGGGCGTGGTTTGAGGTAACCCCCGGAGTCGTCCCGGCGAAGGCCGGGACCTATTTGTCAGCGGTTCCTGCTGCGGAACCATGGATACCGGCTTTCGCCGGTACGACATTTAGGGCTTGGTCGCTGTGGGAGATCTTCTCCGTGTCCTCCGCGTCTCTGTGGTGAATTGAAATCATGAGGCCGCCCGAAAACCGCACGCTGTTCGCGCTGTTATGCGAACAGGCCGACCGCTTTCCGGAGAGGATCGCCATCATCAGCGGCGAGCGCGCCGCGACCTACCGCGAGCTGGCCGACGGCGCCGGCCGAATTGCTGCGGCGCTCCAGACCCGCGGCATCGGCCGCGGCGACCGGGTCGGCATCCTCGTCAACAACCGCCTGGAGTGGCTCGAAGCGTGCTTTGGCGCAAGCGCACTCGGCGCGGTTGCGGTG
>DASYZD010000066.1:0-5588 GCA_035946655.1 Allostellaceae bacterium | reverse complement strand
TACCGTATAGACCGCCGGCAGCACGAAGAGGGTAAAGAGCGTCCCGACCGACATCCCGGCGACGACGACGACGCCGATCGAGAAGCGGCTCGCCGCGCCGGCGCCCGCGGCGGTCAAGAGCGGCACCAGCCCCACCACCATCGCCGCGGTCGTCATCAGGATCGGGCGCAGTCTGACGCGCGCGGCGCGTTCGATCGCGCGGCGCCGGTCGAGGCCTTCCTGAAGTTGCAGCTGATTGGCGAACTCGACCATCAGGATGCCGTGCTTGCTGATGAGGCCGATCAGGGTGACGAGCCCGACTTGCGTATAGATGTTCAGCGTCGCCAGGCCGAAGAACAGCGGCATCAGCGCGCCGCAGATCGACATCGGCACGCTGACGAGGATCACCAAGGGATCGCGCAGGCTCTCGAACTGCGCCGCCAGCACGAGGAAAATCACGATCAGGGCAAAGACGAAGGTGAGGGTGAGCTGACTGCCCTCGCGCACATATTGCCGCGCATCGGACAGATAGTCGTGACCGAACCCGGCCGGTAACGAGGCGGCCTCTTTCTCGAGGAAATCGACCGCCTGGCCCATCGTCACTCCCGGCATCGGCACCGCCTGGAATGTCGCGGCATTGAGCTGGTTATAGCGTGTGAGGGCGTTGGGTGCGGTTGTCGTCTTGACCGAGACGACATTCGACAGCGGCACCGGCTGCCCCCCGGCCGAGGTGACGTAATAGCGGGTCAGCGTCTCCGGGCTCAGCCGGTCGACCCGCGGGACCTGCGGGATCACTTCGTACGAGCGGCCGCCGAGATTGAAGCGGTTGACATAATTCTCGCCGACCAGCAATGCGAGCGTATCGCCGATCGCCTGCATCGTGATGCCGAGGTCGTTGGCCTTGCTGCGGTCGACATCGACTTCGATCGTCGGCTGGTTGAAGGCGAGATCGCTGTCGACGACGATGAACAACCCGCTCTTGCGCGCGGCGGTCTTGATCGCCTCCATCGCATTGAAGATCGTGGTGAAATCGCCGGTCGAGTCGATCACCATCTGGACCGGCAGCCCGCCGATCGAGGCCGGCAGCGGCGGCAGCGAGAAGACGAAGGCGCTCAGCCCCTCGACCGCGCTGACCTTCTGCTGCAACACCGGCTTCAGCTGCTGGGCGCTGCGCGAGCGCTCGCCCCAGGGTTTGAGGATGACGCCGGCGATGCCCTGATTGGGCCCGAACCGGCCGTTGACGACAAAGCGCAGATCAGCTTCGGGGATCGAGGTGAACGCCTTGTCGAGCTCGGCCCCATAGGCGTTGCTGTAGTCGAGATTGGAGTATTGCGGCGCCTTGGTCAGCGCGAACAGCACCCCCTGGTCTTCTTCGGGCGCCAGCTCCTTCTTGGCGTTGACGTACATGAACGCGAGCAGCGCGAAGACCGCGAGCGCGAACAGCGCGGTCACCGGCCGATAGTCGAGCGAGCGCTGCAGCCGGCGCCCGTAAGCATCGGCGAGGCGCGAGAAGCCGCGGTCGATGAGGCGCGCGAACCGGCTGTGCGAAGAGGTCCGGGTGAGGAGGAGCGAGCACATCATCGGCGACAAGGTCACCGCGACGATGCCGGAGATGATGACGGCGCCGGCGAGCGTAAAGGCGAATTCGCGAAAGAGGGTGCCGGTAACCCCGCCGAGAAAGCCGATCGGGGTATAGACCGCGGCCAAGGTCAGGGTCATCGAAATGACCGGCCCGGCGATCTCGCGCGCCCCGATCATCGCCGCCTGCGGCGCGCTCTTGCCGTCCTCGATATGGCGATAGACGTTTTCCAGAACCACGATCGCATCGTCGACGACGAGCCCGATCGCCAGCACCATCGCCAAGAGCGTCAACAAATTGAGGCTGAACCCGAGCGCCGCCATGATGATCCCGGCGCCGATCAGCGATAGGGGGATCGTCACGATCGGGATCAACACCGAGCGCAGGCTGCCGAGAAACAGGAAGATCACCGCGACGACGATGACCACCGCCTGGCCGAGCGAGAATTCGACTTCGTCGATCGAGGCCTGGATGAACTTCGTCGAATCGTAGGCGACCTGCATCTTGACCGAGGGCGGCAGGTTGCGCTGGATCTCGGGCAGGAGCGCCCGCACCCCGGCAACGAGCGCGAGCGGGTTGCCGGTCGGCGTTGCCTGGACCCCGATGAAGACCGCTTGCTGGCCGTTCATCATGACGCTCGAGGTCCAGCTCTGGGCGCCGAGATCGACCGTGGCGATGTCCTCCAGCCGCACCAGCGCGCCACCGGCGGATTTGACGACCATGCGCTTGAACTGCTCGACATCGGCGAGGCCGGTCTTGGCGTCGATGTTGGTGATCGTGAAGAAGCCCTTCGCCTGCCCCGCCGCCGACTGGTAGTTGTTGGTGCGGATCGCGGCGGCGACATCGCTGGCCGAGATGCCGCGCGCGGCCATGCGCGAAGGATCGAGCCACAGCCGCATCGCAAAGGTCTGGCCGCCGAGAATATCGGCCGAGGCGATCCCGTCGACCGTCGACAGCAGCGGCTGCACGACCCGGGTCAGGTAGTCCGAGATCGCCGCGCTCTGCAGGTCCGCGCTGGAAAAGCCGATATACATGACCGCGGTGGTCTGCCCGGTCGATTTGAGGATGATCGGGTCCTGGGCCTCGGGCGGCATCAGATATTTGACCTGCTGAACCTTGGCCATGACGTCGGTCAGCGCCTGGCTCGGGTCGTGATTGAGCTGGATGTAAGCGGTGACCGTGCTGGTGCTCTGGATCGAGTTCGAGGTCAAATAGTCGATCCCTTCGGCGGTCGCGACGGCCTGCTCGATCGGCGTCGTAATGAAGCCCTGGATCAGCTCTGGCGAGGCGCCCGGATAGACCGTCGTCACCGTGATCGTCGTGTTGTAGAGCCGCGGATATTGACGGATCTGCAATCCGAGCATGCATTTCAGCCCGATCAGCAGAATGAGCAGGCTAACGACCAGCGCCAGCACCGGGCGGCGGATGAACAGATCGGTGAATTTCATGCCTGCTGCCGGCTCATCAGAAGAGTCACCACGGAGACACGGAGGTCAGATAGAATTACTTTGTCATCCCGACGCAAACCGGGATCCATTTTTCAACCAACTCGAGGCGGCTCGGTGGATCCCGGCTTTCGCCGGACGACATGGTTTTTGTGCTGTGGTTCAAAATCACTGCGGCGTTGGCGTCGCGGGGGGTTGCGGCTGCGGATTGGGGCTGACGATGACCGGCGCGCCGTCTTGCAGCTTGATCTGGCCGGCCGCGACGACGCGGTCGCCGGGCTTGACCCCGGACAGGATCGCAACGTTATCGGCCCAGCGCGCCCCGGTCTTGACCGGTGTGCGGAACGCCTTGAGCAGCGGTTTGCCGCCGGCATCCTCGCCCGCCGCTCGGAGCAGATAGACGCTGTCGCCGTAAAGCGTGTAGTCGACGGCGGTTTGCGGCAATACGACGCGGTCCGGCTCCGGCGCGAGCACCACCGCCGCGTTGACGAACATCCCGGGCAAGAGCGCCTCGTCCGGGTTCGCCAGCGTCGCCTGGACCATCATCGTTCGGGTATCGGCGCGGATCTGCGGCTCGATCGTCGTGATCTTTGCCTCAAAGGCGCGACCGGGGAATGCATCGGCCGTCACATTGACCTTCTGCCCGAGCGCGATCTCGGCCAGCTGCGTCGACGGCAGGGTGAAATTGACGTGGAGCATGTGCAGATCGGTCAGGGTGACGATCGCCGCACCCGGGCTCAAATACTGCCCGAGATCGATCTGGCGCACGCCGAGCCGGCCGGCGAACGGCGCGCGGATCAGCTTCTGGGCGATCAGCGCCTCGGTCTTGGCGATCTGCGCGCGGGCCTGGTCGAGCTGCGACTGGTTTTGGTCGACGGTACTCTGCGGGCCGGCCTGCCGCTGCGCCAGAGCCTGGGATCGCTGCAGGGAGAGCGTCGCCAAAGCGACCTGCGCCTGATAATTGGCCAGATCGCCGCGCTCGGGGGCATCGTTGAGCTGGACCAGCGGGTCGCCCTCTTTGACCGTGGCGCCGGCGGCGAAATGGATCGCGGTCACCCGGCCGCCGATTTCCGGAGTGATCGTCACCTGATGGACCGCGGCGATCGAGCCGATGCCGGTGGCGAACCGCGGCACCGCTTGGCTCATCGCCGTGACCGCGGTGATCTGTGCCGGCGGCGGCTTGTGGTTCGCGAAGAATTGCACGATCGCCTGCGAGCGATAGCGGTTGAACCCGTAAAACCCGCCTAGCACCAAGGCCAGCAGCACGCCGACAATGAGGATCCAGCGCACGGTGTGCGGGGCGGCGCCGGGGTGCGTCGGCGCCGCGGCATCGGCGGCACGGGGCTCGCCCGGGAGAAGAGGGTTGAGATCGCCGTCCATGGGCCGCCCTGGTCAATCCACCGCCGATACCAGCGCGGGCGCGGGGGCTACGTCAAGGGGGCGCTCCTGGTGACCCCTCAGCGGGCGGTTCGTCGTCCCGGCCGGGCGCGCGAAACGGGCGGCCTCCCCTGCAGGCCGCCCGTCGCGCTGTGCGGTGCGGGCCATCCCTCCCCTGCCCATGCGAGACCGCACGACAGCGACGCTAAGGCAATTTCCACCCGGCGCAACGGGTTAAATCGCGATCACCGCAGCTATCCCCAGAAAACGGCATTTGTCCCCGATTTGCCGATGATTGTCCGCAAGGTTATCCACCGGCGGGCGACGGCCGCCCCTCCCGGTGCCGCAAGGTCGGGTCACCTCACGCCGCAATCTCTTCGATCATGCCGCCGGCGAGGCGGAAGATGCGGTCCTGCGGCACCGAGAGGCGCAGCGCGGCGGTGCTCGGCAGACCGGCATAGAGGCCGCGCAATATCCGGGTCACGACGCCATGGCTGACCGCGATGACCGGGCCGTCGCCGGTCTCCTGGAGCCAGGCGGCGATGCGCCCGGCAAACTCGTCATAGCTCTCGCCGTCGGGGGTGCGGAAATACCATTCGAACTCGACAAACGTCTCCCGCATCCGGACGCGGATCTCCTTGCGCTGGAGCCCGTCCCATGACCCCAGCGAAATCTCGCGCAGCCGGTCATCGAAACGCGGTGGCGCGGTGCGGCCGAGGCACTGGGCGATGATCTCGGCGGTCCGCCGCGCCCGGCCGATCGGGCTCGCGACGATGTCGGCAGCGGCGGTATCGGGCAGCGTGCGCAAGCGCTGCCCGATCGCCTCAGCTTGGGCGATGCCGCGCGCGGTCAACGGCGAATCGCTCCAGCCCTGGTAGCGTCGCGCCCGGTTCCATTCGGTCTCGCCGTGGCGGACCAGGAAGATCGTCATCGCCGGAGACGGTCGAGCTGGTGGAGGCGCCGTGCGACCGCCGCAGCTATTTCTTCCCGGCGCCGCGGCCGCTGATCTGCCCGAGAAACATCTCCTGCAGCTGCTCGAAGCCTTTGAGCCCGGCCGGCAGCCAGGTCTTCAGCAGGGTCTCGGCGTCGAGCGCCTTGACATTGGCGCGCATCCGTTCCTCGACGTCCTTCAACAGGCGCTCCTGCATCGGCTTCACGTCGGGCATGCCGAAAAACCCGCGCAATTCGTCGGGCGTGCAATCGATATC
>DASYZD010000065.1:0-16865 GCA_035946655.1 Allostellaceae bacterium | reverse complement strand
AACGATCGACCTCACCCCGCCCTGGCCGCGCCGCGGCATGGCCGAATTGGTGCTCGAGGCGACCGGAACCGATTTTCTCGCGATCGCCGACGCCGCGGGGGCGCGCGACGCTGCCCGGCACCTCGGCTGCCCGCTCAGCGGCACCGAAAGCTGGGGCCAGGCATTGGAAGCGGCGTTCGCCGCGCGGGTCGAGGACACTCTGATCCAGCCGGTGCACGTCACCGGCTTTCCGCGCGACATCTCCCCCCTCGCCAAGGCCGACCGCGCGGATCCCCGCCTCGTCGAGCGCTTCGAGACCTATGTCTATGGCTGGGAGATCGCCAACGCCTTTTCCGAGCTCAACGACCCGCTCGATCAGCGCGCCCGTTTCGAGGCGCAAATGCTGGCGCGGGCGGCGGGCGATGAGGAGGCGCAGCCGCTCGACGAGGATTACGTCGTCGCCCTCGAATACGGGCTGCCGCCCTGCGGCGGGCTCGGCATCGGGATCGATCGCCTGGTCATGCTGCTGACCGACAGCCCGTCGATCCGCGACGTCATCGCCTTTCCGACGCTGCGGCCGCGCTGAACCGGCCGCTGCGCGTCAGTTGTAGATCCAATCCTTCTCGAAGCGGGCGTAGCAGTCGCGCTCACCCGGCATTTTGAGCCATCCCGCCAAGAGCCGCGGCGAGGCCAGGAGCAGTTTGTCGCGTAGGTGCGTCGAGTTGTTGGCGTATTCCTCGAAGGTCGAGACGCAGATCTTCTGGTTGTGCGGATCGTCCTGGAAACGGCAGGCGGCAAGCGCGACCGTCGCCATGTAGGAATTGCGGTCGGCGCCGGACTGAAGGTAGGCGCGCGCCGCGGCGGTGGTGCGCGGAAAATCGAGCGCCATGATTGCTTCGTCGAGCGTCCCCAGGAGCGCATTGGGCGAGCGGCCGGCGAAATCGAACTGAGCGCCCTCCTCGTCGATCACCGGCGCGTACAGCTTGTTCTCGTGCGCCACATCGTTGATGAAATTGGCCATCAGATAAAGGATGCGCGCCTGGTAGGGATTGTCGGTGGTGCGCAGCCAGTTGTTCGCCACGTTGCAATAATCGAACGGGTGCTGGCCGTTGGTGAATTGCCGCGGCACCGTCGTGCGCAGGATCAGTTCGGCCGCGCCGACCTGGATCGTGTCGCCGAGGCTCTTGATCGATATGCCACCTTTGAGATGCGCCGTGATCAGGTTCCACACGGTTTCCTGATCGGCCGTCATCAGCACCTCGAGCAGCGCTTCGACCTCGCCCGCCGAGAGCGGCGTCTGATTGGTCCCCTTCAGGTTCTTCCCGAAATCCTCGGGGAACTCGGCGTTGATTCGCACGCAGGCGGCGTCGTAGAGCGAATAATAGAGCGGGCCGACCGCCATGTCCGGCACGCCCATGTAATAGACGCCGTGCGACTTCTCCCAGCCGATGTAGTTGGCAAGGTCGGTGACGGCGCGGGCGCGGATCGCCTTGTGCCCGGTGTTGCGCGCCTTCCTGCCGACAACCGTATCCTGGAGGTCGATGAGCCCGAGGAATTCGATCGTTTCGCGCAACGCCGAACGGTCCGCCGGATCTTCCGCCAGGCCGAGGAAGAGGCCATGGGCGCGCCGCGAATCGCCGGTCATCGTGGCGATCATGTAGGAATGCAACCGCTCTTCCTGGGTGCCCGCTTCCTGGATCGGCGCCGCATCCTCCAGCCACACCACCGGGCCATAGGATGGCGGCGGCACCTGCACGCCCTTCATCGTCGCGTACCGGCCGGGGTATTTGAACAAGAGCTGGTTCCAGATATCGAGCCCGGCGCCGATATACCAGACGCTCTGTAGGAGAGGCAGCAGCCGATATTTCTCCGGCAGGTAGGGCATCAGATGGGTCGACGCCCTGAGCCCCAGGAGGGTGTGGTCATTGTTGGTCAGCGCGATCGAGCCGTCGCGGATGTTGATGTGGCACGGCACGTTGACGAACGGCGCCTCGGCCGCCGTCACCACGCTCAGCGCGTCCCCGATCGAGCGGCCGTCATGCGCCACCATCCGATGAAACAGATCCGTGGTGCGCGGCTGGTCGCGCTCGAGGATGGCGTCGGTCAGCAGGGCGAAGCTCTTGTCTTCGCTGATCTCGTTTCGGTTGCGTAGCATCGGGGTTCTTTCCTGGATTGCGGCGGCACGACCTCACCGCGGCGAAGCGTAGTGCCCGCCCGAGCCCTCGTAAAGCAGCCCCAGCCCGCGTTTTTGCATTGCGGTCCCGCTGATTAACGGTAGCAATGACGTTAGATTGAGCTTTGTCGATTGCGAAGGAGCGCGCCGATGCCGATCAACAAGCCCCATCGCGAATTCCATGCCGTCGATATGACGAGCGGCTGGAGCACCCCTCCGGGCTACCCACGAGGAATCGAGCAAAAGATCCTCGCCGGCGCGCTCGATGAGGAGAACAAGAGCGGCAGCCGTACGCGCCTATTGCGTTTCGCGCCCGAGGTGTTCACCACCGCGCCCTTTGTTCACGAGTATTGGGAGGAAGTGTACCTGATCGAGGGTGATCTGACGGTCGGCAATGATGCCGAGGGAAGGGGCGGCGAAAGCTTCGCCCCCGGCACCTATGCCTGCCGGCCGCCCGGGGCCGCGCACGGCCCCTTCAAGTCGCAGGGTGGGTGTCTCCTCCTCGAACTCCACTATTTTCCGGGGTGACGCGGTGAAAGCGCTGGTCACCGGGTTCGAGCCGTTTGGCGGCGACAGCGTCAACCCGGCTCTGGAGGCACTCGGGCGTTTGCCGGAGCGGCTCGGCGCTCTGGAGATCATGACGCAGGTGCTGCCGGCGGTGTTTGGGCGGGCGCTTGACGCGGTGGAGACTGCGGTCGCGGCGACCAACCCGGACATCGTCCTCTGCGTCGGCCTGGCCGGCGGACGGGCCGCCCTGTCGCTCGAACGGGTGGCGATCAACATCGACGATGCGCGCATTGCCGATAATGCGGGCCGGCAGCCGATCGACCGGCCGGTAGTCGCCGAGGGTCCGGCCGCCTATTTCGCGACATTGCCGATCAAGGCCGCGGTGGCGGCGCTGCGCGCGGCGGGGCTGCCGGCGATCGTCTCCAACACCGCCGGCACCTTTGTGTGCAACCATGTGTTCTATGGCCTCCTCCATTTCGCCGCGACCAGGCGGCCGGGGCTGCGCGGCGGGTTTCTGCATGTGCCCTATCTGCCCGAGCAGGCGGCGCGGGAGGACGGCGCGCCCTCGATGGCGCTCGGCGATATTGTCCGCGGGATCGAGATCGTGCTCCGGGTCGTCGCTTCGCGGCAGGGCGACATCGCGGTCGCGGAAGGCATGATCAGCTGATGGAGCGCAGGCGCCCGGCGTGCTATCACCGGGCGGGCTTAAACGAGCGGAGGTGAGGCGATGGTCGCGTTCCACGGCTCGAATGTCGTCGTCACCGGCGGCACCGGCGCTTTGGGGTCCGCCGTCGTTGCGGCGCTGCGCGCGGCGGGCGCCATTTGCCACGTGACCAACATGGTGGCGGCCGAACTCGAGCATTACCCGCACAGGAACGATCCTGGCGTCCATGTCACGACCGGCGTCGACCTTGTTGACGAAGCCGCGGTGCGGCGGTTTTACGCCGCGCTGCCGCCGCTCTGGGCCTCGGTTCACCTGGCCGGCGGGTTCGCGATGTCGCCGGTCGGCGAAACTTCCGCGGTCGCCTTCGCCGATCAGTTCCAGATGAACGCGCTGTCGGCGTTTCTGTGCTCGGCGGCGGCGATTCGTGCGATCCGCACCCGCACCGAGCCCGGCCCCGGCGGCGCCAAGGGCGGCCGCGTCGTCAATGTGGCGGCGCGCCCGGCATTGGAGCCCCGGCTCGGCTCGGGGATGGTCGCCTACACCACCGCGAAAGCGGCGGTCGCGGCGCTGACCCAGGCGATCGCCCAGGAGACCGCGGGCGAGGAGATTTGGGTCAACGCGGTGGCGCCCTCGGTCCTCGACACCCCGGCCAACCGGGCGGCGATGCCCGCTGCCGATTTCAGCACCTGGGTCGCGCCGAGCGCGGTCGCCGAAGTCATCACCTTTCTCGCCTCGCCCGACAATCGGGTGACCCGTGGCGCCGTCATCCCGGTCTATGGCGGGGCTTGACGCGGGATTATCTCTCCCACGCCGCGGTGGCGAACCCTTTCTCGTTCGGCATCCTGGCGCTGCCGACGGTCTTTATCACGCTGAGCCTTGCTGGCGCGCTGATGGCGCTGGTGTGGCGGCGGGCAGGGATTGTGCTGACGCTAGCTTCGAGCCTCTGCCTCTATGCCGCGGCGACCCCGGCGCTCTCGTCCTACCTGTTGAGCATCGTCGAAGCGGCGCTGCCGCACACCGTCGATCTGGGCAGCGCGCAGGCGATTGTCGTATTGGGCGGCGATGTCAGGCGTGGCAATGGCGCCGACATTCCCGACACACTTGGGCGGCTGTCCCTCGAACGCGTGGTGTGGGGGGCTGAGGCCTATCGCCGGCTGCATCTGCCGGTGGTGGTCAGCGGCGGCCGGGTGAGGGGCGCGCAGGCGAGTGAAGGCTCGTTGATGAAGGCTGCGCTCGCCGCCGATTTCGCGGTACCGGTCGGGTGGAGCGAGGAGCGCTCCCGCACGACCTGGGAAAATGCGGTTTATACCGCGCAGCTGCTGCTTCCGGAGAAGCTCACGACGGTCGTCGTCGTCAGCCAGGCCTGGCATCTGCCGCGCGCGCTCTGGGCGTTCGAGCGGGCCGGCCTTACGGCGCTCCCTTGGCCGGCGCCGCGAACCGCGCTGCGGCTCGGCGAGTTCGGCGATTTCCTGCCCAGCCTCGGCGCGCTCAACGACACCTTCGATGCGCTGCATGAGCTGATCGGCGGGGCTTATTACCGGATGCGCCATTGACCTTGTCCTTTTGGTGTTATGCTGCGGCCTAGCAGCCGGACAGCGCAGCGCCCGCCGTATGGATCTTTCTGTTGTCATTCCGGTCAGGAACGAGGCCGGCAACATCGCTCCGCTGGTCGCCGAGATCATGGCCGCGCTCGACGGATTCGCCCGCTACGAGATCATCTATGTCGACGACGGGAGCGATGATTCGACCGCAGCCGAGATCGCCCGGCTGCAGGCGAGCGCGGCGCAGCTTCGCCTCCTGCGCCATGCCAAGAGCTGCGGCCAGAGCGCGGCGATCCGCAGCGCGGTCAAGGCGGCGCGGGGCCGGTGGATCGCGACCCTCGATGGCGACGGCCAGAACGACCCCGCCGATATTCCCGCGCTGTGGCGGATCGCCGAGGGCAGTCCGCCGGTGCCGCCCTTATTGATCGCCGGGCATCGCACGAGCCGCCAGGACAGCTGGTCGAAGCGGCAGGCTTCGCGCCTCGCCAACGCGGTGCGCCGGCGCCTCCTCGGCGATGACACGCCGGACACCGGCTGCGGGCTGAAGCTGTTCCCGCGCGCCCTCTTCCTCGATCTCCCCTATTTTGACCATATGCACCGCTTTCTGCCGGCGCTGGTGTTGCGCGAGGGCGGGATCGTGCGCTCGGTGCCGGTCACCCATCGCCCACGCCAGCGCGGCGTCTCCAAATACGGCGTCTTCGACCGGCTCGGAGTCGGGATTGCGGACCTCGTCGGGGTGCTCTGGCTGAGCCGGCGTCTTGCCCGTCCGGTTTTGATCGAGGGCGAGCCGCCACCCGAGGGGGCCTCGCGCCCCGCCGAGACGGCCGCGCGCGAGGCCAGCGTCGAACCGGTGCGGTGATGCAGGCCAAGACCCATATCGGGCGCCTCGTCGCCATTGTGCTGCTTCTTGCCGGCAGCGTCGCGGCGTGGCGGTGGCGGAGCTTTTTCGACCCGCTCACCCTGCCCGCGCTAATCGGCGGCAATCCGCTCGCGCCCCTCGCCTTTGTCGCCCTCCACATCCTCGGCAGCCTGTTTTTTGTGCCGAGGACGCTGCTGGCGCTGGGCGCCGGCCTCGTCTTCGGGATGTGGTGGGGCATCCTCTGGGCGGCGCTCGGCAGCCTCGCCGGGGCGGTCGCCGGGTTTCTCGCGGCGCGTTACATCCGGTCCGGGTTCGTCGATCGCCTGCTGTTGGCCGAATCGGATCAGCCGGCGCGGCTGGCGATGCTCCTCCAGCGCGCCGAGCACGGCGGCTGGCGCATGGTCGCGACGGCGCGGCTGGTTCCGGTCATCCCGCACAGCCTGACCAATTACGCGCTTGGGCTGACCCGATTGCGGCTCGGCGCCTACGCCGTCGGTTCGCTCGTTGGTCAGCTGCCGCTGACAATCGCCTATGCCGATTTCGGCGCCGCCGGCGGCCGGGCGTTGCTCGGCGTCGATTGGCGCCACGGGGTGCTGTGGCCGAGCCTCATCGGGCTTGCAGCGCTGTTTCTGTCGCTGCTGATCCCGGTCATGGCGCGTCGGCGGTTGCGGCAAGCCCGGGGAGTTCCCGGTGCAGTTCCCGGGGCCTAGGCCCGCCCGTCGCCCAATCGAGCAGCACCGCGGTATGCACGATCGGCAGCGGCGCCTCGCCCGCCAGCTGGGTGATGCAGCCGATATTGCCGGCGGCGACGAGTTGGGCGCCGGTCAGCGCGATATTGGTGAGCTTGCGCTGGCGCAGCGCCCCGGCCAGCTCCGGCTGCAACAGATTGTAGGTCCCCGCCGAGCCGCAGCACAAATGCCCTTCCGGCACCTCGGCAACCGCAAAACCCGCGGCGGCGAGCAGCGCCCGGGGTTCGCGGTCGACATGCTGGCCGTGCTGCAGCGAGCAGGCCGAATGATAGGCGACCCGCAATCCACCGACACCATCCGCCACCGGCGGGCGCAGGCCGAGCGCGGCAACGGTCTCGGTCACATCGCGCGCTAGAGCGGCAATCCGCGCCGCCTTGTCGGCGTAGCCCGGGTCGGTGCGCAGCAGAAATCCGTAATCCTTGACCATCGTGCCGCAACCCGAGGCGTTGGCGACGATCGCGTCGAGCCCGCCCGCTGCGCGCAGTCTCTCCCATGCATCGATATTGGCGCGGGCGTACGCGAGCGCCGGCGCCTCGTCGCCCAGATGGTGGAGGAGGGCGCCGCAGCAGCCGCTCCCCGGAGCGATGACGACCTCGCAGCCGTGCCGGGTCAACAGCCGCACCGTCGCCTCGTTGATCTCGGGGGCCAGCACCTGCTGAGCGCAGCCGGGCAGCAGTGCAACGCGCAGCCGCCGCTCCCCCTCGGCCGGGAACACCTGTGGCTGGTCGATCGCCGACGGCGCCGGAATTGCGCGTGGCGCCAAGGCCAGGAGGGGGCGCAGGCGCCTGGGCATCAGCCCGGCCAATGGCTTTGCCAGGCGGGCGCCATGCAAGGCCGCGCGGAGCAGCGCCGGCCGGCTCAACACCCGTCCGATGAGACCGCGGAGCAGGCGTTCGGCCCATGGGCGGCGGTAATGCGCTGCGATATGGCGGCGGCCATGATCGACGAGGTGCATGTAATTGACGCCCGACGGGCAGGTCGTCATGCAGCCGAGGCAGGAGAGACAGCGGTCGATATGCCGGACGGTCTCGGCACCAACCGGGCCGCCCTCCTCAAGCATGTTCTTGATCAGATAGATGCGGCCGCGAGGGCTGTCGAGCTCGTCGCCCAAGAGCACATAGGTCGGGCAGGTCGCGGTACAGAAGCCGCAATGCACGCAAGCGCGCAGGATCTTTTCCGACGATGCGGTGTCGGGGTCGGCCAGCTGGGCCAGCGAGAAATCGGTCTGCACCGGCTCAGCTTCCTTCGATCATGCGGCCGGGGTTGAGGATGTGGGCGGGGTCGAAGGCGTCCTTGACCCGGCGCGACAAGGCGGCGAGCGGGGCTGGCTGGGGTTCGAACACCGCGACCGCGCGGCGCATTGCGGGCGACGCGCGAGCGAGCATCGCATGCCCGGTGCCGCGCCCGTCCGCGCCGCGGATCGCCCGGCGGATCACCTGCGCGCCGGCATCGGCGATCTCCGGGACGGATACCCAGATCAGCCCGCCACCCCAATCCAAGAGCCACATCGCATCGAGGGCGCGTGCGATCGCCTCGGCGACTTCGATACCGCGCGCCGGCGCGACCGAGATCCGCCACACGGCGCGCTCGCCCTCCGCGGCCAACGGGGCGACCTCGGCGACCCCGCGCCAGAAGGCGAGCGAGTCGGCGTCGGCCAGGGCTTCCGCCGTGCCGGCCGTGCCGTGCTCGCGCAAGAGGCTGTCGCAGCGAAAGGCGACCGACGGCCCCGGCCCCTCAACGCGCAGCGCGACCGTGCCCTGGCGCAGCGGCACGCCGAGCGGCATCGCGGTCCCGGCCGGCAGGTAGGCGGCGCCCGAGACCTCGTGCGGCGAGCCTAGCGCCGCCGCCATCAGTGCGGTTGCGGCGGGCGGTTCCACCCGAGCGAACAGCACGGTCGCCACCGCTTCCGGGCGCGGCAGGACCTTGACTGTGACCTCTTCGAGCGCGGCCAAGGTCCCGTAGGACCCGGCCATCAGCTTCGAGAGGTCGTAGCCGGTGACGTTTTTCACCACCTTGCCGCCGGCCTTGAAAATTTCGCCCCGGCCGCTGACCGCGTGAAACCCGAGAAAATGGTCGCGCGCGGCGCCCGCCGTGATGCGGCGCGGCCCCGAGAGGTTGGTGGCGAGGATGCCGCCGAGCGTCGGCCCGGTGCTGTCTTCGTCGGGCACACCGAGAAAGCCGCGCCAATCGGGCGGCTCGAACGCCAGCATCTGCCCCGCTTCTCCGAGCGCGCGCTCGATCTCGGCCAATGGAGTGGCGGCGCCGGCGGTCAGCACCAATTCGCTCGGCGCGTAATCGCGGATGCCGGCGAGGCGTGACAGATCGAGCGTATGCGCGGTCTGCAACGGCCGGCCAAGCCCGCGCTTCGATCCCCCGCCGACCAGCTCGACCGGCTCCGCCGCGGCGAGGGCGCCGGCGATCGCGTCACGCAATTCGTCGAGATTTGCGGGGGAGAAGCGCGACATAATGGGACTTAACGCCTTATGGGTGAACGTGCCAAGAGGAGGTGTCGCAATGCCGGCGATCCGGGGAAGCTGCCTCTGCGGCGGCGTAAAGTTTGCGATCAATGGCCCGCTCTTGCGGCCGCTCAATTGCCATTGCTCGCTGTGCCGCAAGCAGCACGGCGCCGCGTTTCGCAGCCGGGCTCGCGTCCGCCGCCGCGACTTCAAATGGCTCCGGGGCGAGGAGCTGGTGACCTATTACGAGGCGACGCCCGGCTACCGCCGCGGCTTTTGCCGCATCTGCGGCTCGCCGATCGTCAACCGCGCCGAGCCGCATTCGCACTTGGCCCAGAACAATCCCCAGACCCTCACCGAATTCGGCATCGCGCTTGGAGTGTTGGACGACGACCCCGGGGTTCGCCCGGAGAGCCACATTTTCGTTGGCAGCAAGGCGCCGTGGTTCGAGATTATCGACGATCTGCCGCAATTCGAGAGATATCCGCCGGTGGGCTGAACCCCGTCCGATCGGATTGAATTAACTCCCAACCCGTCATGGACGGGCTTGACCCGGCCATCCACGTGGATCCCTGGGTCAGGCCCGGGGATGACGATTGGGGGTGGTCGAATTTCGACGGATCCTGCTCTAAAACCGCGGCAGGTCGGGGTGGGGCAGATGGCCCAAGTGGACATGCAGCCGGCCGAGTTCGGCGCAGCGATGGAGCGTCGGGAACACCTTGCCCGGGTTCAATAGCCCGTCGGGGTCGAAGGCGCATTTGAGGCGCTCCTGGTGGGCGAGATCGGATTCGTCGAACATCGTGCCCATCAGGTCGCGCTTTTCGACCCCGACCCCGTGCTCGCCGGTAAGGACGCCGCCGACCGCGACGCAGAGCCGCAGGATGTCGGCGCCGAATTCCTCGGCCCGCTCAACTTCGCCCGGCTGGTTGGCGTCGTACAGGATCAGCGGGTGCAGGTTGCCGTCGCCGGCGTGGAACACGTTGGCGACGCGCAGCCGATAATGCTCGGAAAGCTCGCGAATGCGGCTCAGCACCTCGGCCAGGCGGGCGCGCGGGATCGTGCCGTCCATGCAGTAGTAATCGGGCGAGATGCGCCCGACCGCCGGAAATGCCGCCTTGCGCCCCGACCAGAAGGCAAGACGCTCGGCTTCGTCGCGGCTGATCCGCACCGACTGCGCGCGGTTCTCTCGGGCGATCGCCTCGACCTTCTCGATCAGGTGATCGACCTCGACTTCCGGCCCGTCCAGCTCGACGATCAGCAACGCCTCGGCATCGAGCGGATAGCCGACATGCACGAACGCCTCGGCGGCGTGGATCGCCGGGCGGTCCATCATCTCCATGCCGCCCGGAATGATCCCGGCGCCGATGATCGCGGCGACGCAGTTTCCCGCGTCCTCGATTTCGCCAAAGCCGATCAATAATGCGCGCGCGGTCGGCGGCTTTCGGAGGATGCGTACGGCGACCTCGGTGACGACGCCAAGGAGGCCCTCCGACCCCGTCATCACCCCCATCAAATCATAACCCCCGGCGTCGAAATGCTTGCCGCCGAGGCGGACGATCTCGCCGTCCAAGAGCACGATCTCGAGGCCGAGGAGGTTATTGGTGGTGAGGCCGTATTTGAGGCAGTGCACGCCGCCCGAATTTTCCGCGACATTGCCGCCGATCGTGCAGGCGATCTGGCTGGAGGGGTCGGGCGCGTAATAAAACCCGGCGCCCTCGACCGCATGCGTGATCGCCAGGTTGGTCACCCCAGGCTGGGCGATGACGCAGCGATTCGCGTAATCGATGTCGAGGATGCGGTTGAATTTGGCCATGCCGAGGAGGACGCCGTCGGCGAGCGGCAAGGCGCCTCCGGACAGCGAAGTGCCGGCGCCGCGCGGCACGATTTTGACGCCCTCGGCCTGGCAATAGCGCAGGACCGCGGCGACCTGGCCGACCGTCGAGGGCAGCACGACAACGAGCGGCGACTGGCGATAGGCGGTCAGCCCGTCAGACTCGTAGGCGCGGCGCAAGGGCTCCGAGACGATGACGCCGTCCCCCGGCACGATCGTGCGCAGCGCCGCGGCGATCTCGTCGCGCCGGCGGATGACCGCAACGTCGGGGGCGGGCATCTCCATCGGTAAATACTGTCATCGCAGACCGCCGGGCGCAATCGCGCGTCCTCTCGGTCTGCGTCGGGAAACCGGACGAGAGGCGAGCGCGAGGTCAACCCTGACGGGCCTTGAACCGCGGGTTCACCTTGTTGATCACGAAGACCCGGCCCTTGCGCCGCACCACGCGGCAATTCTTGTCGCGCTTTTTCAATGTCTTCAACGAATTGGCGATTTTCATGACCGGATCCTCGGGCGAGCGGGCGAACATAGGGAGCGGGGTGGCCAGAGTCAATTGCAGAGCAGGCCGATGCCCTGCGGATTCTTGAGTTACTATCGATTACCCAGGATGGGGACACCGGCGCTTACGCCTGGACGACCACGCTGCAGCTTGCCGATCGTTTTGGGCTGACGTTGTACGACGCGGTATACCTGGAGCTAGCCCAGCGCCTGTCGCTTCCGCTTGCCTCGTTAGATACCGCTTTGCGCGATGCTGGACGGGCTCTTCAGCTGTCACTGATCGGGCTGTGAGGATGGTCGCGCCGGGACCTATTTCGCAGCGGCGGCGGCGCGGCGCAGTTCGGGCATGTCGTTGCGGCCGGCGAGGAAGGCTTTGATGTTGCGGGTGGCCTGGCGCAGGCGCTGGCGGTTTTCGACGAGCGCGATGCGCACGAAGCCCTCGCCGTGCTCGCCAAACCCGACCCCCGGCGCGACCGCGACATTGGCCTGTTCGAGGAGGAGCTTGGAAAAGGCGAGGGTGCCGATGCCGCGGAACTCCGTGGGGATCGGCGCCCAGGCAAACATCGAGGCGGCGGGCGGCGGCACTTCCCAGCCGGCTTGGTGCAGCCCATCGACAAGGACGTCGCGGCGCGCCTTGTAGCGCTCGCGGATCTCGGCGATGCATTCCTGCGGGCCATTGAGCGCGGCCGTCGCGGCCACCTGGATCGGCGTGAAGGCGCCGTAATCGAGATACGATTTGACCCGGGAGAGCGCCCCGATCAGCCGCTGGTTGCCGACCGCGAAGCCGATCCGCCACCCGGCCATCGAATAGGTTTTGCTCAGCGAGGTAAACTCGACGGCGATGTCGCGCGCCCCGGGAACCTGGAGGATCGAGGGCGGCGGGTTGCCGTCGAAATAGATTTCGGCATAGGCTAGGTCCGACAGCACAATGATGTTGTGAAAGCGGCAGAAATCGACGATCTCGCCGTAGAAATCGAGGCCGACCGTCTGCGCCGTCGGGTTGGCCGGAAAGTTGAGGACGACCGCCAGCGGAGCCGGAGTGCTTTCCTGCACCGCTTTCTTGAGTTCGCCGAGGAAATCGACATCCGGGCCGATCGGGACGTGGCGTACCGCGGCGCCCGCCATGATGAAGCCGAAGGCATGGATCGGGTAGCACGGGTTGGGTACCAGCACGGTGTCGCCCGGTGCGGTGATTGCCTGCGCGAGATTAGCCAGGCCCTCCTTCGAACCTAAGGTGACGATGACCTCGCGTTCGGGATCGAGCTCGACCTCGAAGCGGCGTGCATAATAGGCGGCGTGCGCCCGGCGCAGCCCGGTGATGCCGCGCGACGTCGAATAGCCGTGGGTCTTCGGGTTCTGCACCGCCTCGATCAGTTTGGCGACGATATGCGGCGGGGTCGGCCCGTCGGGGTTGCCCATGCCGAGGTCGATGACATCGCGCCCCGCGGCCCGAGCCTGCGCCTTCAACCCATTGACTTCGGCGAAGATGTACGGCGGCAGGCGCTTGATGCGGTAGAACTCGTCAGGCATGGCGGTCAGCACGGCTCCCGGCAAAAGCGGAACGGGCTCCTCTTAGTAGAGCCATTCCGTGGGCGCGAGCAAGAGGGGCCCTGGTCCAAATGGCGCTATTTCGGATCGATCACCCGGTTGCTGAAGGCGCCAAAGGCGAGACAGGTCAGCGCATTCGGCTTGACCCCGACCGCGATGAAGATCGCGCGATATCGCTCGGTGCGCCCATCGGCCCGTTCGATCTCGCCTTCGATGCGCACCGGCGCCATCTTCTCGTGCGCCTCGGCGCAGGCGTGCAGGAACAGATCGACATAGCGCGGCGGCAACTGGCGCAAAATCGGCAAATTGGTGCGTGGCTGCTCCGGCAACCCGAGAAGCTGCGCGAAGTGCGAACCGTAGAGAACGAGCAAGGATCGCTCGATCATCGGGTCGACGGCGATCAAAAACCGGTTGGACCATTCCTTGCTGTTGGTCCCGGCGAGATCGAGCCCGGCGACGGTGACCGTGCCGCCGAGTTCGTTGAGCTTACCTTCCCAATAGGCCATCAGCCGCTCGGCCTCGCGGCGGTTGCGGCCGCTCGGCTCCCCGGTCAGCTCCGCGGCGGGCTCCTTATGCTGCCACCCCTCGAGCCAGGTGAAATCGGAGGAGGTGGATCCGGCCATTTTTTGCCTCGGGGCTCATTCCTGTCGTGTGGTTGATCTAAGGAGGCGCGACACCGGGTTCAACTCTGAGGGGGGCGGGCGGCACGGCATGGCTGTCCGTATGACCGCAGCATGGTTGGCCCCGCCCGGTCTTGCTATGCTCGGCATCTCGGTTTGAGGAGAGAGCGATGACGAAGACCGGCGTATCGCCGACCGAAGTGCGCGCGATGCTGCAGGACGGCGCCGAGATCGCGTTCATGGATGTTCGCGAAGAGGGTGTGTTTGCCGACGAGGGCCACCCGCTATTCGCCAATTCGGTGCCGCTTTCCCGGCTTGAGCTGATGATCGGGGAATTGGTGCCGCGCAAATCGGCGCGAATCGTTATTCTTGACGGTGGCCCCGGAGCCTTGGACGGGGAGGATCTCGCCGAGCGCGCCGCGGGTAGGCTGGGTCAGATGGGCTACCGTGATCTTTCGATCATGACGGGCGGGGCGCGCGCCTGGGCGGCGGCGGGTTTCGAGCTGTTCACCGGGGTCAACGTGCCGAGCAAGGCCTTTGGCGAACTGGTCGAGCATCGCTGCAAGACGCCGCATATCGGGGCGAGCGAGCTGAAGCGGCGGATCGATGCGGGCGAAGATGTGCTGATCGTCGACAGCCGGCCGTTGGCCGAATTCCGCAACATGAGCATCCCCGGCGCCTTCGACTGCCCGGGCGCCGAATTGGTCTATCGTGTGCCCGACCGGCTCCATTCATCCGCGAGCCTCGTCGTCGTCAACTGCGCCGGACGGACGCGCAGCATCATCGGCGCCCAATCCTTGCGCAACGCCGGGCTCGCCAACCCGGTCATGGCGCTCGAAAACGGCACGATGGGCTGGGAATTGGCCGGGCTCGATCTCGCCCGCGGGCGCGAGGATGCGTTGCCGAAGCCCTCTCCCGAGGGCCTGGCGCGGGCGCGCGACCTCGCCGAGGATGTCGCGCGGCGCTTTGGCATCGCGCGGATCGACGATGCCGCGCTCGGCCGTTTCGCCGGCGAAGCCGAACAGCGCACGCTTCATCTGTTCGATGTGCGCAGCCCGGAGGAATATGCCCAAGGCCATCTCGCCGGCGCGCGCTCGGCCCCGGGCGGGCAGCTGGTGCAGGCGACCGACGTCTATATGGCGACCCGCAACGCCCGCATCGTGCTCGCCGACGATGACGGCGTGCGCGCGGTGATGACCGGCTCGTGGCTCGTGCAGATGGGCTGGCCCGAGGTTTACGTGCTGGAGAGCGGGCTGACCGGGCGCACGCTCGTCAAAGGCGCCGCCGCCCCGATCATCCCCGAGGTCGAGCGGGCGGGGGTCGCGCCGGTCGCCCCGGTCGCCACAATCGCGCCGGCCGAACTGCAGGCGCTAGTCGACCGCGGCGAGGCTGCGGTCATCGATCTGGGGCCGAGCATCGGCTACGAGGCCGGGCACATCCCCGGCGCCTGGTTCGCGGTGCGCGCGCGCCTGGGCCGCAGCCTCGAGCGGGTGCCGCGACGGCGGTTTCTGGTGCTGACCTCGCCCGATGGACGCCTCGCGCGCCTGGCTGCGGCGGAACTGGCGGCTGGCGGCGGCGCCGAACTTCGCGTGCTCGCCGGCGGCACCGATGCATGGCGCGCCGTGGGGCTGGCACTCGCCACCGGCCGCGAGGCGATGGCCGACACGCCCAACGATTGCTGGCGCCGGCCCTACGATCCCTACGCCGGCCCGGGCGCGCGCGAGCGCTATCTGCGCTGGGAAATCGAACTCGTCCACCAGATCGAACGCGAGGGCGATGTCGGGTTCCGCGTCCCGGGATGAGGGCGGGTGGCAGGCCGTCCGGTATCGAACAGCGGCAAGGCCGTATTCGGCATTTGCTTGTCTTGGCCGGCGGCGGTTGAGCTACCCTGGTCAAATCGTTGAAGCGCTAGCGTGCCCCGGCGATGAAACCGTTGGCGCAACCGCAACTTTTGCCCGCGTGTCGTAACCAAGGACGCCCGTGATGCCAGACACCCACGCCGTGTTGGAACGCCCCAGCCAGGGCCAGCTTCTGGTCTACGACGCGATCGTCATCGGCGCCGGGATTTCCGGCATGTACATGCTCTACCGCCTGCGCGAACTGGGCATGACCGCGCGCGTGTTCGAGGCCGGCACGAACGTCGGCGGCACCTGGTACTGGAACCGCTATCCCGGCGCGCGTTTCGATTCCGAAAGCTGGACCTACGGCTACTCCTTTTCCAAGGAGCTGATGGCGGAATGGGACTGGAAGGAGCATTTCTCCCCCCAGCCCGACACGCTCGAATACCTCAATTATGTCGCCGACAAGTTCGACCTGCGCCGCGACATCGAGTTCGCTAGCACGGTCGCGGCCGCGCATTGGGACGAGGCGGCGAACCAGTGGAACGTGACGCTGGAAGGCGGGCAGCGGGCAAAATCGCGGTTCCTCTTCACCGCCATCGGCATCCTCTCGGCCTACACGCTGCCGGCGATCCCGGGCCGCGACAGCTTCAAGGGCCCTGCCTATCACCCGGCGCGGTGGCCGCACACGCCGGTGGACTTTACCGGGAAGCGCGTCGGCATCATCGGCACCGGTGCGACCGCCATCCAGGCGATCCCCGAGATCGCCAAAGAGGCCAAGCACCTTACCGTTTTCCAGCGCCGCCCCAACTGGGCCGCGCCCCTGCATAATTCCAGGATCAGCAAGGCGGAGATGGCGGAGATCAAATCCCGTTACGAGGAGATTTATGCGCACTGCGCGACGACGCCGAGTTGGTTCATTCATCAGGCCGACCCGCGCAACACCCTGGAGGTGGCGCCAGAGGAGCGCGAGGCGTTCTGGGAGAAGCTTTACGGGGAACCCGGCTTTGGCATCTGGATGGGCAACTTCCGCGACATCCTGACGAACGGGGACGCCAACGCTGCGATCAGTGCCTTCATCGCCAAAAAGATCCGCCAGCGCGTGCACGATTCGAAAGTCGCCGACAAGCTGATCCCCAAGGATCACGGCTTCGGCACCCGCCGGGTGCCCTTGGAAAGCGGCTATTTCGAAGCCTACAACCGCGACAACGTCACGCTGATCGACACCCTGGTCGATGAGCCGATCGAGTGCATCACCCCGCGGGGCATCAACACCGCGCGGCGGGAGCACGAATTCGACATCCTCATTTACGCCACGGGCTTTGATGGCGTGACCGGCGCCTACGACCGTATCGATATCCGCGGGCAAAACGGCCTTCGCCTCAAAGACGCCTGGGCCGAAACCCCGCGCACCTATCTCGGCATGCTCGCCGAAGGCTTCCCCAACATGCTGATGGTGCTGGGGCCCCACACCGCACGCGGCAACATTCCGCAGGCCATCTCGCACAGCGTCGAGTTCCAGGCAGGCCTGCTGCGGTTTATGCAACAGCACGACTACGCGCGTGTGGAGACCCGGCCGGAAAAAGTGGATGAGTGGACGCA
>DASYZD010000064.1:0-7439 GCA_035946655.1 Allostellaceae bacterium | reverse complement strand
CGTCTACGCCTGGCACCCGCTGCCGCTATGGGAATTCGCCGGGAGCGGGCATGTGGACGCCGCGATCGTCGCGTTCCTGGTCGTGGCGCTGTGGAGCCGGCGCCGCTTCGGCGGCGCGGCCACCGGGGTGGCGCTCGCTCTCGGGGTCCTGGTGAAGTTCTATCCGGCGGTACTGTTTCCAGCGCTCTGGCGCCCTTGGGGATGGCGCCGGGAATGGCGCATGCCGGCCGCCTTCGCGGCGGCGGTGGTGCTGGCCTACCTGCCGTTTCTCGGTGTGGGCTGGGGGGTTTTCGGCTTTCTTGGCGGCTATATGGCCGAAGAAGGCTTCACCGCCGGCGGGGCTGGGTTTTACCCGTGGAGCGTGGCGAAGGCGGTCCTGCCTCTTGGGGCGCTGCCCGACATTGCCTACCTCGCCACCGCCGGATGTGTGTTGGCCGGGCTCGCGGTCTACCTCGCCGCCCGGCCGGCCGGCGCCGATGGCGAGGTGGCCGGGCGCGAGGTCTATGGCGCCGCCCTCCTCGCCGCCGCCGCTGTCTTTCTGATATCCCCGCACTATCCCTGGTATTTCGTCTGGTTGATCGTCTTTGCCTGTCTGGTGCCCGCGGCCTCGCTGGTATGGTTGACGCTGGCGAGTTTCTTGCTCTATCTGGTCCCGGTCGGGTCGACACTGGTTCGGGACCGGCACCGGTTCCTCGTCGAATCCGCCATTTACGTGCCGTTTCTGGCACTGGCCGCGATCGATCTGTGGCGGCGGCACCACCGGGAGCAGCTGACCAATGGCGAACAAATTGCCGGTTGAGAGCATCCCGCGCCGCTATTTCGACCATATCGCCTCGGAGCGCGGCGCCGTTGCCGGAGCGGAGCCGGTTTGCCTTTATCTTGAGACGACCAATCGCTGCAACCTCTTATGCACGACTTGCCCGCGCACCTTCGAGGCGCTGGAACCCCCCGCCGATATGAGCTGGGTGCTCTTTACCGCGATCGTCGACCAGTTCCCGCGGATCGCGCGCGTCGTCTTGCACGGCATCGGCGAGCCGATGATGGTGCGCAACCTGCCGCGGATGATCCGTCATCTGAAGGATCGTGGCACTTACGTGCTGTTCAACACCAATGGCACCTTGCTCAGCGAGAAGAAGGGGAGGGAACTGATCGACAGCGGGCTCGACGAACTGCGCGTCTCGCTCGACGTTGCCGAGCCCCATGCCTTCAAGCTGGTGCGCGGGCGCGACATGTTCGCCCGCATCGTGCGCAACATCAGCGCCTTCCGCGCACTGCAGCGCGATCTCGGGGCCGAGCTGCCGCGCGTCTCGCTGTGGCTGACGGGCTTGAAGGAAACCGTCGCCCAGCTCTCGGATTTCGTCCGTCTCGCGCATGAGGTCGACGTCGCGGAAGTCTATCTGCAGCGCCTTGTCTATTTTCCCGAGGGGCAAGGGCTGGCGCGGCCGGACCAGGCGCTGTTTGCCGGCGGCGAGTATGAGGAGGGCCGCCTCATTCGCGAGGCCGAAGAGCTGGCATGCCAATTCGGCATCGCCTTCAACGCCTCGGGCGCGACCGATCCGGCGGCGAGCCTCAAGCGAGACGAGAGGGCGCAGCCCTGGTCCTTGTGCCGGCGCCCCTGGACCCTGATGTACGTGACCGCGCATGGCCGCGCGATCCCTTGCTGTATCGCGCCGTTTTCGATGCGCGGCTACGACAGTTTTACGTTGGGCGACGCGACGCAGGAGACCCTCAGGGAGATCTGGAACGGCGCCAAATACCAGGCCTTCCGCAGCGCCCTCCTGAGCGATCAACCGCCTGCCGCATGCGCCGGGTGCGGGTTGCGATGGAGCCTGTGAGCCCGACGTGACCGCGCCCACAGCGCGCCGCCCGCGGGTTGCGGTGGTGATCCCGACGCTCAACGAGGAAGCAGCGATTGCCGGGGTCCTCGCCCTCATCCCGCGGGACAGCGTCGACGACATCATCGTCGCCGACAGCGCCAGCACCGACCGCACCGTCGAGCGCGCCCGCGCCGCCGGCGCCCGCATCGTCAGCGAGCGTTGCCGCGGCTACGGCCGGGCCTGCCGGGCCGGCGCCGAAGCGGCGACGCCCTGCGACATCATCGTCTTTCTCGATGGCGACGGCAGCGATTGCCCGGAGCTGATCCCGGCGTTGGTCGAGCCGATCGCCGAGGACCGGGCCGATTTCGTGATCGGCTCGCGCACCCGCGGCGCGCGCGAGCCTCACAGCATGAGCGCGCATCAGATCCTCGCCGGCTATGCCATCGGCGCCGCGCTGCGCCTCTTGTACGGTGTCCGCTATACCGATATGGGACCGTTTCGCGCGATCCGGCGCGACGCACTGATGAGCCTCGGCATGCGCGAGGTGAGCTATGGCTGGAACCTCGAGATGCAGATGCGGGCGGCGCGCAACGGCTTGCGCATCCTCGAGTTGCCGGTCGCCCATCGGTGCCGCGCCGGCGGCGTATCCAAGGTGTCCGGTAGCCTCGCCGGCACGCTGAAGGCGAGCTGGCGGATCCTTCTGACTTTCGCGCGGGTTGCGCTCGAACCGCGGGCTCGCACGGTTTCGGCCGCGACGGCGCGCCGCTAGCCAGGAATCGTCCGATGAACCCGAACCCCGCCGCCGATGTCGTCGGCTTCCTGACGCAACCCGGCTGGCTGACCCTGGTGTTCTGGCTGTTGCTCCTCGCCAGTATCGCGATCGCCGGCATTGCCTTTGCGACAATCCCGGAACAGCGCCGCTTCGAGCCTGCGGCGCAATGGGTCTTGCGCTTTCTGATCGGCGCGATGTGGTGGCAGCAGACCCTGTGGAAGCTGCCGCCTTACTACACCGACCACCCGGAGCAGCCATTCGGCGACACCGGCCTCGCCTACTGGATGAAGCTGATGGGCCAGCACGCCGCGATCCCGCTGCAGGCCGATTTCGTCAACCAAATCGTCCTGCCGCACTTCTATCTGTTCGCGCCGGTCGTCTACGCGGCGGAAGTCTTGACCGGCGTGTCCTTGATGCTCGGCGCCTTCGTGCGCCTTTTTGCGTTGATCGGCGCCTTGCAGATCCTCAATCTGTGGCTCGGGCTCTACAGCGCGCCCGGCGAATGGCCGTGGACCTATTTCTTCCTGCTGCTGCTCCAGCTGGTGTTTGCCCTTCACCGCTACGGACGCGGCCTCGGGATCGACGCGATCCTGACAGCCCGCCGGCCGGCCCGCCCCGAAGCGGGCTGCTGCCGCCGCCTCCTCGACGCCGTGAGTTGAACCGGGCGGCGGCGCGGTGAGAAGCGGCGAGCGCAGCGCCCGGTTCAATCGCGCGGCGATTACGGTGTCGATCATGCTGGCGACGCTGATGCAGGGGATCGACAACACGATCGCCAACGTCGCCCTGCCGCACATCCAGGGCGCGCTCTCCGCGTCGCAAGACCAGGCCGCCTGGGTCTTGACCTCCTACATCGTGGCGGCGGCGATCATGATGCCGCTGACCGGGTGGCTGGCCGGCCGCTTCGGCATCAAATACGTGTTTCTGATCTCAGTCGCCGGCTTCACCGCGGCGTCCGCCCTGTGCGGCAGCGCCACCAGCCTGCCGCAGCTGGTGCTTTACCGCATCATGCAAGGGGTCTGCGGCGCGGCCCTCGTTCCGCTGTCGCAATCGGTGCTGTTCCAGATCAACCCGCCCGAGCGGCACGGCCAGGCGATGGCGGTGTGGGGCAGCGGCGTCATCCTCGGGCCGATCATGGGACCCTTGCTCGGCGGCTGGTTGACCCAGGATTACAGCTGGCGCTGGGTGTTTTACATCAACCTGCCGTTCGGTGTGCTCGCCGCGCTCGGCATCCTGATCTTCATTCACGAGACCCGGTACGGCCATCGCGAGCCGTTCGATTTTCTCGGCTTCGCCAGCCTCAGCGTTGCGGTCGGCGCCTTCCAATTGATGCTCGACCGCGGCGAATTGAAGGACTGGTTTCATTCGGGCGAGATCTGGGTCGAGGCCGCGATCGCCGCAGTCGCCCTCTACGTATTCATCGTCCATACCGTAACCGCGACCGACCGGTCCTTTATCAGTCGCGATCTCTTGAACAGCCCCAATTTCGTGACCGGAACGCTGCTGATGTTCGCCATCGGCGGCATCCTCAGCGGTACGCTCGCGCTGGTGCCGACGATGCTGCAGGGGCTGATGAACTATCCGGTGTTCACGACCGGGCTGGTGACGGCGCCGCGCGGCATCGGCACGATGCTCTCGATGTTCCTGGTCGGGAGGCTGATCGGCAAGGTCGACACCCGGCTGATCATCCTCGCCGGCCTGGCGCTGACCGCGGTCTCCTTGTGGCAGATGACCGGGTTTTCGCTGCAAATGGGGATGGGCCCGGTGCTCTCCTCGGGCGTACTCCAGGGCTTTGGGCTGGGCTGCACCTTTGTGCCGCTCAATACGATCGCGCTGTCGACGCTGCCCCGGCACCTCATGACCCAGGGCACCGCGATCCGCAGCGTGATGCGCAATCTGGGCGGCAGCATCGGCATCTCGCTGCTGGAAGCGCTCCTCGCCGAGAACACCCAGACCGTCCACGCGCGCCTCATCGAGAATTTGCGCCCCGACAACCCGCTCGCCCAGGCGCCGCTGCTGGCCGTGCCGTTCAGCCTGACCGCCCCCTCGGGGGTGGCCGCCCTCAATGCCGAAGTGACCCGCCAGGCGGCGATGGTCGCCTATCTCGACGATTTCGTGCTGATGATGCTGGTCGTCCTCCTGTCGATGCCGCTCCTCTTGATGCTGCGCCGGCCGCGCCCGGCCGCCGCCGCCGGAGATTGATGCTGTCTCCGGCGAGGGCAATCGGATCGAAGCGGCGCTACGCCGGGCGAAGCGGCGGCTGGCCGGGTCCGCCGACGAACTGGCGGTAGAGACCCGACAGGAGGCTGGCGATCACCGCCGCGCCGGCAAACATCACCGCAAAGCCGATGATCGCCAGCACCAGCCCGATAAATGTGGGCGACCCGCCGAGCACGGCTTTGACGACGACGAACGGCAGGTAGCAGAGTACGAGGCACGCGATCAGCCGCCAGTAATTGCCGGCGGCAAGATCCCAGGCGACGCGCAGGCCGATCGGCCGCTCGATCGCGGCGGCGGGAAAAACCAGCCACAGCCGCGCCAAGGCGAAGGCGAGCGCGATGCCGCCGATCATGGCGAGCGGCATCGTCAGAAAATGCGGCGGCAGCGCGGCGACAACCCCAAGGACAATGGCGCCGAGGATGAAGACCGCCGCGATCTTAAGCGCGGCGATGATGAACGGCACCCAGCCGGGCGGAAAAATATCGCCGCTCGCGGTTTCGCCGAGCAGCATGAAGCGGTACCAGCGGACGATAAAGATCGTGCTGAGGACGGCCAGCGCCAGCGCGCGGACCAGCACCGCCAGTGCCAGCCCGAGCCAGCCGGCAGCGCCCACCAGCAGCGCGACGATCTCGGCGGCCACCAGGATCGCAAACGGCAGCCACGCCAACTCGACCGCGAGCCCGGCATTCTCCCAGACGCTGGTGTAGGCGGTGCGCACCGCGACGCCGACATCGATCGTGCCCCCCGTGGGCGGCGTCCCCCCGTAGCTCATCGCTCCCTCCCCCGTCGCGCCGACGACAAGCGCCATCGCCCTGTCGCCCCAGTGGCGCCATCCTATACTGGCACCGGGCGAGAATGCGTGGTGTTCGGCCGCGGTAATTCCGCATGCAACCGCCTGCGGCGATGCCGGTCGTCTTCTACCGTAGATGCGGGGCGAATCGGCGCCGTACATGGGTTTATCAAGGAGACGCAGCGAACCCCGCCGGAGGATTTGGCGCTCGCGCGACAGCGAATGCAGGGGGTGATTTGATGAGCAAATTCGACAACGCGAACGGGGGCTCGACGCTCGACGATTGCCTGCGCGAGGAAGGCATCTACGAGGAAGTTACGACCGGCGCGATCAAGAAGGTGATTGCCTGGCAGCTCACCGAGGAGATGAAGAAGAAAAGCATCACGAAAAAACGCCTGGCCGAGGTGATGCACACCAGCCGCGCCCAGATCGACCGCATCCTCGACCCCGACAAGGGCAACGTGACGCTCGAAACCCTCCAGCGCGCCGCCTCGCTATTGGGCCGGCAATTGCGGCTGGAGCTGGTGTGAGTGTGTAATGATGCGGCGGACGAATGAGCCGATCGCGCGCCCGCGTCTTGTGGAGCAATCCCGGGAACCCGCCGGGTTCGGGGGCACGCGCGCTTGGCATGGCGACGCGGCACTTCAGTCGCGCACTCCACAAGATCAAGGCGGCGAGCGATCTTTCCGGAGCGGACCCGGTGGTCATATAGAGTGACGGCTCGGTTACCGATGAGCAGGGCGCGACCCTTGGCAACCTCCACGATGAAGACTGACGCGCTGACAGACTGCAAAGCGTTCGTCACGCTGCGCCTTGCCGGCGACGACCTGGACCCGCGGGAAATCTCCGCGATCCTGCCGGTCGCGCCGACGCGCGCCCATAAGAAGGGCGAGGAATTCGTTGCCGGGCCGCATGTGGGAAAGCTGCGCGGCCGCACCGGAATCTGGTTTCTCGCAACCGACAAGCTCGTCCCCAGCGACGATCTCGGGGACCACTTGGCCTTCGTGCACGACCTGCTTTATCCGGAGCCGAACGACGATCGCCGCATCAAGAGGCTCCGCGACATTCTGGGGCACGCGCATTCCCAAGCCCACATCACCTGCTTCTGGCGCGGCGATCCTGGAGAGACCGCTCCGAAGATTCCCGGCCGTTTCAAGTTGGCCATAGAGCCGTTGGTCGCAGACATCGAAACCGACTTCGCCGTGTAGCCGTGTAGGGTGGGTTGAGCAACGCGGAACCCACCATCAGCGCCCGCCGCGGAATTCGATGGGTTTCTCTCCGCTCAACCAATCTACGCGCTGGGGCTGAACCCGGCTTTACAGATCATCATCGTGGGGCTTGCAGCTGAGCCAACACCAGATATAGAGTACTTTTCCCCTCTCCGCTCGTGCGATTTTCCTCATGGACGTCAACGATCTTGAAGCTTGCCCGCGTTGCCGTGGCACCGGAGCCGACCCCGATCAGTCGGCAATACCGAAACGCCTGCCCGACGATCCGATTTCAGGCGAGCGTCGCTTCCAGGTAAGTGCGGATCTGTGCTGCCAATGCGGAGGCAGCGGCCGAGTGCCGACAACACAGTGAGGGGGTCGAAACATCGATGGCCGCGGAGACTAAACCGGTACCGAACAACGTAGCGGCAAATCTAACGCTGCATCGCTATTTTCTAAATGCGTCGCGAAACAGAAGTCTTTTTCTCACAAAACTACAAGAAGGAGCTGTTGATCATCTCCACACCATGGTTCACCTCGATCTTTGGTACGGGTGCCTCTTTGTAGTCGTCGAGGGCTGGCGCAAAGAGAGGATACGTGACGAGGCTGTCACCGCGTTTTTGCGGGATTCGACA
>DASYZD010000063.1:0-37110 GCA_035946655.1 Allostellaceae bacterium | reverse complement strand
CGGCGAGGATGAGGACGGCAAAGACGAGGACGACGCTTCGCAGAGGGGCGGCAACCGTCGCAAGCGATGCGCGGACCTCTCCGAGACCAAGCCCGCTCGCCCCGGCGACGACGCTCGCCATCGACGAGACGACCGCCGGCGCCGCGAGGCCGATCGCCACGCACAAGAGGGCGAGGATCGCCATCGCGACGCACATCGGCCACGCCGCCTCGTGCGCGTCCCTAGCTTCATGGCTGCGCGCGTTGCCGAGGAACACGATGCCGAAGGCTTTGGCAAAGCAGGCCGCGGCCAATCCGCTGATCAGCCCCATGACGACGAGCGCGATCAACCCGGCGACCGCGATATTCACCGTCGGCTGGAGGAGCCCGGCGAAGCCGCCATAAAAAACCAGGAATTCGCTGACGAAACCGTTGAGCGGCGGCAGCCCGACGATCGCCGCCGAGCCGATGAGGAATGTCGTCCCGGTCCACGGCATCCGCTTCAGGAGGCCGCCGAGTTCCTCGAGTTCGAGGCTGTGCGCGGCGTGGCTCACCGCACCGGCGCCGAGAAACAACAGCCCCTTGAAGATCGAATGGTTGAGGACGTGGAGGAGGCCGGCGGCAAAACCGATGACGGCAATGGCGACCGACCCGTGCGCCAGCCCGAGGACGCCCAGACCGAGGCCGATCAGGATGATCCCGATATTCTCGACGCTGTGATACGCCAGAAGGCGCTTCAGATCGTGTTGCGCAAGGGCGAAGAGGACCCCCAAAACGCCGCTCGACGCGCCGACCGCGATCAGCAGCCAGCCCCACCACGCCGGCGGGGTGCCGAGCATCGTCAGGATGCGGACGAGCCCATAGATCCCGACCTTAATCATCGCTCCCGACATGAGCGCGGACGCGTGGCTCGGCGCGACCGGATGCGCTTCGGGCAGCCAGACATGGGCGGGGACGATCCCGGCCTTCGAGCCGAAGCCGATCAGCGCCAGCAGGAATACCCCCGATGACAGCGCCGGGTGGGCTTCGAGGGCGGCCGCATAGCCTGAGAAATCCGAGGTTCCGGCGAGCCCGCCGAGAAGCACGAACAGCACCAGGAGAAACGCGGTCCCCAGATGAGTTGCCGCGAGGTAGGTCCAGGCGGCGTGCCGCACGCTCGCCTGCCGATCGTCGAAAATGACGAGGAAGAACGGGGCAAGCGCCATGATCTCCCAGGCGAGGAGGAAGAGGAGGCCGTCGCGCGCGGTGATCACCAGCGCCATCGCCGCGGTCAACAGATTGAGATGGAACCAGGTCGCCGCCGATCCCCTCCCGCCGTCGCTCGCAGGATCGCCGCCCACAAGATAGCTGCGGCCGTAAATCCCGGTCACTGCCGAGAGCCCGAAGACCGGGATCAGGAAAAACGCCGACAGCGCGTCGATTTCGAGGTGTAGACCACCGCCCGGCATCGGCCAAACACCGGACATCCCCTCGGTCGGTCCGGCCACGAGCACGCGTATCGATACGAGAAGCCCCAGAGCGGACCCGGAGATCGCTCCGATCTGGCCGGCGCGCTGAGCCACGCGCGGCCGTGCGCCGAGGATGACAGCGGCAAAGCCACCCAGGACCAACAGCCCGGTCGCGACGATAAATTCGAGCATTTCTAGCCGCGCAAGCCCGTACCGGCCGGCTCAACACAATTTCGAAGAACGGCGAACCGAGGTGCATCCGGGCCCACCTGCGTAGCCCATCGGTACCTTACCCGGTTCGTATGGTCAATGCGTCCGAGAGAAAAATCTACAATCTGATCTTGATATCTGATATGTAATCCATCGATGATACGCTATGACAACTCATCATCGATGAGTTCAGATTTTGCAGCTCAAATCGAGCGGGAGGCGCTGCGGTTATCCGAGCCGACCAAGAGAGCGGTCCTCGCGCTTAAGCAAATATTTCGCCGACCGCGCGGCTTCCCTGGCTATTCGTGATCGCGCGCACTTGGAGCTTCACGCCAAGTCGCGCCGAGCGCGGCCCAGCGGCTGGACCGCCTGCGGGCCGGCGGCGGCGACCACCATCCCCTGCTGCCGGCGGCGCGCTGACGACAGTTGGTCGGCCAGCCGCTTACCGCCGATCTGACCCGTTAATCCGCAAGCGCTGCGTTACCCGGCGAATGGGGTCGTCAGCTCTCGCGCATCCGGCAGCATTTCCAATCGCGCGATTGCCGCCAGCACGCGATCCACACTTGCGTCCGCCGGCGGTTGCACCGCATTGCCCGCGCAGTCGCGAAACTTTGCGGCGAGCTGAGCCTGGGTCAGCGGCTTTTCCGGCGAGCCGATCGGATCCTCGGCCTCGACCCTAACCAAACGCCCGTCGGTCCGTTGCACCGTAATGCCGAGCGACCCTTTGGTTCGGCCCTCCCGCGCAACCCCGGCGATGCGGTCGGACAGGGCCAGCACCGCCGCATCCCCCAGACCGTCGACCTCCGCGATCCCGATCCTGCCATGCACCAGGGCGGTGGCGACCAGGAACGGCTGGGCGAATTGTGCTTCGACCACCTGGGTAGGGCGGCGCTTCGCCGGCCCGCTGTCGAACTGATCGGCGTGGCCGGGAGGGTCCGCCTCGAGCGTCACCGTCGCGATGTCGTCGGCCCGTTCGATGTCGAGCCGCGTTCGTGCCGCCAGCGCGGCATCGATCGCCGCGTGCAGCGGTCGGCCGCAGGGATAGGGCTTATAACTCAGCGCTTCGCCGCGGTACGCGGTGCCGAGGTCGCGCAGCAGCGCCGCGGCGTCGTACCCGTTTGGCTGGTACAGTTCGAAAAACCCGAAGCGGCCATTGAAGATGTTCCGCGCCCCGGTGAAACCGGTCTGCGCCAAAACCGCGGAAAACACGCCGGCGCTTGCCGCCTGGCCGGCCTGCATGCGCTTCGTCAGCGCCCCATCGAGAATGCATTGGCGGTTGCCGGCGGCGTGGCTGTAGGCGATGCCGAGGGCGGCGAGCATCTGCGTCGGCTTGAGGCCAATCAGCTTGCCGGCAGCCGCCGCGGCGCCGAAGACCCCGATCGCCGCGGTGCGATGCCAGCCGCGGTCGAGGGTGCTGGCGAGCGCGATGCGGCACGAGACGTCCAGCCCGAGGGCGACCGCCAACAGGACATCCCGCCCGCTGGCGCCCCCGATCATGTCGCATACCGCGAGGACCGCGCCGAGCACGGAGACGCCCGGGTGGATCGAGCCGCCGGTGTCGAGCGTGTCATCGAAATCGAGCGCATGACCCATGCTGGCGTTGAGGAGGGCAGCCTGGGGCGCCGGCAGGCGGATCCCGCGAAAGAGGACTCCGCTTTCCTCGATCCCTCCCCAGCGGGAGATCACCGAAAAAAGTTCGTCGATCCCGGGAGAGCCGCTGCCGCCGAGCATGCAGCCAAAGGTATCGAGAATGTCGCGGCGGGCGGAGGCGACGGCGCTTGCCGGCAAGTCCGCGTAGCCGGTACGGCAAACATGCTGGGCGAGCGCCCAGGCGGGGTCATCGGTCATCGTCTTCTCCATCGGTTCCGCCGGTTCGATATTACCTGGTATTGTGGACCAAACGATGCAGACCGGTCTCGATGGAGGACGAACGACATGTTCAGGCTTTATTACGCTCCCGGCACCTGCGCGCTGGCGACGCATATCGCGCTTGAGGAAGCCGGTGCGCCATACGAGGCGGTTCTCGTAGATTTCGGCTCGCAGCGCCAGCGCAGCCCCGAATACCTGGCGGTCAACCCGAAAGGGCGAGTCCCGGCGCTGGTGACCGAAAAGGGGACGCTGACCGAAACTCCTGCGCTTCTGTGCTTTGTAGCGCAGCGGTTTCCCGAGGCCGGGCTTGCCCCGCTCGCCGATCCGTTCGCCCTCGCCCAGGTCCAGGAGTTCAACAGCTATCTGTGCTCGACCGTGCATGTCGCGCACGCGCACGGCCGGCGGGGCGCAAGGTGGGCGGATGACGCCGGGGCCATTGAAGCCATGAAGCGAAAGGTGCCGGCGACCGTGACCGAATGCTTCGCACTGATCGAAAATAAGCTGTTGCGGGGCCCGTGGGTCATGGGCGAGCAGTACACGATCTGCGACCCCTACCTTTTCACGATCGGCACCTGGATCGAAGGGGACGGGGTCGACACCGGCAAACTGCCCGGGGTCATGCAACACCGCGCCCGCATGCTGGCGCGTCCGGCCGTGCAAAAGGCTGTGGCCGCCGAGGGCACGCAGATCCCCTGACGCGGATGCCCCCTCACCATCCGACGCATTTCGTGGTGGTCGGCGCCGGGGCGGCGGGCCTGATGGCGGCCCGCGAACTCGCGCGCGCTGGCAAGCGCGTGACCATCCTCGAGGCGCGCAGCCGCTGCGGCGGCCGCATCTACCCGCTGCCCGAAGAGGCGTTCGGATACAAGGCGGAGGGCGGCGCCGAGTTTGTTCATGGCGCCGCGCCGGTGACGCGCGCGTTGATGCGCGAGGCGCGGGTGTCGCTATCGCCCCGTGGCGGGACCCGCTGGCGCCTCCGCGCGGGGGCGCTGTCGCCGGCGGACTATGCGGTTCCTCATATGGACCGGTTTTACCGGGCCTTGCGGGCGGTGAAGGCCGATCTCCCCGTCGCCGAATTCCTCGAGACGCAGTTTGCCGAACCGCAATACGACGAGTTGCGGCGCTCGGTTACGCGGACCGTCGAGGGCTACGACGCGGCCGACCCGCACCGGTTCAGCACGCTCGCGCTGCGCGACGAGTGGACGTCTCGGGAGGATGGCGAGCACGGCCGGGTCGCGGGGGGCTACGGCGCGCTGATCGAGCACCTCCTATCCAATTGCCGCTTGCATGGCGTGACGCTGCATCTCCGCGCCGCCGCCATCGCCATCGACGAGCGCGCCGGACGGATTGCCGTACGCTGTCAAAACGGCGCCAGGCTAGAGGCCGACGCCGCGATCCTTGCCGTGCCGCTGCCGCTATTGTCCAAGATCGCGCTGCCGCCAGTGGCGCGCAAGCAGGCCGCGGCAACCGCCGACATCGGCTTCGGCAACGTCGTCAAGATACTGCTGCGGTTTACCGAGCGCTGGTGGGCCGATCACGCCGGGCGAGATTTGACCGACCTGTCGTTCCTGGTTTCCGACGCCACGGTTCCAACCTGGTGGACGCAGCATCCTTCCCGGTATCCGGTGTTGACCGGCTGGTACGCGGGACCCAAGGCCGACAGGGTGTCCTCGCTCACCGAAGTTGACCTGATCGATATGGGCCTTGCATCGCTCGCCGAGATTTTCGCTCGGCCGGTCGACGCCATCAGGGGCAAACTCCTCGCGTCGCGGGCGATCAACTGGGGTAAGGATCCGTTCGCGCGCGGCGCCTATTCCTACGCAACGCCGCGCACGCGCGAGGCGCAGGCGGTGCTGAGCAAACCGGATGGCGGCGCCATCTTCTTTTCCGGCGAAGCGCTCTATGCCGGGCCGGACATGGGCACGGTCGAGGCGGCGCTGGCCAGCGGACGGGAAACCGCGCGGACGATCCTGATCGGGTCTCCGGCGACATCGCCCCGCGCCCGATAAAGTCCCGAATTCCCTTGGTCGTCCGTCCTTACCGTCGGCTTGGGGGCCAGCGTCGTCATCTCGTCAGACGGTCGGGCGGCGTCAGGATCATCGAAGATGCTCTTCGCGCGGCGCCCATGGTGCGGTCACCGAAGGAACTACCATAACCTCCGAGAAGGCGCAGGCTTCTTGGCCGCCAGCCCCACAATCCGTCCTTGGCTTGAGGGGCGAGTTCGGGTCTGATCGAACCCGGCGCGACGATAGGGGACGCGGCGATGAGAGTTGGAATCTCGCTCACCAGCAATTATGGCGATGTGAAGGACCCGCGTCAGGGAGCGCGCTGGATGATCGAGCGGGCAGCGGCCGCACGCCGGGCCGGGCTCGATTCCTTGTTTATCGGCGACCAGCACGTCTCACCCACGCCCTACTACCAGAACACGCCGATGCTCGGGCGGCTTCTCGCGGAATGGGGCGATGCCCCGGCCGGCTGCCTGTTCCTGCTCCCGCTATGGCACCCGGTGCTGGTGGCCGAGCAGATCGGAACGCTGGCGGCGATCGCGCAAGGCCCCTTCATCATGCAATGCGGGCTCGGCTGGGGCGAGGACCGCTTCGCCGCAATGGGCGCCAACTTCAAGACGCGGCCCTCGGCCTTCGAGGAGGCGCTCGACATTATCCGGCGCCTCCTCGCCGGCGAAACGGCGAGTTCGGCGCGGCGCTTCCGGATTACCGGCGCAAGCCTCGCGCTGCGTCCGGCGGAGGCTGTCGATGTATGGATCGGGGCCAGCGCGCCACCCGCGATCGACCGCGCGGCGCGCCTCGCCGACGGCTGGATCGCCAGCCCCGGCCTCACCCGCGAGGAAGCGCGCGCGCAGGCCGATCTCTATCGCGAGCGCTGCGCCCATTGCGGCAACCCCCCCGGCGCCATTGTCCTGCGGCGCGACATCTATGTCGGTGAGACCTCGGCAGACGCGCAGGCGGTATTGCAGGAGGCGCTGGGCCGAGGCTATCGCGGGATGCCGGCAGAGGCGCTGATCGCCGGATCGGTCGATGAGGTCGCCGAACAGTTTCAACGCTTCGCAGAAATCGGCTACACCGAAATCTCGGTGCGCCACCTGACCAACGACCAGCCGAAGGTGCTGGGCTCGCTCGAACGGCTGGCGGCGGTACGCGCCGCGGTGGCCGAGGCCTAGCCGCTCCTCAACGGGAGGATCTCCCATGCTTGCAGTTTCCGACATCCAGTCTTCGCCGGAAGAGTTGGAGGCGTACTACGCGCAATTGGCCACGCAGCACGTGACCCCGGCGTGGATCGGCGGCGGCATCACCGTCGAGCCGCAGAGCAAAGCCGTGCCTTACCTGTGGCACTGGCAGGATTTGCGGCCGCAGGCGATGCGGGCGGCCGAACTCGTCGGCACCGCGCAGGGCGAGCGCCGGGTGCTGCGCCTCGGCAACCCCAACCTCTCGGGGATCGCCAGCAATACCCTCGTCGCCAACATCCAGATCGTGATGCCGGGCGAGATCGCCCGCGCGCATCGCCATTCCGGCGCTGCGCTGCGCCTGATCATCGAGGGCCGGGGCGGCTACACGGTCGTCAATGGCGAACGCGTGCCGATGGCGCCCGGCGATCTCATCCTCACCCCCAACTGGTCATGGCACGACCACGCCAACGACACCGATGCGCCGATGATTTGGCTGGATGGCCTGGACACCCCGCTGGTGCGGATGCTCGAAGCGGGGTTCTACGAAGAGTACCACCAGGCGCGGCAGGAGCTGAATGCGCCGGTCAACGCCTCGGAGTGGCACTATCCGATGGCGGAGATGCGGGAGGCCCTACAGCGGCTCGCTGCCGCCGGCACTAGCCAGGAAATCATCCTCGAATACAAGAACCGGCGGACCGGCGGACCGGTGATGCCGACGATCGCCTGCCATATGCAGCTGTTGCGCCCCGGTGAGAAGACTGAGGCCCGTCGCCGGGTGTGCTGCACGAACTATCACGTCGTCGAGGGCGCCGGCTACTCGGTGGTGGGGGACCGGCGGCTCGACTGGGACGACAAGGACGTGTTCACGGTGCCGACCTGGACCTTCTGCGAGCACGTCAATGAGCGCGACCGGCCGGCTTTCCTGTTCAGCTTCAGCGACGCGCCGGTGATGCAGGCGCTGAGCCTCTACCGGGTTCAAACAAGGCCGTAGCTCCGAGTGTCACGCCCGGTTGACGGCATAACGGGGAGAGCCGGTGGATGGATCTCAAACTTGCAGGCAAAATTGCGCTCGTCACCGGCTCGAGCCGCGGCATCGGCCTCGCCACCGCCAAGGCGTTTGCCGCGGAGGGCTGCCGGGTGATGCTCTCGGCGCGTGCGGCCGAGCAACTCGCTGCGGCTGAACGGGAGCTGCGTGCCGCGGGCGCCGAAGTCGTCGCTCACGCGGCCGACGTCGCTAAGCCCGAAGATGCCGCGGCACTGGTCGCCGCCACGGCCGCTTCCTGGGGCGGCATCGACATCCTCGTCAACAATGTCGGTGGCGGGGGTGGCGGCGCGCGCATCGCCGACAGCACCGACGAGGATTGGCAGGGCGCCCTGGAGCGCAACCTCATTCAGACCGTGCGGATGATGCGCCTCACATTGCCGCACATGAAGGGCCGGCCCGGCGCGGCGATCGTCAATATCGCGTCGATCTCGGGCTGGTCCCCGCAGCTCGCGATGTCCGGGCAATACGGCGCGGCGAAGGCGGCCCTCATTTTCGAGACCGAGCGCTGGGCGCTCGAATTCGTGCCGTACGGCATCCGCGTCAATACCGTCTCGCCGGGCTCGATCCTGGTCGGGGGCAACGGCTGGGATCGCTACCGGCTATCCAACCCGGACTACTATGCCGACTATGTCCGCCACGGCTTTCCGATGGGGCGCCTCGGCACCGCCGAGGAGGTGGCCGACGTCATCGTCTTCGCCGCCTCGCCGCGCGGCCATTGGATCAACGGCCGCAACATCCCCGTGGACGGGCTGGAGCAGCCGCACGCTCCCCTCGACCGCCGGCCATTCTAGCGCGGGCCGTTATGGCGCCGTCTGGGATCAATCGGTCGCGCCGGCGAGCGACTCGTCGAGCGGACGTCGGCGCCCGACCTGGCGGATAATGACGGCCAACGGCACGCAAAGCACCAGCATAAAGCCGCCGAGAATGTAGAAGCTTGCGCCGACGCCGCAGCGGTCGGCGATCGCGCCCATCAACGGCGGTATCGCGATCGACGTAAACCGCTGACCGGTTTGGCGCAGCCCGACGACCGCGCCCTGCTGATGACGACCGGCGGCGCGCGCCTGCACCGATAGCACCAGCGGCTGGATCACCCCTTCGAGCCACCCGCGGACCACCTGGAACAGCAACAATAGCGCCAGGATGCCCCCGAGCACCGGCGTCAGCGCAATCAGGAGGATCGACAGCGCCGTGCCGGTCAGCATCGTGCGCTGGGCATTGCCCAAGCTCATCGCGCGCCCGGCGAACAACGCGCCGAACCCGCTGGCGATCTCGGCGGCGGCGAACAGGACGCCGATTGTCGTCCCGAACAGTCCGACGCGGTTGAGGTAGACGACGTAGACCGAGGTCTGGATGCTGTAGGTCGTGTTGCGCATCGCTATGATTGCCAGGGACACGGCGATCGCCGGAATGGCGAGCAGCATCAGGGAGTTCGCGTAGTCGGACAGGCGCGGCCAGACATCACGAGCACGGAAGCGGGCGCGCGCCATGTTGCGGTCGCGCGGCGCGGCGAAGAACTCGGCCTCGGGGGCGCACAATAGGGCGAGAGTCAGGACGCCGCCCCATGCGGCGCCGAGGAGGTAGGAGGGCCACGCGCCGCCGAAATCCCAGACCGCGCCGCCGAGGATCGGCGCCGTCGTCGAACCAAGTCGGGCGAAGAAGGTAAACCGGCCGAGATAGCGAGCTTCGCCCTCGGCTACTTGCGCGATCAGCGTTTGCGCCCCAGACCAGGCGAACGACACGGCGGCCCCGTTGACCACCTGCAGCAGCAACAGGCCCCAGAACCACGGCACCAGCGGAAACAGCGGTGCCAGAACCATGCTGCTCCAGACAAAGAACAGCGTGACCTTGCGCGTACCGAAGCGGTCCATCAAGACGCCGATATGGATCGACAGAAACATCGCGATGATCGAGCGGGCGCCGACCAGAAGCCCCACTTCGGCGGCGTCGAACCCGAGTGAGAGCGCGTATAGCGGCATCAGGAAGGTGTAGTAATCGATGTAACCCATGCTGAACGGCCCGGCGAGGTAAAGCGAGGCCAACGGACGGGTGCGGGAGGCGTTCATGCCGAGGGGCGGTTCCTGGGCAGCCCGGGGAGTGGATCGTGCTCGGGTGAATATCATAATTGAATTTATCTTCAGATGCGCAGCTCCGATGGCGGCGAGAAATTCCTTGCGCTGCGCAATAAATTCCCTGTGGTCACGCGCGAAATTCCCTGCTCGGCGGCGCAAAAATCCCTGCCTCCGTGCCGGGATTGGCGGCGGGAGGCGTGCGATATCGAAGCCTTGCGTGGAAACAAGCCGGTCGCGGCGGAAAGATTTTCCCTGCTGACAGGGAAATGGAAAAAGGGGCCGCCCCTTTGCGGAGCGGCCCCATTCGTGGCTGGCCGGGCCTGATCCCCGGGCCACGCCCGGGGACGGCCATGACGATGTTGCGGGTTACGAGTGCCAGCGGAACTCCTGCTGTTTGCGCTGCGAGCCTTGGCTGAGCTTGATGTTGACCAGCCCCGGGCCGGGGAAGTTCATCAGTTCATCCAAGGCGCCGCGGACGTCCTTCACATTCTCGACATAGGCGCCGTAGCCGCCGAAGGCCTGCATCATCTTGTCGTAGCGGGCGCCGTAGATCAGCGTGTTCGGTCGCATGTTGAGCATCGGGTTGGGCGGGATTTCCGGCATGCCGGGGCCGATGCCGCCATTGTTCATGACGACGATCTTGGCCGGCAGGTTGTAGCGGCACAAGGTCTCCATCTCCATCCCGGAGAAGCCGATCGCCGAGTCGCCGGAGATGTGGACGACCGGGCGGTCGGGGTGGACGACGCAGGCGGCGACGACCAGCCCGAGGCCGACGCCCATCGTGCCGTAGCTGCCGGCGTTGAGGTAGGAACGCGGGTTGTCGAGCGGCATTTGAGTGCCGCCGATATCCATCGTCGTCGCCCCCTCGCTGCACAGCATCACGTTCTTCGGCAGCCATTCGCGGACGTCGCGGAACAGGCGATAGTAGCCGCCGGGCGAGGAATCGTCGTCGATTTGCGGCGCGATCATCGCCGCGTTCTCGGCCGCTTTCTTGGCGATTGCCTGGCGCCATGGCGACCCTTCAGGGTGGAACCACTGGCGGCCGGAAAGCGCCTGGTTGAGCTGGGCGACGATCGCCTTGCCGTCGCCGACCAGCGCCACCTCGGCGGGCTTGTTCTGATGCATCGACTCCGCCTCGATGTCGAGCTGGACCACCCGCACATCCTTGTTGTAGCGCGGCGGCAGGCCGAAATGCAGGATCCAGTTGAAGCGCGCGCCCATCAGGAAGACAACGTCGGCCTGCGACAGCGCCAGAGAGCGCGCCGCGCCCGCCGACAGCGGGTGATCGTCGGGCAGCACGCCCTTACCCTTGGGCGTGCGCACGAACGGGATCTGGGTGCGCTCGATAAAGGCGCGGACCTCGGCTTCGGCGCCCGAGGAGGCCATGCCCTGGCCGATCAGGGCGAGCGGGCGCTGCGCCGATTGCAGGACGTCGAGGGCATGCTCGATATCCCCCGGCATCGCCATCGTGCGCGGCGGGTCGGGGCATCTGCGCACCGCATCCACCGTGTCGGTGTCGCAGGAGCCGGTGATCATGTCGTCGGGGAAGTCGAGATAGGTCGCGCCGGGACGGCCGTAGATCGACTGCCTTACCGCCATCTCGACATAGAACGGGATGCGGTTGACGTGCTCGATCGCGTGCGCCCATTTGGAAACCGGGGTCGCGGCCAGCACCTGGCGCTCCTCCTGGAAGGCGCCCATGCCGTTGCGATAGGTCTCCGAGGCGCCGCCGATCAGGATCATCGGCCAGCAATTCTGCTGGGCGTTGGCAAGACCGGCGAGACCGTGGATGACGCCGGGGCCGGTGACGACGATGCACGAGCCTGGGCGCCCGGTCAGAAAGCCGACCGCGCCTGCGGCATAGGAGGCCGCCTGCTCGTTGCGCATGCCGATATAGGGGAGCCCGACCTTTTGCGCCGCCTCGGCGATCGGGCCGACGGGAAACCCGACGACGCCGAACATGTATTGCACGCCTTGCTCTTTCAGGCTTTTCGCCAGCAAGTCGGCGCCCTTGATTTCAGCCATGTTTCCTCCTGTGGGACGAGCGGGCAGGGGTCAAGCCCGGGGTTGGCAATGAACTCATCACCGGCAGATTACGCATTTATCCGTGGCGGGGGGAAGGACTCGAGCGTTTGCCTGCCCCGCGTCATCATTCGATGACCTCGTCAGCCCCGGCGATGAGCGACGGCGCGAGGGTGTGCCGAAGAACCCCCTCTCCTCCACCGGGGGAGAGGGGGTTGGGGCGAGGGGGCGATCAGCGAACTCGGTGCCGGCACCCTCTCCCGCGGTGCGGGAGAGGGTCTTACGTCTTACGCCCGACCCCACAGCCGCTTCGAGGCGATCTGTGCGCCCTCGGCCATCGCGCCGAGTTTCTTGAAGGCGATGTCGGGGTCGATCTTACCGTAGCCGGCGAAGGTGCCGAAGCCGCAATCCGAGGTCGCCATCACCCGCTCCTTGCCGACGATTTCGGCGAAGCGGCAGAGCCGCTCGGCGACCAGCGCGGGGTGCTCGACATAGTTGGTCGAGGTGTCGAGGACGCCGACCGCGAGGACCTTGTCGTCGGGCAGCTTGACATCCTTCCACACCGCCCATTCGTGCTCGTGGCGCGGGTTGGCGGCCTCGATGACGAGCGCCTGCGGCTTCGCCTTTATGAGGATCGGCGCGACCTTGGCGAAATCGATGTCGTGGTCGTGCGGCCCCTCGTAATTCCCCCAGCAGATGTGGATGCGCATCATCTCAGCCGGGATATTGCGGGTCGCGTGGTTCAGCGTCTCGACGTGGAACTGGGCACGCTTCAGGAACTCGGCCTCGCTTAACTCCTGGAAACTCGTGTGGTGGGCCATCGCAAGGTCGGGGCAATCGAGCTGGAGGACGAACCCGGCGCCAACGATGGCCTCGTATTCCGGCTGCATCGCCGCGGCGATCGCCTCAACATAGGCTTCGTAAGTCGGGTAGTGGCGGTTGTTCTGGAACACCGGCACGAGGCCGGGCGAGGCCGCGGTCATGAAGCCCTCGACGGCCTTCACCTGCGCCAATGCCGCCTTGAGGTTGGCCAGATCCTCGGCGAGGGGCTCCTTGTCCTTGACCGCGATCGGGCCGACGCACACCGCGCGCCGCGCCCTCATCTCTCCGGTCATCCTTGTATAGGCCGCCATGAAATTCGGGTACGGCCCGGTGTCGAGGCGGGGCTTGGCCGGCTCGTTCCCGGCAAAGCCCGAGAGGCGGTCGGCGACATAGGTCGAATAGCCCGGCTTCGACATCTCGCCGTCATTGATGATGTCGACGCCGACCTCGGCCTGGCGCCGCACGATCGCGATGACCGCGTCGCGCGTCAGGCGGCTGAGCTCGGCCTTGTCGTAGGGCTCGCCCTGGTCCTTTTTTACCAGCACCTCGCGCAATCCCGCGGGGCGCGGCAGGCTGCCGGTGTGGGTGGTCAGAATGCGGTCGTGGCTCGTCTTCATCGCGTGTCTCCCGGCTGGTAATCGTTAGGGCGGTAGCGTACGGCGTTCAGCCGTTGTGACCAAGCGGCTCCCCGTTGTTGGCCGCCTTTCAGGCTCTGGTCACCTTGTTGCGGCCGGTCTCTTTGGACAGATAAAGCGCCTGATCGACCCGCGACATCAGATCGTCGGGACTTTCGGGTTTTACATAGGTGGTGACCCCAAAGCTCACCGTCACCCTCCGTCCGATTTCCGGAATTACCTGATCGGCGATGCTCGTTCGCAACCGGTTGAGGAGAACCTCCGAAACCTCGGGGCCGGTCTCCGTGAGCAGCAGGGTGAATTCCTCACCACCCCAGCGGGCGATGTAGTCGCTCTGCCGCAGGCTGTTGCGCATCAGTTCGGCAAGGCTTTTGAGGACCACGTCTCCGACCTGGTGCCCGAAGGTGTCGTTGACGATCTTGAAATGATCGATGTCGCACATCGCCACGCTGAGCGCTCCGCCGTAGCGCTTGGATCGCGCGATATCCTGCCGAAGCGTGACGTCGAAGTTCCGTCGGTTCGGCAGACCGGTAAGGACGTCGAAATGAGCGAGTTGGACGACTTCGTCATCCTTGCGTTTGCGCTCGCTGATGTCGCGCAGGATCGCCAACCCGACCGGACGGCCGCCGAGCGAGGTCGAGCGCAGCGAAATCTCGCCCCAAAACAGATGCTCCTCCCGCGTCCTGCAGAGCCATTCGAAGATTTGTGGCCCGTGCGATCGCGCTTCCCGCAACAATGTCATCAGATCGCGCTGAACGAGGGGCGACAGGCCGGTCGACAAAGATTCGAGCGCGCGCCCGATCAGTTCGTCCCGCGAGAAACCGAACATCGCGCAGGCGGTCGCGTTGACGTCCATCAGCCGGCCGGTATCCGCGTCGCACAGGAAGATGCCGTCCGCGACCGAGTCGAAGATGAACCGGAATCGTTCGTCGCTCCGCGTCGCCCTTCTTCCGGTTATGCCATTCATCGAGACTGGCCGCTCTTTGACAGCCGGGCCGGCCGAAAGCTGTGCGCCGGCTCGTCGGCGTCAGGCCGACCGCGCGGAATGCGGCGGATCATCGCCTCATAATTTGGCCACGCGGCGATGAATTGGCGCATCAGTTTATCGGATAGATCGAGCCCGGCTCTTCGCACCATCTGGCGAATTTCCTCCGGGGTGGACGGCGGGAGGTGGGTGAGATCGGTTCGCTTGTCGCTCGTCATGATGCGGGCTCCGCGGCGGTCAGGCGAGGCTCGGGTGGCGGCGGTGCCAATCGGTCGCCTCCTGGTAGGCATCGGCGACGCGCAGCACCAGCCCCTCGGCGAAGGGCGCGGCGGCGATCTGCAGCGACAGCGGCAGGCCTTCCTTCTTGCTGAACCCGCAGGGAATGGCAAGCGCCGGCAGACCGCCGACGCTGAACGGCATCGTGATGCTGGGCGCGCTGACCAGACGGTCGGGCAAGTTGGGGTCGGCCGGTTCGGCGATAGTGAGCGCGGCGGCGGTGATGAACGCGTCGACCCGATCGAGAGCGCGCGCCTGCTCCTGCGCCAATTCGGTGCGCCAGCGCAACGCCGCCAGGTAATCTTCGCCGCCAATCAATGCGCCGGGGAGCACCCGGTTGCGCAGGATACGGCCGAAATCCTGCGGCCGGGTTTTGAGGTCGTGCTCGTGGATCGCATAGAGTTCGACGCTCGAGATTGTCGTCTTGCAATCGGTATAATCGCGCAGGCTCGAGAGGCGGACCGGCTCGATGATTGCGCCCGCCTCGCGCAACACCGCGACGGCCGCCTCGATCGCCGCCGCGAGGTCGGGGTGGGCGTTGGCGCTGCGATGCCAATCCTCGACGAGGCCGAGGCGCAGGCCGCGCACCCCGCCCTTAAGCTCGGCCGGGTAATCCGGCACCGCGACATCCTCGCTGCCCGGGTCTTGCGCGTCGAAGCCGGCGATCACCTGCATGAACAGCGCAATATCCTCGGCGCTGCGGGCGAGCGGGCCGCAATGATCCATCGAGAAGGTGTTGGGGAAGACGCCGCGGCGGCTGACCCGCCCGTAGGTCGGCTTCAGCCCGGCCAGCCCGCAGACCGCCGCCGGGCCGCGGATCGAGCCGCCGGTGTCGGTGCCGACCGCGCCCGGCACAAACCCGGCCGCGACCGCCGCCCCGGCGCCGCTCGACGACCCGCCCGGCAGGGTGTCGGGGTTCCACGGGTTGCGCGCCGGCGGCCACGGCAAATCGAAGCTCGGGCCGCCCAAGGCGAACTCCCAGGTCGCGAGCTTGCCGAGCATGATGCCGCCGCCGGCCTTGAGCCGGGTGACCAGTTCGGCGTCGGCTTTCGGCACATAGTCCTGGCGCAGCTTCGAATGGCCGGTCGTCGGGATCCCGGCGGTCTCGATGATGTCTTTGAGGGCATAGGGGATACCGTGCATCGGCCCACGCGACGCGCCGGCCATCAGCGCGCGTTCGGCCTCGGCCGCCTCGGCCAGGGCCACTTCTTCGGTCACCCGCAGAAAGCTGTTGAGCTTGCCATCATGGGCGGCGATGCGCGCGAGGAGGGCCCTCGTCACCTCGACCGGCGACAGTTCGCGCCGACGGTAGAGCCGGCCGAGCTCGGCGATTGTCAGGAAGGCGACATCCATCGGGGCATCCTCAGGGTTGCGCCACGCCATTCAACCCCAATCGCGGCGGTGTCCGCAACGCCCGGCCGACGAAATCGTCGCCTGAAGGGTTTGACGGCCTTAGCCGGTTCGGCTTCACTAAACCGGAGCGCGCCGGATTGGCCGATCGGCGCGAGGGAGGCCTCTTGAACCGCCCGCGAGCAGCCGACGATTTCGAGACGATCCGCGCCCGTGTCGAAGAATTGCGCCGCGAGCGCGGGGCGAGCGCCGCCGACCCGGATAAGCGACCCGGCGCCGCCACGACGGGCGCGCGAGAGAGCGCCGCCGAACGCCGCCGGCGCGAACGGATCGAGGGCTGGCCGCCGCCCTGGGTCCCGACGATCTTCGTCAGAAACAGGTGGTCGTGACCCGAAACACCTGGATGTCATCCCAGCTGAGGAGAGCAACGCGATGCTGATCGTCGATTCACAGATCCACATCTGGAAAGACTCTAAGATGTCGGCCCATCACCGGCAGACCCCGACCTATTCGAAAGAGGACGCGCTCCTAGAGATGGCCGCGGCCGGGGTCGACGCCGCGGTCCTGCATCCGCCCTCGACCTTGGGCGAAGCGATGAACACGCTGGCGGTCGAAGCGGTGAAAGCGCACCCTGACAAGTTCTGCATCCTCGGCAATTTCGACCTCGAGGCGCCAAACCGCGAGGAGATCGTCAAGAACTGGCGGCAGCGGCCGGGGATGCTCGGCTTCCGCTTCACCTTCAACCAGCCACACCAGCAGGTTTGGTGGACCGACGGCTCGCTCGATTGGTTCTGGGCGGCCTGCGAGAAGGAGGGGTTGCCGATCGGGCTGTTGGCGGGCGGGCACATGGCGGCGCTCGGCACGATCGCCGAGCGACATCCCGGCTTGAAATTGCACATCGACCATCATGGGCGCGGCGGTGGCGGCGGCGCCGGAACGGACGATGCGGCGTTCGCGAATCTGGGGGAGATGCTGGCGCTCGCGAACTATCCCAATGTCGCGGTCAAGCTTTCGGGTGCGCCGAGCTATTCGAGCGAGCCCTATCCTTATCGCAATATCCACAAATACATCCGGCAGATTTTCGACGCCTTTGGCCCGGCGCGGTGCTTCTGGGGCACCGATATCACCCGGATGCCGTGCAGCTATCGGCAATGCGTGACGATGTTCACCGATGAATTGCCGTGGCTCACCGGGCATGACCGCGACCTCGTCATGGGCCGCGCGGTGTGCGAATGGATCGGCTGGAAACACCCCGCGCTCGCCACAAGCTGAGGCGACCGGTCGCCTGGGCCCCCGGGTCGGGGCATCATGCCGCAGAACAGTGACGGCAACTGCCGGAGGCGCTATGATCGGGTGCCCGGCCGCATCGCAGCGAGCGGGGAGCCATGGAACCTCGTTGATACCTGGGTGAGATCATGATCGGTCCGCCGGGATTGCCAAAAGTCGGCCGCCGGGTGTTTCGCTTTGCCGAGGCGCCGCGGCGGTCCTCGCGCGAATGCTTTCGCTGGGCGGCAGGGCTCTACATCGCCGGGGTGCTCGCGCATTTCGGCCACCACATGGCGTTCGACCTGCCGGCCGGGATCGACCCGTCGTTGGGCGAAGCGCTGACCAGCGCGCCGACGAGTCTGGTTTGGCCCGCCGATCTGATCGGGACCCTGATAACGTTGAGCTGAGCGCCCGGCCTCCACCGGCGCGGCGATGATCGACACGACGGGGCTGTTTCGCCTTTACGCCCGGTTTCGCTCGCGCCAGCTCGCCCGTGAGAATGCCCCCGCGCTCCAAGAGCAGGTTCTGAAGCGGCTGATCGCGCGCGCCGCGAAAACGCGGTTCGGGCGCGACCACGAGTTCGCCCGCCTGCGCGACGCGAATGATTTTGCCGCGGCGGTGCCGTTGCGGCGCTATGAGGATTTCTGGTCGGCCTATTGGCGGCCGGGTTTTCCCAACCTGATCGAGTGCAGCTGGCCGGGCCGAGTGCGGTTTTTCGCGATGTCCTCGGGCACCAGCAGCGGCGCCACCAAATTCATTCCGGTCACCGCCGAGATCCTGCGAGCGAACCGGCGAGCCGGGCTCGACCTCATGATCCACCATCTGCGCCAGCGCCCGCACAGCCGCCTCTTCGCCGGCCGCAATCTCTTGCTCGGCGGCAGCACCGATCTGACCTCATGCGCGCGCGGGGTCAGAAGCGGCGATCTGAGCGGCATCGCCGCGGCAACCCTGCCCGCCTGGGCGCGCTCGTTGACCTATCCGCCGGCCGAGATCGCACGCCTCTCCGATTGGACCGAAAAGATGGCGCGGCTCGCCCAGCGCGCGCCATTTGCCGACATCCGCAGCATCGCCGGCATCCCGAGCTGGATGCTGTTGTTTTTCGCCGAGCTGGTGCGTCGGCATCCCGCACGCGGCGAGCGGCTCGCCGATTTCTTCCCGGCGCTCGAACTCGTCGTCCATGGCGGGGTGAATTTTGCGCCCTATCGCCCGCGCTTTGCCGAATGGCTGGAGGGCAGCCATGCCGAAACCCGCGAAGTCTATGCCGCGAGCGAGGGGTTTATCGCCGCCGCCGACCGCGCCCCCGGCGAGGGGCTGCGCGTCATCCTCGACAACGGCATTTTCTACGAGTTCGTGCCGGTCGCCGAGATCGCCGCGGCGAGGCCGACGCGGCATCGGATCGCCGAGATTGAAACCGGGGTCGACTACGCGCCGGCGCTGACCACCTGCGCGGGATTATGGGCTTATCTGCTCGGCGACATTGTCCGCTTTGTCAGTCGCGATCCGCCGCGTCTTTTGGTCACCGGCCGGCTTGCCTATACGCTCTCGGCGTTTGGCGAGCACCTGACCGGGGAAGAGATCGAGGCGGCGGTGACGAGTGCGGCCCAAGCGATCGGCTCCGGGGTGCGCGACTTCGCGGTCGGTGCGCTCTATCCGGAGAAATCGGGCGAGACCGGCGGGCACCTCTACATCGTCGAATTCGAGCGCGCGGTTTCGGCCCCGGAGAGGACGCGTTTCGCCGCGGCGATCGACGCGGATCTCATTGGGCGAAATCTCGATTACGCCGACCACCGCGCTCGCGGATTTGGTCTCTTGATGCCGCAGATCGCCGCGCTCCCTGAGGGCGGGTTCGCTGAATGGATGCGGCGGCGCGGCCGCCTCGGCAGCCAGAACAAGGTGCCGCGAATCATCGCCGATCCCGCCCTCTTCGCCGAGCTCAGGGCGTTCGCGGCGGCGAACCGGGGCGATTAGGCCGGGCCCGGATGCGGGCTCGCGCCGCCCGGTAGGCGAAGGCGAGGACCAGCAGTAGGAAGAGCCCGCCGATCGCCCAGAGCGGCGACAAGGGCTTGCTCTCCTCTTCCGGGCCGCTGCCGACCCGGACCACGACCCGCGCGATTTCGTTCGCCCCATGCGCTTCGGCGCTCCAAAACCCGTCCGCGTTGGCGGAAAACTCGAACTTGCCGGCGCTGTCGGTGCGCCCCGTCAGCGCCGGCCGGTTCGGCTCGCCCGGAGCGAAGACGCGGACCTCGGCATCGGCGATCGGCTTCCCGTCCGGGGTGGCGAACTGCACCGTGACCGTGTGCCGCGCGAAAAGGTCGAGCGCGGCGGCCGGCATCGACCACAGCGCCGCGAGCAGCGCTGTAGCGCCCGCTACTTGGCGAAGGCGGACAGACAAGACACTGTGCATCGGGACGAGACGATACGGGATAAGAGCGATGAAGATAGCGGTCTTTGGCGCCGGGGCGGTCGGCGGCCATGTTCTGGCCCGGCTCGGCGCCGCGGCGCAAGTCGCCAGGATCGAGTGTATTCGCCGCACAAATCCTCGATGCTGCAGGATTTCGAGCGCGGCCGCCCGCCCGAGATCGGCGGCCTCCTGACCGCCGTCCAGGCCTTCGCCCGCGCCGCCAGCGTCCCGACCCCGCATCTCGACGCCGTGACCGCGCTCGTCATCGCCAAGGCGCGGATGGCGGGACCCTATCCCTTGGCTTGATCATCACGCAAAAACGCCGCGAGCAGGTCCCGCGCCGCGCTGGCCGGGGTGCGGGCGCCGGCGGTGACTTCGCGCTCGGTTTCGGCGAGACGGGCGGCGACCCGCGGCGCGGTGCGGAAACGTTCGAGGAGGCCGTCGCCGATCTCGGCCCAGAGCGCAGCGCGGGCCTGCTCGGCGCGGCGCTTGTCCCAGGCGCCACTTCCCTGGAGCGCGGCGCGGAAGCGGGCGACCTCGTCCCACACCGCGTCGACCCCGCTGCCGGTCAAGGCGGAGACGGCGCGCACCGTCGCCTGCCATTCGGCGACGCGAGGGCGAATAAGGTTGAGCGCGTTACTGTATTCGGCGGCGGCGCGGGTGGCGTGATCGAGGAGGGAGCCATCCGCCTTGTTGACCAGAATCAGATCGGCCAGCTCGATGATTCCGCGCTTCAATCCTTGCAGCTCGTCGCCGGCGGCGGGCGGCAGGATCAACAGGAACATGTCGACCATGTCGGCGACCGCGGTTTCCGATTGCCCGGCGCCGACGGTCTCGACGATGACGGTATCGAACCCGGCGGCTTCGCATACGAGGATCGCTTCGCGGGTGCGCCGCGCCACCCCGCCGCTCGCCGCGCCGGCCGAGGATGGGCGGATGAATGCGTCGGGCGCTCGCGCGAGCTCCGCCATCCGCGTCTTGTCGCCGAGAATGGCGCCGCCGCCGCGTTTCGATCCGGGGTCGACGGCGAGGACGGCGATGCGCCGCCCGCGCGCGATGCCGTCGAGGCCGAAGCGCTCGATGAAGGTCGATTTGCCGGCGCCGGGCGGTCCGGAAATGCCGATCCGGGTGGCGCCGCCGGTCGCCAGCAGGATCGCCTCGATCAGTTGTTCGGCGGCGCGGCGATCGGCGGTTCGGGTCGATTCGACCAGGGTGACGGCGCGGGCGAGCGCGCGCCGGTCGCCGTATCGGACGGCAGCGGCGAGACCCGCATCCATTGCATCCCGCGTCCTTCGAGCCGCGCCCTCCGGGCGCTCCTCAGGATGACGAGGAGTGGCGCGTGACATTGATAACTTACGTCATCCTGAGGAGCCCGCTCCGCGGGCGTCTCGAAGGACGCACAATCCCGATCTTCGTCATTTTGCCGCCAGCGCCGCTTCGCGGGCGGCGGCTTCCTGCTGGCGCGCCCACATCTGGGCATAGACGCCGCCCTTCCCCAAGAGCTCGCGATGATGGCCGCGCTCAACGATCTGGCCGCCATCGAGGACGAGGATCTGGTCGGCGTCGACCACGGTCGAGAGGCGATGGGCGATGACCAGCGTCGTGTGGTCGGCGGCAACTTCCGCGAGGCTCGCCTGGATCTCACGCTCGGTCTTGGTATCGAGGGCCGAGGTGGCTTCGTCAAATATGAGGATCTTCGGCGCCTTCAGGACCACCCGGGCGATGGCAACGCGCTGCTTCTCGCCGCCCGACAATTTGAGGCCGCGCTCGCCGACCATCGTCTCATAGCCGTCGGGGAGCGACGCGATGAAATCGTGGATGTGGGCGCGCCGCGCCGCGGCCTCGATCTCGGCGCGGCTGGCGCCGGGCCGGCCATAGGCGATGTTGTAGAAGATCGTGTCGTTGAAGAGGACCGTGTCCTGCGGCACCACGCCGATCGCACGCCTGAGGCTGTCCTGGGTGATATCCCGGATGTCCTGGCCGTCGATTAGGATCGCGCCGTCGTCGACGTCGTAAAAGCGGAAGAGGAGCCGCGCGATCGTCGATTTTCCGGCGCCGCTCGGCCCGACGATGGCGAGCGTGGCGCCGGGCGGCACCACGAAATCGACATCGCCCAGGATCGTCCGCCGTGGGTCGTAGCGGAAATCGACGTGGCGAAAGGCGACCCCGCCTTGGCGGACGGCAAGCGCGGGCGCGCCCGGCCGGTCCTCGATCTCCGGGGCGACCTTGAGGAGCGCCATCATCTGCTCTAGGTCGGTCAAGGACTGCTTGATGTTGCGGTAGACCATGCCGAGGAAGTTGAGCGGCTGGTAGAGCTGGAGGAGGTAGGCGTTGACCAGCACGAAATCGCCGACCGTCATCCGCCCCGCCGCGACCCCCTGTGCCGCCAGGATCATGACGCCGATGAGGCCAACGGCGATGATCACGCCCTGACCGACGTTGAGCATTGCCAGCGTCGTCTCGCTCCTGACTGCGGCCCGCTCATAGGCATGGAGCGCACGGTCGTAGCGTTCCGCTTCGTGGGTCTCGTTGGCGAAATATTTGACGGTCTCATAGTTGAGGAGGCTGTCGACCGCCTTCGTATTGGCTTCGCTGTTGCGCGCGTTCATCTCGCGGCGAAAGCGGACGCGCCAGTCGGTCAGGACAAAGGTGAAGGTAATGTAAGTAACGATTGTCCCCAGCGTGACGGCGGCGAAGGCCCAGCTGTAGAGGCGCCACAAAATCGCGCAGACGACGACGATCTCGAACACCGTCGGCACGATGTTGAACAGCATGAACGACAAGAGGAACTCGATCCCCGCGGTGCCGCGTTCGACGGCGCGGGCCAGCCCGCCGGTGCGCCGCTCCAGATGAAAGCGCAGGGACAATGAATGGATGTGTCGAAACGCCGACAACGCCACCTGGCGCACCGCGCGCTGGCCGACCTTGGCGAAGACCGCGTTGCGCAGTTCGTTGAAGCTCTGCGACGTGACCCGGGCGGCGCCGTAGCCGAGGATCACCGCGATCGGCACGCCGACCATGGCGTTGTGCGCCGCCGCCGGGTGGGCAAGCGCATCGACGGCGGCCCTATAGAAGAGCGGGATCGTGATGTTGACGAGCTTGCCGCCGATCAAGAGGGCCAGCGCCAAGACGATGCGAACCCGCAGTTCGAGCGCATTCTTCGGCCACAAATAGGGGCCAAGGCCTTTCAGCGCGCGCAGTCCCTCGCCGAGCCGCTCGTCGGGCTCCGGCAGGCCGCCGATCGACGAGCGCCCGACCATGCGGGGGCCGTGCGGGCTCATTGGGGCGGGCTCATTCGGCTGGCCCCAACGGAGGTTGCGGGCGCGGCACCATCGTGGTTGCCGCCGGCGCCTGGTGGCGCGGCAGGCGCCACCCGACCAGGAGGGCGCCGCCGACCAGCACAGCCCCCCACAAATATGGGCTGTTGCGACCGAAGGCGGCGAACAAGGATCCCGCGATGATCGGCCCCAGCACCCGCGACAGGCTGCCGACCGATTGCGCGACGCCCATGACTTCGCCCTGTTCCCCCACTCCGGCGCGGCGCGAGATCAGGCTGTTGAGCGATGGCTGCATCGCCCCCATCCCGAGCGCCAGCGCACTCAGCGCGATGACAAGACGGGTCAGGTCATGCGCGAACGGCAGCGCCAGCAGCCCGAGCGCGATTGCCCCCAGCCCGCCCAGCAACAGCCGCTCCTCGCCGAAGCGCGCGGTCAGCTTGCCGATCAAGACGCCCTGCATCAGCGCCGACAAAAGGCCGACATAAAAGAACACAAAGCCGATCGGCCGCGGGCCCCAGCCGAATTGTCCGATCGCCCACCAGGCGAAGGTGGTCTCCATGCCGGAAAAGGCGAGAATGACCAGAAAGAACACGACGAGGAGCCGCGCCAGCACCGGCTGGCCAAGCGCGCCGCGCGCCGCCGTGATCCGGCCGCGCGAGGCGCGCACGCCCCCGGCGGCGAGGCTCTCCGGCAACAGCGCGATCACCCCGAGGAAGGCGGAGAATGACAGCACCGCGGCGATGAGCCCCGGGGTTTCGAGGTCGGCCGTCGCCACGTCGCCGCCGGCGAGGATGCCGCCCACCACCGGTCCGATGATGAAGCCCAGGCCGAATGCCGCGCCGATCATGCCCATTCCCTTGGCGCGCTGTTCGGGTGCCGTCACATCGGCGATATAGGCCTGAGCGGCGGCGATATTGCCGGCACAGGCGCCGGCGAACGCGCGCGCGGCGAACACCATCCACAGCCCGGTGGCGAAAGCCAGCCCGAGATAGGCCAACCCGGCTGCCGCCATGCTCGCCATCAGCACCGGCCGCCGGCCGACCCGGTCGCTCAGCCGTCCCCATAGCGGCGCCGTCATCATCGACATCAACGAGTAGATCGCGAACAAGAGGGTCATTTGCAGGGGCGAAGCGGCGAACCGCTGCGCGTAATACGGCAATAGCGGGATGACCAGCCCGAACCCGACCAGGTCGATAAAAACGATGAGGAAGAGGATTGGCATTAGCGCTGTTGATATCGCGCCCGCGCTCTCGTGAACAAGAGCCGATCGACGCAGCGGCGCCATGTCGGCGGCCACCACCATCGCCGCGCTCGGTGGTACCGCCCGTCGAGCGCCGCGCCGGATCGATTCGCCGGCCGCCACCGGCGGGCGGGCGATGTCAGGCGGGCGAGCAATGACCGGCGGGCGCCGGCAGGTGCCGGATCGCTCTTTCTCCGCGATACGGCTGCCGTCCCAACAGGCGGGAGATGCTCAGCGAAACACTCCCGGCGGAGGAATTTGCGGGGTATTCTCGACGGATTGGTAAACAACCTAACGCTTCGGGGTAGGGCGGCTGAACCCAATTGCGTATGCTTCCATATGGGCCGCTATTGGCCGAATTTGTTCGGCTTTTAACCGAACAATTTTGATCGACAACTGGCGCTGTTAATCGCACCTTAACCGCCATCGGGTTTTCTAGGAGGCACCCAATCAACCGAGGAGACTTGTCATGGGCTTGTTGCACGCGCGTTTCGCGCAGAATTCGGTTCTCACCCGCGTGGTGCGCGATGAATCCGGAGCTACCGCGATCGAATATGGCTTGATTGCTGCGCTGATCGCGGTTGCCGCGATCGTCGCAATGCAGGCGGTCGGCACCAGCCTGATCGGCATCTTCACCACCGTCGCGACCGATCTGTAATCGGCCGCACCGACTACTGAAGCCAAATCCGGCGCGGGCCGACCCGCGCCGGATTTTGTTGTTTTCAGGGTTGCTCGCCGTCCCCGCGGACCTCAGAGGTCGCTCGCCCCTTCGCGCCGGGTTCGGTCAAACGCCGGCGTGCGAGTTGTTGCTAACCGGCATTGGGTCGCTCACTCCGCGCCAAGCAGTGCGCCGCGGAAGCGGATGCGGCAGGCGGCCGGATCGAGGTTGCGCTTGTAGGGCGGCGGATCGTCAGGCTTGACCCTGAGCACGACAAAGGCGGTGCCGTTACCCTCGCGCAACAGACGCGCGCCCTCGGCGATATCGGCCTCATTCGCCACCGTGCGGGTGCGCTTGATGCCGCAACCGGAAGCGATTTTCTCGAGATCGACGCCAAGGCTGGTGTGGCTCTTCTGATAGCCGGTCTCGCCGTAATGGCCGTTATCGACACAGACAATCGCGAGGTTCGGCGGGTTTAGGACCGCGATCGTCGCCAGCGCCCCAACATTCATCAGGAGTTCGCCGTCGCCCGTGGCGACCAGCACCCGCTTGTCGGGCCGCGCGAGGGCGAGGCCGAGCCCGATCATCGCGGCGCCGCCCATTGCCCCGGCCATCGTGTAGATGTGCACCCCGTCATGGGTCAGCGCGGCAATGTCGCGCGCCGTCCCGGCGAGCCCCGTTACAAACAAAAAATCCTCGTGCCGGCCAATCAGTGCCGGCACCGCCTCGCATCGGTCGAGGACGAAACCGGCGGCGATCGCCGCCGCCATGTCGACCCTTTGCGGACAGTTCGCCATTATACCGCTCCTCAAAATGCTTTTGCTCCCAGGAGCTTCTGGGTCAGCAGCACGGCGACCGCGTTACCGCCCTGAAACACCATCGTGCATGCCGCCTCGACCGTCGGGACCACCTCTTGCGGTTCCTCGATGCGCACGCAGATCACCCCCATCGCTCGCAGCACCGGCTCGACCGCCTGACCCATCGGGTACTGCCACGGGTTCCCCTCGCCGAAATCGCCGCGCATGCTGACAAGCGTTAGCAGCGGAAAATGTCCGCCCTTGATCAGGGAAAGCATGTTGATGCAGTTGCCGGTGCCGCTCGACTGCATGAGGAGGACACCGCGCGCGCCGCCTAGGTCGGCGCCGGCAAGCAGCGCCACCCCTTCTTCTTCAGTCGTCAGCGCCACCGATCGCGCGCCGGGATCGGCGAGCGAGCGGTCGATCAGGATGCGGTGCCCGGCATCGGGCACATAGGCGAACTGGGTGATTTTGTTGCGGCGCAAGAGGTCATAGAGCTGGTCCTGCCACTGGGTCGCCACGCCGGTGCTGTCGGCCATATCCGTATTCTCCGCCTGCGCCCGCCCGATAACGCTTGCGGGCGGCGGCCAAACCTCGCGCTGGGCGGGGCCGAAGGCAACCCCAGAATGGGCACGGTCACCCGCTGGATGCAGGTGGAGGCAGAGCCGACGCCGCTTGCGCACACAGGTGGCGCGAGCGCCGCACGATCGCACCAAGGAGGAGGACGAGCGCGATTGAAGCGAGCGGAAACCTGGAAGTCCCGGTGACCAGCGTGATCGGCGCCATCATCGCGAGAATCGTGACCAACACTTCGCCTGTGCCCAAGGCATCACCGGCGCGGTGGCGCTCGGCGACCAGCCAGATCACCGCGGTGGCGACACCCGGCATGTCGTAGACAAAGGCGTAGGGCGTCGCGAGCAGGGCCGCAACAAGGAGCCCGGCGCCGGCCAGCTGGGTTGGGCCGGAGCGGAAGAGCGTCCAGACGATCGCCACTGCCCCGAACGTTGCCGCCCCTTGGGCCAACTGCGCTGCCGCAGGGGGGGCGCCGAGCCGCAACAGGGCGATGAGGATCGTCGGCATGAAGTGAACGATCTGGCTGCTCTCGGCGGCAAACTGACGCGAGAATGCGGGAAGCGCGGCGACCCAGCTCGGCCAGATCGCGCCACCGAACAATAGGCTCGTCAGGAGGACGAGAAGGATCGCGGTCACTACCGCGGCGGCCAGCGTGCGCCACAGCCCGGCGGCAAGGAGCGCGACCGGAACCAGGAGCCCGAGCTGTGGCTTGTAGGTCAACAGGCCGAAGAAAATCCCCGCGGCGACCCGGGAGCCGGCGGCAAGGCGCAGGCCGCCCGCCAACAGGGCGGCGGTGAGCAACCCGCTCTGCCCGGACACGACGGCAATCGCCGTGGTCGGCGCCACGAGCGCGGCGACGAGCGCGGGCGAGCGCCACTCTCGGCCGACCGTTGCCCACAGATAAAATGGCAGGCTGGCCGCGATCAATGCGCCGAACGCCACCGGTCCAGGCAATAGCCCGAGTAGAGACAGCAGCGGCAGATAACTCGGCGGATAGGCGAACGGGTAGGACGCCCCTGGATCCATCCCGAGCGCCAGCTGTGCCGCACGAAGGGTCGCGGCGTCATAAATCGTGGTCGCCGGATGGTCCTCCAGGAAACGTCCCCAGCTCCATAGGGCGAAGGAATCGCCGGGCCCGTGGGGCCAGCCGCCGCCGACGGCAATCGCGAGGTAGGCGATTTCATAAGCGGCGAACAGAGCGAGAAAAATGCCGGCAAGCAGCCGAAACTTGCCGCTATGGGGCCGCCAGCTCAGGGCCGCGCCGAGTTCGCTCTTCCCGCTCGTCGCCGCGCCGGCCTGGACGAACAGCGCCGGCAGCCGGATCGCGGCCTTCATATGTCGCAACCGCCGTCCTGATCGGTCGGTTGCACAAAGGACTCTCGCTGTAGCAGCAGCCGGCCGCGGACGGAGGGGGTGCGGCGGAGCGCCAAACTCACGCCGTGCGCTCGATCGAGACCGGCCGGGGGTTACGCACCGAATCGGCAAAGATCGCCGATCGGCCCACGCCCCAGCGCTGCAACCGGAACTGTACCGAGGTTTTCAGGACACCGAGCCCGTAGACGACGCCGCGCTTGAAATCGATCGATGACGAATCCGGCAAATATCTCGTCGGACAGCTTATTTCGCCGATTCTGAACCCGAAAAACGCCGCTTGAGCCAGCATCTGATTATCGAAAACGAAATCCTCCGAACAATTCTGCAGGGGTAGGGTTTCCAGAACACGACGGCTCCAGGCCCGGTATCCGGTATGGTATTCGGACAGTTTCTGACCCAGCATGATATTTTGTATTAGGGTTAGAATACGGTTGGCGACGTACTTGTAGGGCGGCATGCCGCCGGCGCGCGCCCCGCGGCCGAGAATGCGCGAAGCCAGGACGGCGTCGAACTCGTCCGATGCGATCATCGCGGCCATCGCGGTCACCAGCTTCGGCGTATACTGGTAATCGGGGTGCAGCATCACTACGATATCGGCGCCGCGCGCCAAGGCCGTCGCGTAACAGGTCTTCTGGTTGCCGCCGTAACCGCGATTATGATCGTGCCTGATCGTCTCGAGCCCGAGGGCAGCGGCGATCTTCACGGTGCTGTCGTAGCTGGCATCGTCAACCAGCAGAATGTCGTCGACGATGTCGCGGGGAATCTCGTCGTAGGTGCGTTTTAGCGTCTTGGCCGCATTGTAGGCGGGAAGAACGATGGTCACCTTTTTTCCCGAAATCATCGCCCTGCTCCGCCAATCGCCGAACCCGCTCACTCCCGTCTGCCGGCCCCGCTACGCCCGATCCGATCGCAGGTCAAGCCGCTCGCCATCACCGCTAAACGCTATATGACGCGTTTTACCAAATGATTTACCGCGAGAGGCCGATGCGATCCCTGGGCGCGCATGGAACGCCTGACACGCCGCGAATTGTCATGATAAGCTGGCCGTTGGTGGCTGCTGAAGAGCCAGCCGCGATGGAGGGTGGAGATGAAGGTCAGGATCGAGTGGTGCAAGCCTTGAAACTATGAGCCGCGGGCCCTCCGTGCGAGGGCGAGATTGATTGAGGGTTATGGCGCCGAAGTCGAGTTGGTACCCGGGGTGGGCGGCGCGTTCGAGATCACCGTCGATGGCCGGCTCATGTTCTCGAAGAAGCAAACTGGGCGGTTTCCCACCGACGAGGAAATCGATTCGTTAGGCGCCGGTCAAACCGGGGCACCCTGATTCGGGATGGGAAAGCCCTGCCCAGCGCAAGAGAGTAAGGCGATGGGGCCGCTTCCGTGCTATCCGCCGACCCACAGGGTCGGCGGATTTCGCGGCCGAATCCCGGCATGCGGCTGGCGCGCCCCGCGCGTTCGCGAACTGCGATCACCGTGCGACTTCAATAAAACCGCTGCGGCAAGAGATTACCTGCCAAAATTGGCTAAAGTGTTGTGCGATCTTTTGCTCTATGGCATCGTTCGCCCCGCTGGCTTTAAGGCTTTGGCAAGCTTTGGCGTGCATGGTGGGGGGGTCAGCGGCCACAGGAGGACTGGGATGTTTGCCACACTGAAAAGCTTATGGAAGAGCGAAGACGGGGCGACCGCGATCGAATATGGTTTGATCGCCGCCTTGATTGCGGTTGCCGCGATCAGCGCCATGTCGCTGGTCGGAACCGCGCTCATCAACACCTTCACCAACGTCGCCAACAAGCTTTGACGATCGGCGATTTGGTCGGTTTCGCACCCCGCTCGGCGGCGCTTCAGCGGCGCTGAGCGGGGGAGCCAAAAAGCAGCGCTTCGAGGAGAACCTGAATGTTTGCCACTTTGGTCAAGTTAGCGAAAAACGAGGACGGGGCGACCGCGATCGAATACGGTTTGATCGCCGCCTTGATCGCGGTTGCCGCGATCAGCGCCATGTCGCTGGTCGGAACCGCGCTCATCAACACCTTCACCAACGTCGCCAACAAGCTCTAACGATTGGCGGCTTCGGTCGGTCTCGCACTACGCTCGGCGGCGCCTAAGCGCCGCCGAGCGTAGCCTTTTTGTGCGTGGAATCCGCCTGCCGGCTGCGGTCATCTTGGCCGCGTTCGGCATTCGGGCGAGTTGGTCCGGGCAGGGGACCAAGAGCCAGCAGGCTAGGGCTGGCGCAGCGCCAATTGGTCGCCGATCGCGATCTCGCCGCCCGCGATCACCTCGGCATAAATACCCATCAAATTGTGGCCGAAGCCGCGCTGCAGGGCGCCGACGATATCGAGGTCGCGCTCGGCCGTCGCCGGGTTGACCGCGGTGGCGGCGCACCGCGTGATCGCGGCAATCACCCTGAGGCGCGCGCCGTCCAACATGATCTCGGAACCGATCCAGCCGAGTTCGCTCCACGCCGGCTCCCCCTCGAGATAGGCATTGGCGCGGAAGCGCAACGGATCGACCGGCGCCCCGACGACCGCTTCCAATGCGGCGATGCTGGCAAGGTTGATCAGCGAGACGTATTTGTCGCTCGTCGCGTTGGGTTTCCTGCGCGCATCGGCAAAGGCGTGGCCGGGGGCCTCGACGATTCGCAGCGGACCCTCGATGCCCGGCCCGAGAAACTCCGCCAGAAACTCGCTGACGACCCGGCACCCCTCGGGCTCGCTGAGGCGCGCCCGCAGGGCGACGCTGCCCTTACGCTCGATGGTCAGCGCGCCGCTTGAGGCGTCGAAGCCGGTACTCAGCTGCGCCAGCTTTTCGTCGCGCATCAGCATGACAAATTTCGTCTTCGGCAACCATTCCGGGCGTGTTGGATCAAAGCGGGTCGCAGCCAGCGCGATCGCGAAGCGGCGGTCCTGCGGCAGGCATTCACCGGGCGCGAGCGCCACCCGCTCTAGAGGCTCGGCGCTCATTCCCTTGACCGGGTAGCGGTAGAGCGCTGCAATCCTCACAGTCATCTACCTGCCTCCCCCGAAATCGGACCCCCTGGCCGGGCGCGCATCGCGCCGTCGTTGGCAATCCGCTCGGCGGCGGTTATACCTGATTATCGCTCGCGCGCGAACTTGCCTGGGCGGGAACCTTCGCACGACGGACCGGCGAACCGAGACGGGATTGCGGCATGACCACGCAACCGCTTAGCGGGCTCGATGCAGAAACCGGCCGGCGACGGCCTCGATCGAGGACGGTCGCGGGGCTGTTGCGGTGCCTCAAGGTCGCCGGGGTTTGTGTCGGGCTCGTGGCTGCCTCGATCGGGGGGTACTGGGGGATTCTCCAATACGAGGGCAATCTTCACGCGGTTCGCGCGGGGGTCCTTTACCGTTCGGCGCAATTGAGCGGAAACGAGATCAAGGCGGCCGTCGGGGAATACGGGATCAAATCGGTGCTCAACCTGCGCGGCGCGCATAAGGGGCAGGCGTGGTACGACGACGAGATCACGGCCTCGGGCGCGCTGGGCCTCGTGCATTTCGACTACCCATTATCGGCCAAGCGTTTTGTTACCAATCAGCAGATCTCGGAGATTCTCGGCATCGTGCGCAAGGCGCCAAAGCCGCTCTTGATCCATTGCAAATCGGGGGCGGACCGCACCGGCCTCGTCGCCGCCCTCTATCGCTACACCGACACCGGGGCGAGCGCCGCGCAGGCCGACCGGGAGCTGTCGCTCGTCTACGGCCACTTCCCCTACCTGATGAGCCAATCGGTTGCGATGGACAACAGCTTTTGGGCGTTCGTCCGCGGAGCGCCCCAAGCCGCGGCCAGATAGCGAGGCCTCCGGTCGCTGCTTTCAGTCCTGGCGAAAGCGCTTTTTATGCCCGGTAAGGCCTTGCCGGGGCAAATAAACCCCTTTTGTCGGGTCCTCGATAACCGTGCCGATCACCGACGCTTTCCGATGGTGCTGAGCGAGTATGGAGAGCACCGCAGCGACATCGGTTTCGCTGACCGAGACGCAAAACCCCACCCCCATATTATACACTTCAAACATTTCAGCGGTGCTGACGTCGCCGTATTGTTGAATCATGTTAAATATTCCCGGTGCCGGCGGCATCTCGTCGATCAAAAACCCGAGGTGCGGGTTGTCAACCCGACTTAAATTGAGGAGCCCGTCACTCGTGATATGCGTCAGAGCCTTGACGCTTGGCACCTGCCGCAGAATTTCCATGATCTCGCGAACGTAGATCAGGGTCGGGCGGAGCAACTCGTCGCCGAGCGTGGCATCGGTCCCGGGAACCGGATGACCCAAGGCAAGCGGGTCGGTACGCTTGAAGAACGCCTTCCGCGCGAGGGTGAGCCCATTGCTGTGAATGCCGCTGCTTTCGATGCCGATGATCCGATCGCCGGGTTCCAGATGACGCCCGGTCAGAATTTTATCGAGGGGTACCGTTCCGACCGCCGTACCGGCCAGGTCAAAGCCGTGGACGATATCTTCGAGCTGCGCGATCTCGCCGCCGGAGATCGAGATGCCGGCCGCTTTGGCGCCATCGGCCAGCCCGATCGCAATCGCTTCGAGCATATGCGCGTTCGCCCGCTCGACCGCGATGTAATCAACGAGGGAAACCGGCTGGGCTCCCACGCAGATCAAGTCGTTGACATTCATCGCGATGCAATCGATCCCGATCGTATCGTAACGGTCCATCAGCTCGGCGATAACGACCTTGGAGCCGACACCATCGGTGCAAATCGCCAATCCCACGCCGCCGATGTCGATGACATTGGCGAAATAGCCAATCGGCAGCTGTACCCCGCCAAAGGCGCCGCGCGGCGGCCATGTGCCGGTGATCTGCTTGATCAGCCGGTTGAGGCCGCTCTCGGCTTCATCGGTGTCGACGCCAGCATCCTGAGAGGTCGTGTGGGGCACAATCTCAGTGCCAGAGTTGGTTTCCGGGGCGCGGCAGCATCGGAGTGAGAATGCGCCAAATAGGGGCCCCAGGTCACTCCCTTCCCCGGTCATGCCGGAAAAATGCGACGCGATCAACGGCCGGCAGCAATCCGCTGGAGGGGTCGGCGCGCTTTGCTATAGCGTCTCGCCCAAGGCGGCTCGGGATTTGGGGAGAGAAGGCATGAACCGGCTTGACGGCAAGGTGGCGCTCGTATCCGGCGCGGCGCGCGGGATCGGCGGCGAGACCGCACGGCTGATGGTCGAGGCCGGCGCCAAGATCGCGGTCGGCGATGTGCTCGACGAGCGCGGGCGCGAGACGGTGCGCGCGCTCACCAATGCCGGCGGCGACGCGCTCTACCTCCATCTCGACGTGACCAGCGAGGAGGCTTGGAGCGCGGCCATTGCGGCAATCGTCAGCCGCTTCGGCAAGCTCGATATCCTCGTCAACAATGCCGGGCTCTTTCTCGGCAAGGATATCGAGGGGGCGAGCCTTGCTGAATGGCAGCGCCTCAGCGCGGTCAACCTGACCGGCGTTTTTCTCGGCACCAAGCTCGCGCTCCCGGCGTTGCGCGATGCGGCGGCGCTGAGCCCGTGCGGCAGCGCCATCGTCAATCTGTCGTCGGTCGCCGGGCTTGTCGGCTCGACCCAGGACCCGCTCTATTCGATGACCAAGGGCGGGGTCACGCTCTTCACCAAATCCGCGGCGCTCGAATTCGCCCGCAAGAACTACCGCATCCGGGTTAATTCGATGCATCCCGGCACGATCGACACCGATATGGGGGACCAGGTGCTGGTGACGCGCGCGCGCAATCTCGGCACCAACGACGTCGCCGCGGCGCGCGCCCAGGTCATCGAGCGGCTGCCGATCGGGCGGATGGGCACGGTCACCGACATCGCCAAGGGGATCGTCTTTCTCGCCTCCGATGACGCCGCCTTCATGACCGGCTCCAGCCTCGTCATCGACGGCGGGATTACCGCGCAATAGAGCGAGCGGCGCGGCGGCTAGAAACCGCCCGCTGCCTCCTCCAGCAGCGTCCAGGCGGCGGGATCGAAACGGGCGCGCCAGCGCGCGTAGAAATCGCCGAGCCGGGCGCGGATGCCGGCGGTGTCGGCCTGGTTGACGATCATGCCGTGGTGCGCCAAGGCCGCGGCGCCGGCGGCATTCACCGCCTCGATGTCGGCGCGCTGCAACAGCGCGAATTTTTCGGCATTGCGATCGACTACTCCCCGGATCTCGGCCGGCAGGGCGGCCCAGGAGCCGGCGTTGGCGATGAGGGTAAATCCGGTCCACCAATGCGCCGTCAGGCTGAGATATTTCTGTACCTCAAAAAGCCTGAGCGAGTGCACGATTGCGAGCGGATCGCTCTGGCCGTCGAAGGTTTTCGCCTTCAGCGCATCGTACATCCCGCTGAACGGCACCATGCCCGGTTCGGCGCCGAGCGTCTCAAAAAAATCCGCGGCGAACGCGCCTCCGGGGGTGCGGATTTTCAGCCCGGCGAAATCATCGGCGCCGTGGATCGCCCGGGTGCTGGTGGTGATGTGGTGAAACCCGTTCTGCCAGGCACGGCGGAAGGCGTGGAACCCGGCGTGGCCGAGCTCGGCGCTGATCATCTCGCCAAGCGCGCCGTCGAGCGCGGCGAATACTTTTGTGCTGTCCTTAAAGGCGAACGGCAGGAGCGGCAGCGCGCTCGTCGGCGCGACCCCGCCCAGGAGCGCGCCCGAGAGATAGAATTCGAGTGCGCCCTTTTGTAAGTCGGCGAACATCCGGGGGTCGGGACCGAGCCGGCTTTCCGGATGGACCTCGAGCCGCAACGCGCCGTCGGTCTCGTGCCAGATCGCTTCGGCCATCTCGGCGAGGCGGCGCGCGGTCGGGCTCGCCGCCGGCTGGTTGGCGCCGAGGCGATAGTGAAAGCGGGCGGATGTCGTCGGGTTCATCGCAGGTGGTTACCCCCTCATTCTGGCGCCGCCTCGCCGCGCGCGGCGGTAACGAGCGCGGCGACCCGCGTCATCTCGGGCCCGGCGCACAGCTCCTCGATGGATAAGGGCAGGCGTCGGCGCCAATTGGGATGCGCGTCGGTGGTGCCTGGCAGATTGGCCTGCTCGACTTCACCGGCGACGTCCTCCAACTGCACCAGCGCGAGGCGCGCGCGCGAACGCGCGAGATAGGCGAGGATCGCCTCGCCGAGTTCGGGTCGATAGGCCGGCGCGCCCTCTTCCGAGAGAAACGCGCCGAACCGCTCCGGTGCGATCAACCCTTCGCCAGCCAGCGCTTCGAGGAGCATGCGCCGGTCGCGGCGGCGCTCCTCGATCTCGTTCATCTCGGCCGACAGGTCGGGATAGAGCGCGAGCCGGCGCCGCCAGGCGATGTCATGGCCAAGCCAAAACCCTTTGAGAGTGGCGAGGTCGTGCGTCGCGGCCGAGGCGGCGGCGAGCGGCGGGTAGTCGGCGGGCGGCACAAAGCGGCCATCGCCGCGCTTCTCAAATACGAAAACGCGGTACGACAATATGTTGGCTCGCTGCATCGTCTCGCGAAGCCCCTCGGGCACGGTGCCGAGATCCTCGCCGACGATCGCGCAGCCCTGACGGCGGCTCTCGAGCGCGACGAGGCGCAGCAGATCGCCCAACGGATAATTGACATAGGCCCCGCGGGTGGCCGGAAGACCGCTCGGGATCCAATAGAGCCGTTGCAGGCTCATCACGTGGTCGATCCTGAGCACCCCGGCGTGCCGCATGTTGGCGCGCAACGCGGCGATCAGCGGGGCAAAGCCGCGCCGGCGCAGCACCAGCGGGTTGACCGGCGCCAAGCCCCAATTCTGGCCGGCCCGGTTCAGCACATCAGGCGGAGCGCCGATCGCCGCGCCGGGGACGACGAGCTCGCCGTCGCTCCAGGCTTCCGCCCCGTTCGGGTTGGCCCCGACCGCGAGGTCGCGATAGAGCCCGATCCCGAGCCCGCTGGCGCGCCCGGCGACCGCGGCCGCGCCGAGCTGATCATCGGCCTGCCATTGCAGAAACTGGAAAAACGCTACGCGTTCGGTATGGGCGCGGGCGAACTCGGCGACCGCGGGCGATCGGGGATCGCGCAGCGCCGCCGGCCATTCGTGCCACGAGAACGGCCCACCGGTTATGGCGAAATGCTCGTGCAGCGCCTCGAACGTAGCAAACGCCGCGAGCGCCGCGCCGCCCGCGCGCTCGAAGGCGTGGAAGCGGGCGTCGAGCGCGCCGCCGCTTTCGCGCGCGCGGAAACGAAGATAGAGCGCCTCGAGCACCGGGCGTTTGAGCGCGGCGACTGCAGCGTAATCGATGAGCGGGGCACCACGCGCCGCCAGAACCACAGCACTGGGCGCCAGGTTTTGCACCGCGGCGTTCTCGGCAAAACCGGGGACCGCCGTCACATCGATATAGAGATAATCGAGCCACATCCGGCTCGATGGCGAATACGGGCTGAAATGACGGGGCTCCGCGCTGAACAGCGCATGCAGCGGGTTGATGCCGACCGCCGCGGCGCCGAGCCTGCCAGCCTCCCGGCAGAGCCGCGCCAGGTCGCCCAGGTCGCCGATGCCCCAATCGCGCGCGCTGCGCAGGCCGTAAAGCTGGGCGGTGAGACCCCAGCTGCGGGCGCCCGGCTGCAGGCCATCGGGGAGGTGACAGGATTGGGGCGCAACGACGAGGACGATTTCCGCAGTCGCGCCGGTGCCGGTTCCGCTGACGGCGAGGCGGTGATACCCGAGCGGCAATTGGGCCGGCAGGCGCAGCTCGGCTCCCTCGCTCCGGCCGGCGCGCTCGGTTCCGTCTTCGAGCCGGCAGTGCCATTCGACGCCGCCGCTCCCCGTAGGCAGACACAGGCTCAGCACCGGATCGGGCTTTTCCTCTTCGACGATCAGGATCGGGGCGAGACCGAACGGTGCGGTCCGGCTTGTCTCGGCGAGTGCATCCTCGGCCACCTTGGGATCGGCGGGCAGGCCAAACGCGGTAATCAGCCGGGCGAGCGTTTCTTCATCGGGCTCATGCACCACACCCAGCGCATCGACGTGGCGGGTCGCGATGCCGACGAGGCCGGCGATACGGCGCAGCGCGTCGAGCCGGCTCATCGCGTCTCGCTGCCGGGCGGCGGGGACGCGGGCGCGCGGTTGATGAAGAGCGCGAAGGAATGCGCCCGCAACGGGTAAGCTTCGCCGGGGTGCCACAAGCGCCCGCCGGCGGCGAGCCCGGTGGGCTCGGCGGTATCGACCAGCGCCTCCCAGAGGAGCCCGGTCGGCAAATGCGGGAAATGGAACGGCAGGTCGTCGTAATAGGCGTTCATCATGACGAGAAAGCTCTCGTCGATGTCGCGCTGCCCGCCCGGAGTGTAAAACTCGCCGGCGGCGCCGCCCAGCACATAGCCCAACGACAAGGCGACATGATTGCCCCAATCGTAATCGGTCGCCTCGACCCCGCCCTGGGTCACCCAGGTGATGTCCTTGAGCCCGGCCTCGGAGACGACCGCGCCGCGAAAAAAGCGCGGCCGCGAGAACACCCGGTGCCGTCGGCGCAGCTGGATTAAATAGCGTACAAAACCCCGCAGTGCCTCGTCCTCGGGCCGGATCTTCTGCCAGTCGAGCCAGGAGGTTTCGTTGTCCTGACAATAGGCGTTGCTGTTGCCCGCCTGGCTGCGCCCGAACTCGTCCCCGGCGAGCAGCATCGGCACGCCCAGCGACAACAACAGGGTGGCCATGAGA
>DASYZD010000062.1:0-7265 GCA_035946655.1 Allostellaceae bacterium | reverse complement strand
TTACGTGCCCGTCGACATCTCGCGTGAGCACCTGCGCGAAGCCGCCGCACAGCTCGCCGCCGATTTCCCCAAGCTCGCGGTCATCGCGGTGTGCGCCGATTATACCAAGGCGTTTCCGTTGCCGCCGTTGCCTGGGCCATCGGGCAAGCGCGTCGGCTTCTTTCCGGGTTCGACGATCGGCAATTTCGAGCCCGATGCGGTCGTGCGATTTCTTGCCCACTGCGCCGAATTACTCGGGCCCGAGGGCGAGATGCTGATCGGGGTCGACTTGAAGAAAGACAGCGGCGTTCTCAACGCGGCCTATAACGACCGGGCCGGGCTCAACGCCGCCTTCAACCTCAACCTCCTCGAGCGGGTCAATCGCGAGCTCGGCGGCGACATCGACATCGACCGGTTCGAGCATCTGGCCTTCTACAGCCAAGACAAAGGCCGGATGGAGCTCTATTTGAAGAGCCTTGCCGACCAGACCGCGACGATCGCCGGCCAGCGCTTTCGGTTCGCCGACGGCGAGCTGATCCACACCGAGAACTCATACAAATATGCCGTTGACGAGTTCCGCGCCCTCGCCCGGCGCGCCGGCTTCGTCGCGGTGCACACCTGGATCGACCGCAACGACCTCTTCAGCGTCCACTACTTCCGCCAGGGATGAGACGCCGGACACCGCGCGCGCTATCAGCCTTCCGGCCGAAAGATAAAATTGAATATGTAGGCGGCGCCCCCGGGTCGGTGATGCACCGCGGGATCGAATGCGCTCAGCGACTGCAGGCGATGGTCATGCACAAAGAAGCCGCGATAGCCGAGGTCGCACACGCATTTCAGCGAATGCGTAATCGGCACACCGGTGTGTTTCTCCTCTATTTCAATGAGTAGATTCGGACGGTCACGAATTATCGTGTTGGCGGCACCGGCAAGCACCTGACTTTCGAAACCTTCGACGTCAATCTTGATGAAGCCGATATCGGATAAATCGAGATCGTCGATCCGCCTGGTCTCGATCGTCACCCCGATGAAATCGCCAACGACTTTGACGGTACTGAGCGAGCCGCCCTGGTTGGAAGGTCCCTTTCTGCCGCAGGGGATGCGGAGCGTCGCCGTTTCCGACCGATCGGACAGCGCGATCGGCGATGCGGTCACGTTGCGTCCGCTCGTCCGCCGCAGAATCGCGAACATTTTCGGATTAGGCTCAAACGCATAGACGTGCCGCGCCCGCTTGGCGATGAAGTACGTATAGACTCCTTTATTGGCGCCGGCATCGATGGCATTGCGTTCTTTGTCGATCAATGACGACAGGAATTTGATCTCGGCTTCGCCACGGAGCCATTCTTTGGCGGCGCGGTAGCGGATATACACACGGCCAGGGATTACCGCATGCTTGATCCGCTCCTCGATGGTCGAACTGAGGAAGGCGGCGCCATCTGCATCGTGGCCTGGCACCCGCGGATCGTTCATGCCGTCGCGGCGCCGTCGACCGGGAGTGCCGCACCCGAGACGAACGAGGCTTCGTCCGACAACAGGAACAAGGCGGCGTTGGCGATCTCCTCTGGTCTGCCGGTGCGCCGCATCGGTACCTGCTGGGCGCGGCGCTGGATCAGCGCCTCCTTGTCCTGCCCGCCGGTTTGCTGCTGGTCGGGGCGGGCGACGAAGACTCTCAGCATCGGCGTGTCGATGGGGCCGGGGCAGATCGCGTTGACCCGGATTTTCTCGGGCGCCAGGCGCTTGGCCAGCGAGCGCACGAACCCGACGACGCCGAATTTCGCCATCGAATAAACCGGACTGAACGCCGAACCGACCAGCCCCGAGGTGGACGCGGTGAAGAGTAAGGCGCCGCCGCCGCGCGCCCGCAATTCCGGGATCGCGGCCTCGGTCGTCACCAGGATCGTGCGCAGATTGAGGTCGATTGCCAGCTCGAAATCTGCCATGTCGATGCCCTCGATCGAGGCCGGGCCGGGGTGGCCGACATGGTCCCACACGAAATCGAGCCCGCCAAAGGCGTTGGCCGTGCGCTTGACGATGTCGCGGGCGAAATCGTCCTGGCGCAGGTCGCCGACCAGGCCGAGCGCGCGCCCGCCGGCGCCGGTGATCTCGCTGACGACGGCGGCAACGCCCGCGTCGTCGATATCGCACACCCCGACCGCCGCGCCTTCCCTGGCGAAGCGCAACGCGCCGGCCCTTCCCATGCCCGAGGCGGCCGCCGTGACGATGCCGATCTTGTTAGCCAAGCGCATGGTAATTTCTCCCGAGCGATCCGGCGCCATTGCCCCAGCCCCCACCGTTTCCTCCCCTGCAAGCGGGGGAGGAAAGGGTGGGGGCTTACGCCGCCATTCCAGTCCCGTCGTAGAGCATTTCGAAGGCCGACTGATAGGCTTCGCGAATCGCGTGGCGCCGGATCTTCAAGGTCGGCGTCAGTTGTGCGTTGGCGAGGCTGAAGGGCTCGGGTGCGATGACGAAGCGCCGCACCCGCTCGGCTGCCGCCAATCCGCGGTTGACCCGCTCGACGACATGGCCGAGCGAGCGGTGGAAGGCGGCGTCTTCGGCGAGAGCGTCCAATTTGATGGGCACGTCCTGCCCGGCGAGGTAGGCGCTGGCAAAATCGGGGTCGGGGACGATGACCGCGACGAGATAGGGCCGGCGGTCGCCGAACACCATCGCTTGGGCGATTTCCGGCGCCAGCGTCAGCGCCCCTTCGACCCGCGCCGGCGCGATCATGTCGCCGCCGGAATTCTTGATGAAATCGCGCTTCCTGTCGGTGATGCTCAAATAACCGTCGGGGCCCAGATGGCCGATATCGCCGGTATGGAGCCAGCCGTCGATGAGGGTGCGCGCGGTTGCCTCGGGGTCGTTCCAGTACCCCTTCATGACGTTGTCGCCGGCCACCAGGATCTCGCCATCCTCGGCGATCCGCACCGCGACCCCGTCGAGCGGCGGGCCGACCGTGTCGACCCTCATATGGCCGGGCGGGTTGCAGCATACCACCGGCGCCGCTTCGGTCTGGCCATAGCCCTGCAGGAGCTCAACGCCGAGCGCGAGGAAGAAGCTGCCGATCTCGGGGTTGAGCGGTGCGCCGCCCGAGATCATCGCCTTGAGATGCCCGCCGAACCGCGCCCGCACCTTGTCGCGCACCAGTTTGTCGAGCACGGAATCGAGGATGCGCTCGCGCCGCGACAGCTTGTCGCCCACGAGGCGCTTCCGGCCGATCGCAACGGCGCGCTCGAAGAGGCCGCGTTTGAGCCCGCGCTCGCGCTCGATTTGGAGCCGGATGCGCTGGTGCATCGTCTCATAGAGCCGCGGCACCGCGGTCATGATCGTCGGGCGGACTTCGAGGAGGTTGGTCGCCAGGGTCTCGGCACCTTCGGCAAAATAAACTTCGGCGCCGAGCGAGATCGGAAACATCATCCCGGCGGTGTGCTCGTAGGAATGCGACAGCGGCAGGAAGCTGAGAAATTTCTCGTCGCCCAGCCCGAGCATCTCCAACAGCCGATAGGCGCCGCGGCAATTGGCGATGATGTTCTTGTGGCTCAGCATGACGCCCTTGGGGACGCCGCCGGTGCCGGAGGTGTAGATGATGCAGGCGGTGTCGTCCGGGGTCAGCGCGGCGACCCGTTCAGTGGTCCATCGGGCCGCGGCATCGCCCGCTTCCGCGCCGAGCGCCAGCACATCCGCCCAGCCGCGCAGATCGAGGTTGGCCGGCGCCTCGCTCAGCGGCTCCATCGTGACGACCGCACGCACGCTCGGCACCTGCAGGGCGGCGGGGATGATTCGGGCGGCCAGCGCCGCGCTTGAGACGATCACGGCCCGCGCCCCGCTATTGCCGAGGATATGGCGGTTGTCCTCGACCGTATTGGTGATGTAGGCGGGAACGGCGACGGCGCCGGCGCTCATGATCGCCAGATCGGCGACAACCCATTCCGGCCGGTTCTCCGACATGAGGGCAACCCGGTCGCCGGGCTCGATGCCGAGGGCTGCCAGACCGCGTGCCAGCCGGCTCACCGCATCAGCCGCCTCGGTCCAGCTTAAGGGGCGATAGTGACCGTCGCGCTTCGCCCACAAAAACCCGCGCGCCGCGCGCCGCCGCGCCACCTCGAAGAACATCGCCGGCAGGTTGCGGCAGCTCGCGTAATCCATCGCGTCCCCAAAGCCGTTGTCAGCCATTCGGTCGGGTCAGCCGATCTGGTCGCGCAGCACGGCGAGGGGGCCGCCCATTTTGACCGATCCGGGCAGCGCGTGGCCGACGATGTCCTCGGCGAGCCGGGCCGCCTCGATCAGCGCCGTAAGATCGACCCCGGTGTCGATCCCCATCTCCTCGCACATGAAGACCAGATCTTCGGTGCAAACATTGCCGGCGGCGCCGCGATGCGCGGCAAACGGGCACCCGCCGAGCCCGGCTACCGCCGAATCGAAGATGCCGACCCCCATTTCCAGCCCGGCATGGGCGTTGGCGATGCCCATGCCGCGGGTGTCGTGGAGATGCAGCGCGATGTCCAATAGCGGGAAGCGTTCGCGCACCGCGCCGACCACGCGCTTGATCGATAACGGCGTCGCCCACGCCATCGTGTCGGCGAGCGAGAGCACCTGGAGGTCAATATCATGTTCGTCGGCGATGTCGACAATCTGCTCGGCGATGTCGAGCACCGTCCCAATCGTGATGTCGCCGGCGAAATTGCAGCCGAACGCGGCCATGATCGAGCCGCGCTCGACCGGCACGCCGTTTGCCTTATAGATGCGCATCATGTTGTGCTGCATCGCGACGTTGTCGGCGAGGGTGCGGTTCTGGTTGCGCTGGAGGAAGGGCTCCGACGCGGTCAGCGAGATCGTACCGGTGAGGTCGAGCCGCCCGCTCGCGATCGCGCGCTCCAGACCCTTTTCGTTCAGCCACAAGCCGGTATAGGCGATCCCCGGCTTGCGCGCGAAGCGGGCGGCGACTTCTTCGGCATCGGCCATACCCGGCACGCGCCGCGGATCGACGAAGGAGACCGTCTGGATGTGGTTGAGCCCGGTCTCGGACAGTGCGTCGATCAACTCGACCTTGCGGGCGGTGGCAATCGGGCCCTTCTCGAACTGAAAGCCCTCGCGCGGGCCTTCCTCGTTGATCTGCACGGATAGGGGAAGATCGGACATCGCGCGTTCTCCGAAGATGATCACGAATTATGACGCAAATCGCCCGACGCGGCTACGCGCCCGGCTTGTCACCCGGGCGATCTTGCGCGATGAAAGCCGCATGGGCGAACCGTGCCGGAGCCATCGATCGATCGAGCCGCGACGTTATGGCCGGTGCGCCCTGGTGACCCGGCCGCGCGCCGAGGCCGAGAGCCTCGCTGAAGCGCTTGCCGCGCGCGGCATCGAGGCGTTGATCGAGCCGGTGCTCGAGATCCATTATCGCAGCGAGCCGGTCCCCGATCTCGCCGGGGTTCAGGCGATTTTATGCACCAGCGCCAACGGAGTGCGCGCGCTCGCCAGAGTGACGGGCGAGCGCAGCTTGCCGCTCTTCACGGTGGGTGAAGCAAGTGCGGCGCGGGCGCGCGATGAAGGATTCGCCCGAGTTGAGAGCGCCGGCGGGTCGAGCGCCGATCTCGCCCTCCTCGCGCGCGAGCGGCTGCGTCCCGATGCGGGGCGGCTCCTCCATGTCGCCGGCAGCGATGTGGCGGGCGATCTGGCCGGTGCGCTGCGCGCGGACGGCTTTGCCGTCGATCGCGCCGTGCTCTACGAGGCGCGCCCGGTCGCAAGGCTCGGCGCCGCGAGCGAGCGGGCGCTCGGCGAAGGAAACGTCGATTTCGCGCTGTTCTTTTCGCCGCGCACCGCACTCATTTTTGTCGGGCTCGCCGAGCGCGCCGGTGTCGCGGCGGCGATGCGTGTGGTGACCGCGATCTCGATCAGCGCGGCGGCCGATGCGGCGCTCGGCGCCCTGCGCTGGCGCGCGCGGCAGATCGCCGAGCGGCCGGACCAGCCGGGCCTCCTGGCGGCGCTCGACCGGGTGCTCGCCGGACGGCGCCGCGCATGAGCGATCCACGGGACGACAGCGCCGCGAGCGCCGCGAGCGGCGCGGTGGGGGAACAGCCCGCTGCGCGCCATCGCACCCCATTCCTAACCCTTCCCTCCCCGGGCCTGACCCGGGGATTGCGGGGGAGGGAAGGGCGGGGGCTTGAGCTCGCCGGCGCCCTGCTGCTGGTTATCGCGTTGGTCGCCACCGGGCCGCTCTGGGCGCCGCTACTGCCGTGGGGCGCCGCCACGCCCTCCGGGAGCGAGGCAACGCAGCCACGCCGGGATGCGTCGAGCCAACCGGCGGCGCCGGCGGCGAACCCCGCGCCGCAGGAGCCCGACCGGCGAATCGGCGCGCCCGCAGCAAAACCTGCCGCGGCGGCGACCGATATCGCCGAGCTTCGGCAGCAGATCGCGGGCCTCGCCAGCACTACCGCCGATCTGGCGGCGCGGGTCGAGGCGGTCGACACGGCCATCCACAGCCGAACTGCGAGCGACCCGACCGACATCGCGGTGGTCCTCGCCCTGTTGCAGATCCAGGACGCCGTCGAGGCCGGACGGCCCTTTGCGGCGGCCTACGAGGCCCTCGTCGGGTTGGCCCGCACCCGTCCGGAGATCGCCGCCGCGGCCGCGCCGCTGGCCGAGCCGGCGAAAACCGGGCTGGCGGGCCGCCCGATTCTCGCCGAGCGGCTGCACGAGCTGGCCGGCGTGATCGCCGCGGCACACGCCTCACCCCAGAGTCCGCCAGGCATCGCTACCGCTGCGCCCGGTTGGACCGATCAGGCGCTGGCGCGGCTGCGCGGCCTCATCACGATCCGCCGCATCGGCGAGCCTGGGCACGATCAGCCCGAGGGCAGCGCCGCCGCCGCGGTGAGCGCCGCCGAGCGCGCCCTGGCCGGCGGCGATCTCGAGGGCGCGGTCGGCGCGCTCGGCGGGTTGGCCGGCGCGCCCGCCGGGGCTGCCGGCCCCTGGCTGCGCATGGCCAGGGAGCGCCTCGCGGCCGAAGCGGCGCTGCGCCAGCTCGAATCGCTCTTGGTGTCGCGGCTCGGGGCTCCAGCAAACGCCCCCGCTTCCTCGGGACCCTCTCGCTGATGCGCCGGATCCTCGCGCTCCTGGTGATCGCGGTGGTGGTGGTCGGCGCCGTCTTCCTCGCCGGGCGCCCCGGGCACGTAGAGATCGTCTGGCAGGGTTGGCAGGTCGACACCTCGGTCGGCGTCCTGGTCAGCGCCGTAGCGCTCATCGTCGTGGCCGCCGCGGTGCTCGTGCTCTTCGGCGCGGCGCTGCGCCGCCTG
>DASYZD010000061.1:0-11335 GCA_035946655.1 Allostellaceae bacterium | reverse complement strand
CACCACGAGCTGGTCAGCCCGGTGCTGCGCGAGACGGTGCTTGCGCCCGGTCGGGCGATACCGCTCGCCGATTACATCGCGGCGCTCGAAACCGCCGAGGCGTTTCGCCGCCACCTCGACGACATCTTCGCCGATGTCGATGTGCTGCTGACCCCGAGCGCGACCGGCGAAGCGCCCGAAGGCCTGGGCTCGACCGGCGACTCGAGTTTCAACGCGATCTGGACGCTGGCGTGGACCCCGTGCGTGACGCTGCCCGCCGGCAGCGGCCCCAAGGGCCTGCCGCTCGGCGTCCAGCTCGTCGGCCCGCGCTTTCGCGACGAAGCGCTCCTCGACGCGGCGTCCTGGGTCGCCGCCCGGCTCGCCGCCTGATAGGTTCGACGCTCACACCACGGAGGAAATGCGATGATCTATGAACTGCGCGTCTATCACTGCGTCCCCGGCCGCCTACCCGACCTGATCAAGCGCTTCGACACGATCACGCTGAAATTGTGGGAGAAGCGCGCGATCCACCAGGCCGGGTTCTGGACGACGCTGGTCGGCGAATCGAACCAGGACCTGACCTATTTCCTGAAATGGGAGTCGCTCGCCGAACGCGACGCCAAGATGACCAAGTTCGGCACCGACCCGGAATGGCTCGCGGCCCGTGCCAAGACCGAGGAGAACGGCCCGATCGTCGCCTCGATCACCAATTCGTTCCTGACGCCGACCTCGTTCTCGTCGGTGAAGTGACCGGCTCGTCGGTGAAGTGACTTTGCGGGAGAAAACGACATGATCCATGAACTGCGCGTCTACTACGCCGTCCCCGGCCGCCTGCCTGATCTGTTGAAGCGGTTCGACACGATCACGTTGAAGATCTGGGAGCGCCATCAGATCAAGCAGGCCGGGTTCTGGACCGTGCTGGTCGGCGAATCGAACCAGGCGCTCTATTACATGCTGCAATGGGATTCGCTCGCCGACCGCGAAAAGAAGTGGAATACCTTCCAGGCCGACCCGGAATGGCACACCAAACGCGCCGAAACCGAGAAGAACGGTCCGCTCGTCGCGAAGGTGGTCAATTCGTTCCTGCAGCCGACCAGCTTTTCGTCGGTGAAGTAGCGGGCGGCATCTGTGTCGGCCCCGGCGAAGGCCGGGGCCCATCGATCAGTCGCTCTGCCGACAGTTGGGTCCCTGCCTGCGCAGGGACCTATTCTTGTTTCCAGCGCCGCGTCGCCTCATCGTCCTCGGCGCGCGCGGCGACCCAGCGCTCGCCCTCTGGCGTCTCCTCGCTTTTCCAGAACGGCGCGTCGGTTTTCAGCCAGTCGATGAGGAAATGGCAGGCGGCGAGCGCGGCCTCGCGATGCGGCGAAGCGGTCGCCACCAAGACGATGCGGTCGCCGGGCTCAAGCCGCCCATAGCGGTGGATGATCAAGGAAGCGGAGAGCGGCCAGCGCCGGTTTGCCTCGGCCTCGATCTCCGCCAGCTTCTTTTCGGTCATGCCCGGATAGTGTTCGAGGATGAGGGCGGAAATCCGTTCCGGGCCGCCGGAATCGCGCACCACCCCGATAAAGCTGGCGATGCCGCCGACCGCGTGGTCGCCCCTGGCCAGCCGGTCGAGTTCGGCGCCGGTGTCGAAATCCTCGCGCTGCACCCGGATCATTTGCTCAGCCTCCGGTCACCGGCGGGAAGAGCGCAACCTCGTCGCCTTCGCGGATCGGGTGGTCGCGCCCGACATACTCCTGATTGACCGCGACCCGGATCACCGACAGGTCGCGCAGTGCCTCGGCATAGCCGCCGCCGCGTCCCTGCAGCCAGACCAGCAGCCCGGTGACATCGCGCACCTCCGCCGGCACTGTCAACTCCTCCTCGGCCTGCCCGACGCGCGCCCGCAGCCAGGCAAAATACAACAGCTTCACGATCCGAACACCTCGGAGAACGGCAGAAAGTCTACCATTCCGCCGACCCTGAGTTCGCTCTTGCTCTCGTCGAGGACGACGAACCCGTCCGATTGCACGATCGAGGAGAGGATGCCGGCGCCGTCTTTCGGGTATTTGTGGGCAATGACGGCGCCATCTTCGCGGGCGAGGTGCGCGCGCAGGTATTCGCGCCGGCCCGGCTTCTTTCGGTAGCCAAAACCCGATTGCACCGAAACCGTCAAGGGCGCGGCAACCGTCGCTCCGGCGAGGCGCAGGATCAGGGGCCGGGCGAGAATCGCGAAGGTCAGCGCCGCGGCCACCGGGTTGCCGGGAAGCCCGATCAGCGGGGTGCCCTTCAATTGGCCGAGCGCGACCGGCCGCCCGGGCTTGATCGCAAGGCGCCAGAAATCGAGCCGGCCGAGCGTTTCGATCGCGGCTCTGACATGGTCCTCTTCGCCGGTCGACACTCCGCCCGAGGTCACGATCAGATCATGTTCGGCGGCGGCCGCGGCGAGGGTGTCGGCAAGCGCGCCGGCGCGGTCCGGGCAGATGCCGAGATCGCTGACGACAACGCCGAGCGCGCGCAGGAGCGCCGCGAGCATCACCCGGTTGGCGTCATAGATCATCCCCGGCGGCAGCCTCGTTCCCGGCTCGCACACCTCGTCGCCAGTCGACAGCAGCGCCGCGCGCAACGGCCGAAACACTGTGATCCTGTCGGCGCCGAGCGCGGCGGCGAGGCCGAGATCGGCCGGTTTGAGGCGGCGCCCGGCGGCTATGGCGACGGTTCCCGCGGCAACATCCTCGCCGGCATGGCGGCGATTGGCGCCTTTTCTGATGCCGGGCTGGAGACGCACCCGGCCCGCTTCGACGACGCAATCCTCCTGCATCATCACGGTGTCGGTGCCCTCGGGCATCGGCGCCCCGGTGAAGATGCGGATCGCCTCGCCGCGCGCGGCCGGGCGGCCAAGCGGATGGCCCGCCGCCGCCCTCCCGGTGACCGGGAGGATCGTTTCGCGATCGGGCAGGAGATCGGCGTGGGCGATCGCGAAGCCGTCGACAGCGCTGTTGGCGTGCGGCGGCACATCGATCCCGGCGACGATATCGCGCGCCAGAATGCGCCCGGCCGCTTGTGACAGCTCCGCCACCTCTTCGGCGACGACCGGTGCGATCCGCGCCGCGATCAGCGCGAGCGCCGCGTCGACGCCGAGGAGGGCGCCGCCAAAGGCAAAGCAATCGTCGCTCAGCTGCGCCATCGCGCCAGCCCAAGATGGTCGGAGATGAAGAGAGCGACAGCGTGTGGATCACCGAGCGGCAATAGCGGGATCGGGGCTGCGAGCGCCTGGTCCGAGGCGATCGCCACGACATGAGGATCCTCGGGATAGAGCAGCGGTTTACCAAGCGCGGGCCGGTGCACCTCGATCTTGGGGTGGGGATGCCGCTTCCAGCCCTCGACGAGCAGGAGATCGACCGGGCTCATCCGCGCCACCAGTTCGTCAAGCGTCGGCTCGGGGGCGTCGCGCAACTCGTGCATGATCGCCCAGCGCCGCGCCGAGGCGACCATGACCTCGCGCGCGCCGGCCTCGCGGTGCCGCCACGAATCCTTGCCCCTCTGGTCGATATCGAATTGGTGATGGGCATGCTTGATCGTCGACACCATGAGGCCCCGCGCCGTCAGCTCGGGAATGATCCCGGTCAAGAGCGTCGTCTTGCCGCTGCCGCTCCAGCCGGCCACACCGAAGATGTGCATTCCCGGCCGTCCCGCCTAGAGGAGTTGCTGCGGCTTGCCATGGGGCGGCGGCACCGCCCGGGTCATATGCGCGAGGCCGGCGCGCAGGTAATCGTAGCCGGTGACCAGCGTTAAGAGGGCGGCGACCCCCAACAGGGTCTCGCCGATGGCGACAACCGGCAGAAACGCCGGGCCGGCCTTGCCGACGATCAACACCCCGATCGCCACCATCTGGATCGCGGTCTTCCATTTCGCCAGCTTGGATACCGGCAGCCCGACGCGCAGCTCGGCGAGGTATTCGCGCAAGCCCGAAACCAGGATCTCGCGGCACAGAATGACGAGCGCCGGCAACACCGCCCATTCGGTCGAGAGGCGGCCCTTGGCAACCAGCATGAAGAGCGTCGCGGCAACCAGGAGCTTGTCGGCGACCGGGTCGAGAAACCGGCCGAGGTCGGATTGCTGCGCCCAGCGCCGCGCCATATGGCCGTCCAGCCAATCGGTGACCCCGGCGGCCGAGAAAAGAATGCACGCAAACCAGCGCGCGTAATCGCCCGGAACATAAAAACTCGCGACCACGATCGGGATCGCCAGGATCCGCGACAAGGTCAAGAGATTGGGCAGGCTGGTCAACAACGCACGTCCCTCCGGCGCGGCGAGCGGGCGCAGGCAATCGGCCGGCATCTTAGCCATCCGCGTGAAAGTGGTCATAAACCTTTTTTGCGATCGCCCTGCTGATGCCGGTGACGCGCTCGATTTCGGCAAGCCCGCCGCGCGCGACCGCGCGGGCCGACCCGAAATGGTGCAAGAGGGCCTGTTTGCGGCGGGCGCCGATCCCGGGGATTTCGTCGAGCGGCGAGTGGCCGATCGCTTTCGCGCGCTTGGCGCGGTGTGCGCCGATGACGAAACGGTGGGCCTCGTCACGCAGCCGCTGCAGAAAGTAGAGCACGGGATCGCGCGGTTCGAGCGAGAATGGCGGTCGGCCGGGCAGGAAGAACCGCTCGCGTCCGGCGTTGCGTTCGGGGCCCTTGGCGATCCCCACGATCGCCACATCCTCGATGCCGAGTTCGCCCAACACCGCCTGTGCGGTGCTGAGCTGGCCCTGGCCGCCATCGATCAGCACGAGGTCGGGCCACAGGCCGCGATCGCGCTCGGGATCCTCCTTGAGGGCGCGGCCAAAGCGGCGGTGAAACACCTCGCGCATCATCGCGTAGTCGTCGCCACCGGTCCGAGGCGAGTCCCCACCCTCCCACGCCTGCGGCGTGGGGCCCGCCCTCTCCCGCCTTGCCCCCACCCTCCACTCCCCCGCATGCGGGGGAGGGTTAGGGAGGGGGCGGGGGAAGGTTGGGGTGGGGGCCGGTGTCGCCGAAATAGTCTCGCCGTCAGGCCGTTCGATGCCTCGGATCGTGAATTTGCGGTAGGCGTTTTTCATCAGCCCCTCGGGGCCGGCGACGATCATCGCGCCGACCGCGTGGCTGCCCTGGATGTGGCTGTTGTCGTAGACCTCGATCCGGGCGAGCGGCCCGTCCAAACCAAACGCCGCGGCCACGCCATCGAGCAGCTGGCGTTGCGAGGCGCTTTCGGCGAGCCGGCGGCCGAGCGCCTCGCGCGCGGTTGCTATGACGCGGTCGACCAGCTTTTTCTTGTCGCCCCGTTGCGGCACCGCGAGCCTGACGCGTCCGCCGCGCAACGATAGCGCCTCGGCGACGAGATCCTGCTCGGTCAGCTTGTGGCTGAGCAGCACCAGCGGCGGCTTCAGCCGGGATTCGTAGAACTGGCCGATAAACGCGCTGAGCACCTCCTCGACCGCGAGCTGGCGGTCGTGGCTCGGGAAATAGGCGCGGTTGCCCCAGTTATGGCCGCCGCGGAAAAAGAACACCTGGACGCAGGTCTGGCCGCCCGCCTGGTAGGCCGCGATGACGTCGGCGTCGACGATGCCCGCGACGTGGATGTCCTGATGGCCTTGCACCAGCGAGAGGGCGCGGATGCGGTCACGGATCAGCGCCGCGGCTTCGAAATCGAGCGCCTCGGCCGACTTTTCCATCTCCACCGCGAGGCGTTGCTGGATATCGTCGCTACGCCCCGACAGAAACAGCCGTCCCTGCTCGATCAGACGGGCGTAGTCCTCGCGTCCGATCCGCCCGACGCAGGGCGCGCTGCAGCGCTTGATCTGATAGAGCAGGCACGGCCGGGTCCGGTTGGCGAACATGCTGTCGCTGCACGAGCGCAACAGAAACGCCTTCTGCAGGGCCACCAGCGTGCGGTTGACCGCGCCGGCCGAGGCGAACGGCCCGAAATAGGCGCCGGGCTTGTCGCGCGCCCCGCGAAACTTGGTCAACTGCGGGAAATCGTGACCGGCCGAGAGGTGGATGAACGGAAACGATTTGTCGTCGCGCAGGAGGACGTTGTAGCGCGGCATCAGCCGCTTGATCAGATTGCACTCTAGGAGGAGCGCCTCGGCTTCGGTGGCGGCGACGACGATCTCGAGAGCGGCGGTTTCGGCCACCATCCGCCGCAACCGATTCGACAGCCCCGCGGGGTGCGTATAGTTTTGCACCCGGCTCTTCAGATTGCGCGCCTTGCCGACGTACATCGCATCGCCGTTGCGGTCGAGCATGCGGTAGACGCCGGGGCTGGCCGGCACGTTGCGCAACGCCGCCCGCAACACCGCGACCCCGCGGGCAATCCCCCCGTCGGCGGTGCCGCCGCTCGCCCCCGCCTTGGCCTTCCCCGGAGGCGGGAGCGGGCCAGGGAGCAGATCGGGTGGCGCGTCGGCCGACAGACCGCCGGGGCTGCGGCGCGGGTCGAGCGGCGCCGCCTTGCGCCGCCGCGGCGCCGGGGCTTTGGCTAGTTTCGCCGGGTCAACCGACTGGATCGACATCGGATTTTCCGCCGCCCGGGGCATATCCACCAAACCTGGGGATAAACCTGTCGAAAACCTTGGCCAAGAGGAACCGCAGATCAATCAATCTCTGATCTCCAAGCCGATGCCTAAAAATTAGGCAATCTATTACACATTTGATTCATCGAATGTTTTCGTATGTCAAGGTTAAATAAACTGTAATAATCGGTGATCGACGGAGATCAAGTGGATGTCACCGATCGGTCACACTCGCTGTGAACAACTTCCAACCTGAGGCCAAGAACCGAGACATTTCCGAAGCTTAAGTGAGGCATTTCGCCACGGGTTCAAGCGCTCGCCTGGCTATTCGATGACCGGCGCCTGGCCGGGTTGCGCCCAACCCAGGTGCTGGCCGCCATCGAGCGCGATCATCTGCCCGGTCATCGCCGGCGCGCCGAGGATGAAGCGCAAGGCCGCGGCGATCTCGCCCGGGCTCGTGCCTCGCCGGAGCGGCAGGCGCCGGCACTGCTCGCGAAACTGCTCAGGGCTCTGGCGCGGGCTCGGCAGCGTCGGCCCCGGTCCGATCCCGTTGACCCGGATGCGCGGCGCCAGCGCCAGCGCCATCGTCCGGGTCAGAGTCCACAGCGCCGCCTTGGTCAGGGTGTAGGAGACGAAATACGGCGTCAGGTTCCACACCCGCTCGTCGAGGAGATTGACGATCGCGCCGCCGGCATCCGGTGGGAGCAGCGCCGCGAATTCCTGGCTCAATACGAATGGCGCCCGCAGATTGACCGCGAAGTGTGCCTCCCAACCCTCGCGGCTGACACTAGCGAGCGTATCATTCTCGAAGAGCGAGGCGTTGTTGACCAGGACGCCGACCGGTCCGAGGACCGCCGCGGCCCGCGGCAGCAGCGTTTTGACGGCAGCTTCGTCAGCCAGGTCGGCGCCGAGCGCAATCGCCTTGCCGCCGGCTCCGGCAATCTCGGCAACCAGGGATTCGGCTGCGTCCCGCGAGCGGTGATGATGCACAGCGACCGCGAAGCCCTCGTCCGCCAGCGCCAGCACCAGCGCGCGGCCGATCCGCCGCGCGGCGCCGGTCACCAGCGCCGCCCGTGGCACCGCCGGGGTGGCAAAGGCGCCATTGAGCTCGCTCTGGCTGTCGCTCTCACGCGCGGGCACGGCGGGCCTTGCCTCGGGAGTTCGCCCTGGCGCGGACCTTGGCGCGCACCATCTCGCGCGCCGACATCCCGGCGCGGCCCAAGGTCGAGCGGCCGCGCGGGCCGCCCTGGGCGTCGAGCGCGAGACCCAACTCGGCCTGTTCGAGCCGGCGGATCTCGTCGCGCAGCCGCGCCGCTTCCTCGAATTCGAGATCGGCGGCGGCGGCGCGCATGCGTTTTTCTAAGTCGGCGATGACCGCCTTCAAATCCTTGCCCTGGTAGTGCGCGGCCTCGCTCTCGCCCAGCCCGACGGTGACGTGGTCGCCCTCGTAGACGCTGTCGAGGATGTCGGCGATGCCGTGCCGAACGCTTTCCGGGGTAATTCCGTGCGCAGCGTTGTAGACCCGCTGCTTGTCGCGGCGGCGGTCGGTCTCCTCTATCGCCGCTTTGAGGCTGTCGGTCATCTGGTCGGCGTAAAGGAGGGCGCGACCGTCGATATGGCGCGCGGCGCGCCCGATCGTCTGGATCAGCGAGGTGCGCGAGCGCAGAAACCCTTCCTTGTCGGCGTCGAGCACCGCAACGAGGGCGCATTCCGGGATGTCGAGCCCCTCGCGCAACAGGTTGATCCCGATCAGCACATCGAAGACGCCGAGGCGCAGGTCGCGGATGATCTCGATGCGCTCGATCGTATCGACGTCGGAATGCAGATAGCGCACGCGCAAGCCCGCTTCGTGCAGGTATTCGGTCAGCGCCTCGGCCATCTTCTTGGTCAGCGTCGTCACCAGCACGCGGTGGCCCTTGGCGGCGGCCTCGCGGCACTCGGCCATCAGATCGTCGACTTGGTTCTCGATCCCGCGGATGATGCAAGGCGGGTCGACGAGCCCGGTCGGCCGCACGATCTGCTCGACGAAGACGCCGCCGGCGCGCTCCATCTCCCAAGGCCCCGGAGTGGCCGAAACGAACATCGTCTGGCCGCGCATCTGATCCCATTCGGCGAATTTGAGGGGGCGGTTGTCGGTGCAGGACGGCAGCCGGAAGCCGTATTCGGCCAGGCAGGTCTTGCGCGTCCAGTCGCCGCCGAACATGCCCCCCAGTTGCGGAACGGTGACGTGGCTTTCATCGACAATGACGAGGGCGTCGCGCGACATGTATTCGAAGAACGTCGGCGGCGGCTCACCGGGGGCCCGTCCGGTCAGATAGCGCGAATAGTTCTCGATCCCGGCGCAGGCGCCGGTCGCCTCGATCATTTCGACATCGTAATTGGTGCGCTGTTCCAAGCGCTGCGCTTCGAGGAGCCGGCCGCCGCGGTGCAGTTCTTCGAGGCGGATCTTGAGGTCGCGCTTGATCTGCTCGATCGCCTGCAGGAGCGTCGGCCGCGGCGTCACGTAATGGCTGTTGGCGTAGACCTTGATCGAGGCGAGCGAGGCGGTCTTCTCGCCGGTCAACGGGTCGATCTCGTGGATCGCCTCGACCTCGTCGCCAAACAGCGAGATCCGCCAGGCGCGGTCCTCGTAATGCGCCGGGAACAGTTCGATCGTGTCGCCGCGCACCCGGAAGCTGCCGCGGAAGAAATTGTGGTCGTTGCGCCGGTATTGCAGTTCGACAAAGTGCGACAGCAGCTTGTTGCGGTTGATGCGGTCGCCCTTGGCGATCGATTCGGTCATCTGCGAATAGGTCTCGACCGAGCCGATGCCGTAGATGCACGAGACGCTGGCGACGACGATCACATCGCGGCGCTCGAGGATCGCCCGCGTCGCCGAGTGGCGCATCCGGTCGATCTGCTCGTTGAGCGAAGATTCCTTCTCGACATAGGTGTCGGTGCGCGGGACGTAGGCCTCGGGCTGGTAATAATCGTAATACGAGACGAAATATTCGACAGCGTTTTCCGGGAAGAAGCTCTTCATCTCGCCATAGAGCTGGGCGGCCAGCGTCTTGTTCGGCGCCAGAATGATTGCCGGGCGCCCGGTGCGGGCGATGACATGGGCCATCGTAAAGGTTTTGCCCGAGCCGGTGACCCCGAGCAGCACCTGGTCGCGCTCGCCGCGCTCCAACCCCTCGCACAATTCATCGATCGCCTGCGGCTGATCGCCCGCGGGCTGGAATTCGGAATGCAGCCGGAACGGCCTCTCGATATCGCCCTCAGGGCGTTCGGCGACGAGCAGTGGGGTGAGCATGGGGCAAAGATAAGCCCTCGCGGGCCGCGATGCCACATCAGCCAAGTGACTTGACACAATTGTCGCTTACAGCGACATTTTGACGTGCAGCTGATCGTGCCGTCAGCAGTGGCGAAAGAGCTGGCGTCCGTGCCGCGCCGAGACCGCGACGCGCTGGTGGCGAGGGCCAGAACGTTCGCTACCGAGCCGTTCGCGACCCATTCCTGGGCGACCCCACTCAAAGGGCGTCCGGATGTCGTGAGACTCCGTCACGGTAATTGGCGCGCCATCTGCCGGATCGATCGCGACGGTGAGGTCGCTATCATTGATAGCGTGGCGCACCGGAGGGAGATATACCGATGAGCGATCCCGACACCGTAACGCTGACCCGCGCCGACTACGACGCGCTCCTTCAACAGGTCGAGGACGCCGAGGACCTGGCGGCAGTGGCGGCGGCCGAGGCACGCGAGGCCATATTCGGCAAGGAAGCGGCACGCGCCGACTATTTGCCGATTGAGTTGGTCGAGCGTCTGTCGGCCGGCGAGCATCCGATCCGGGTATGGCGCGCGCATCGCGGACTGACGCGCGAAGCGCTCGCTGCGGTGTCCGGCGTCTCGCCGAGCTACCTCAGCGAGATCGAGACGCGGCGAAAGCCCGGAAGCCTCGCTGCGATGGTGAAGCTCGCGGCCGCCCTGAGGGTCCCGCTCGACGATATCGCTGCTTGGCTCCGGCAGGAGGATTGAATGGCAAACGCCGTCGGCAATGCCTACGACTATTTCATCGACCGGCATCTGCGCGAGGGGCGGGGCGAGCGGCTAGCGTTCGCCGATCCGTGGCGCAGCCTGACTTACGCCGAGTTGGCGGCGGCATCGGCGCGGTTTGCCGCCGGGTTGTGCGCCGCCGGGATCGAGCGCGAGCGGCGCATTGCGCTCGTCATGCTCGATACGGTCGATTTCCCGGTCGCGTTCTGGGGGGCGGTGCGCGCCGGGGTCGTGCCGGTGCCGATCAACACCCTCTTGCCGGCCGACATCACCGGCTACATCCTCGAGGACAGCCGCGCCGCAGCGCTCGTCGTTTCGGCGCCGCTGCTGGCGCCATTGCGACCGGCGCTCGATCGCTTGGGGCTCGGTCGGGTTGTCGTCAGCACGCCGGATGGAAAAGGCGGCGACTTCGACGCGTTTCTCGGATCCACCGGCTCAAACGCGCCGCCGGCCGATTGCTCACCCGACGAGGTTGCGTTCTGGCTCTACTCCTCGGGCTCGACCGGGGCGCCGAAAGGCGTGCGCCATGTCCATTCGAGCCTCAAAGCCACCGCCGACACCTATGGCATACCGGTACTCGGCATCGCGGCCGACGATCTGATGTTCTCGGTGGCGAAGCTCTTCTTCGCCTACGGGCTCGGCAATTCGATGACGTTCCCGATGGCGGCCGGCGCCGCCGCGGTGCTCTATCCCGACCGGCCGACCCCGGAGGCGGTGCTGGCGACGATGCGCAAATACCGCCCGACGATCTTCGCCGGGGTGCCGACGCTCTATGCCGCGCTTGTCGCCGATCCCGCGCTCGGCCCC
>DASYZD010000060.1:0-3416 GCA_035946655.1 Allostellaceae bacterium | reverse complement strand
AAATCTTGCTTAGCCGACAGCAACAATCGCACCCTCGCGGCGATGATCGCGAGCGGATCACCAGAGCGCGCCAAGCGGCCGAAGCGCTGTTCACATCGAAACCGTCAGTCCGCGGGCCATCAGTGCCGGACTCCCCGCCAGCCGACCAATCGGCGCGCAAACCGCGTGTGCTGCGAATAATCTTGCCGGCGGCGCCAGTCCGTCACGAGGAGCGCGAAACTCCGGTCGGCCCCGAGCCGCAGACGACGCGTGATATCCCGCAGTCGCAATTCGCGCGCATCCGCAGCTGGGTAAAATATGGCATGACGGTTGCCCAGGTCGCCGAGGTCTACGGGGCGGCCGTCGATGAGATCGAGCACATTCTTGGCAAAGCGTGAGACGATCTCTCTCGGCGATGTCCCCTCCGGACTGGCATCGTTGGAAAAAGGGAAAGCGCCATGTGAGGGCATGCGCTTTTGGGTTTGACTCTATCGAGAGCAGCGTGGTGGGGGTACCACATTCCGCCGGGGCGGGATACCGCTCTCTGTTTTGAGAACATCGGGCGAGTTTGCAGATTCCGTGATCGGCGCCGTCGCCTCTACGTGATAATCCCTGAGGTTTCTATGAGGTCGCGCCGCTCCGGCGGCGGATGACGGGCTGCCGCGGCGCGATCTCATTGAAACCGGATTGAGCTGAACCGCGGGAGGCGGCTCGGCTATGGGGAATTGAGCGCGGCTGTCGGCACCGATGGGGCCGATCGTGAGGCCGGCGAGGTGCGACAGTCGGGCTCGGAGCGGGCGGCGAGCGGGGATAAGCGCCGCCCGCGTCACCGCCGAGATGGGCGCTGCCCTCGGTCGCTTGATCGCGGGCCAGGCGCTCGCCTCTATCGTCGATCTCTCCGAGCTGGGCAGCAGCGCGGCGCGGCGGCGCTTCATGGCGGCGTTCGCCGAAGCCCTCTACGAGGCGAACGAGGAGCCGCTGCACCTCGATCTTGGACGAGGTCGATCTCTGGGCGCCGCAGCGACCGATCAAAGCGGCGACGCCGGGCGCTGTCGCGGTGCGGCTCGACGGCGGCGCGCGGATCAAGGTCGAGGTGGCGCAGTACGCGCACATCGACCACGGCTACGTGACCGTGCACAAGGCGCAGGGAACGACGGTCGACCGCGCTTATGTGCTCGCCTCGGGCGGGATGGACCGCGATCTCGCCTATGTCGGGCTGACGCGGCACCGCGAGGCCGCGACGCTCTATGCCGGACGCGACGAATTCCGGGACGAGGCGGCGCTCGCCCGGCGCCTCGGCCGGGCGCGGCCGAAGATGTAGAGCCTCGATTTTGCCGAGCGGCGCGGGGTCGAGACGCCAAAGCCTTTCCTCGAGAACGCGCGCGCCTGGCTCGACAGCGGCCGCGCGCGGCTGCGGGAGGTCTGGGATCGGGCCGAGCGCGCCTTCGCGGCCATGCGGGAGCGTTTTGGCCAAGCGGCACGACCGGAGCGGGAGGCGGCGTTGAGGGAAGAATTCTCGACCGGCCGGGATGCGGATGCCGCTGCCGAAAACGTGCGCCGACGCGCGTTGCGCCAGACTTTCGGAGCCGGGCAGGAGCAAAACCAGGATCCCAAGACGGCCGAGCGCGCAGCACCGCTGCGCGCCGAGTTCGGTCAGGAATCCGAGGTCATCCGGCCACCGTCGAACGTCACATGCACCGGCTTGCCCATCACCGATGGCAAACCCGGCAGAACCTCGGTAGAATCGTCCATGGCGGGCGCGAACTCCGTTGTCTTTGGTGATCCGGCTTCAGCAACCAAATCATACACGAAACCAACGGTTTATGTCGCTCCCGCCGCCCCTCTTACATGCTCTGATGAATTTTTCAGGTTAGGAGCGTCGCGATTTTCCAGAAGACCAACTCCGCGCCCGGTGTTTTCCCCATCGCTGCTTTATTCGAGTCCCCGGGTCGGCACCCCGGTAGACATGGGGTCCGAGAAGGATATCGCATGCTCGCCGTCGACTACGACCTCAGGATCACGGCAATCTCATCGGGCTCGCACCACATTTTCACTTCGCCCCGTTCGACCCGGCGCTCGCGGCGCGCGATCGCGAGGTGTGCTCCTTGAGTTCCTGAAACCCTGAAACGTTCCGGTCCGGCGCTTCATGTTTTTCGACTCGGTGCCTCCAGCAGGCTTGTCGCAGTCGCCAGCGGCAGGAACAGGATACGCGGATTGCTCGCATAGGCGGTGAAGCCGTAGCGCCGGTAGAAGTCGACCGCCGCGTCGTCCTTGGCATCGACCAGGAGAGCGTAATTCGCCTGCTCGGCGCGATCGGCGCGCGCCGCAGCGTCCATCAACAGCAGCTCGCCGAGCCCGCGCCGACGAAAGGCGCCATCGACGGCCAGCCGGCCGATGCGCACCGCCGGCAGGGTCGGATACCGCGGCAGGCGCCGCAGGAGATCAACCGGCAGTTCGCTGACCGGAATGCCGGCCGAGGCCAGTGTGTCGTAGCCGGCGATCGCGCCACTGTTGACGGCGACGGCGACAAAGCAACTCGTCATCCGCCGGCGGATGTCCTGTGTGACCTGCTGATGGAAATACCGATCCAGCTCGGCGACGCCGCAGGCAAAGCTCCGCCGGTCGTGCTGGGCGCCGAGCGCTTCGCAGCGGTATTCCTCGCTCAAGTGCTCTTCACGAGCCGGCGATAGCGGGCGGCGGCGCGCTTCAGCGCCGGCGTCGGTTCGGGCGGGTCGAGGATCGCCTCGGCGAAGGCGCGCTGATCTTCGACCGACAGACGAATGATCTGGGTTTCCTCGATCGTGCGGTACGCCGCTTCCTGCGCCGCGGCGACGACGAAATCGCTGACGCTGCGCCCCTGGATTTCGGCGGCGCGTTTGACAATGGCAAGCGCGTCGGGGGCGATGCGCGCCTCGATGCGGGCGCTGCGGGTTGGTACTTGCGGCATATGCGATTCCTCGTTGCCGCTCTATGTACGGGAGTAAACCGGACATTTCAAGGGGTATGCAGCGCGTGTCGAGCCCGCTGCTATCGCAGCCGTTTATTCTTGATAACACTAAGGTTTCTGCGAGGTCGCGCGGCTCCGGCGGCGGATGACGCGACGCGTAGCGCGACCTCGTTGAAACCGGGTTGAGCTAAACCGCGGGAAGCCGCTCGGGCTATGGGGACGGCAGCAAGAAGGTTGCGCGGAGGTCGGCGCGAAGGGGCACCATCGCCGGGAACCGCCTCGCCGGAGCGCCATCGACGAATGCGACGCCGAGGCGCTGGCGCCGCGCGCAGCGAAGGTGGCGCATCCGGACGGCGTGCCGCGCGACTGCCCGTCCCTGGGCTGTCCCGGCGGCGAAAATGGCGATCATGTTGGTCGAGGGATCAGCTGGGCACGATCGCGGAAGCAGGCCGACCACCTCCATACGCCCGCTGCAGATGGGGCACGTGTC
>DASYZD010000059.1:0-35938 GCA_035946655.1 Allostellaceae bacterium | reverse complement strand
ATTTTGACACAGAGGAAGACGCCCGCGCGTTCTTCGATGAACTGCGGGCGATGCTGGCGCGGCAGATGGGCGCGCCAAACTCGCCGCAATGGTTCAATACCGGGCTGCATTGGGCCTATGGCATCGACGGGCCGGCGCAGGGCCATTACTATGTCGATTACAAGACCGGCAAGGTGCGCGCGTCGGAAAGCGCCTACGAGCACCCGCAGCCGCATGCCTGCTTCATCCAGTCGGTCGCCGACGATCTGGTCAACGAAGGCGGCATCATGGATTTGTGGGTGCGCGAGGCCCGGCTCTTCAAATATGGCTCGGGCACCGGCTCCAACTTCTCGAGATTGCGCGGCGACGGCGAGCGGCTGTCGGGGGGCGGGCGCTCCTCCGGCCTCATGAGCTTTCTGAAGATCGGCGACCGCGCCGCCGGCGCCATCAAATCGGGCGGGACGACAAGGCGCGCCGCCAAGATGGTGATCGTCGACGCCGACCATCCCGATATCGAGGATTTCATCGACTGGAAGGTGATCGAGGAGCAGAAGGTGGCCGCGCTGGTCGCCGGCTCGAAGCTGGCGGCGAAGCACCTCAACCTGATCATGGCGGCCTGCCGGGAAGCCCCCGAAGAGGGTGGCGACCCGTTCGACCCGGCGCAGAATCCCGCTTTGAAGCGCGAGATTCGCGCCGCGCGTCGGGCGATGATCCCGGAAAACTATGTCCAGCGCGTCATCCAGTTCGCCCGCCAGGGCTACGTCCAGATCGATTTCCGCACCTACGACACCGATTGGGATTCGGAAGCGTATCTCACGGTCGCCGGGCAGAACTCCAACAACACCGTGCGCGTCGCCAACGATTTCCTCGAGCGCGTTCTGTCGGGCGCCGATTGGCAGCTCATTCGCCGTACCGACGGCAAGGTGTCGAAGACGCTGCCGGCCGCCGCCCTTTGGGACCGTATCGCCCACGCCGCCTGGGCCTCGGCCGATCCCGGCATCCAGTTCGACACGACGATCAACGACTGGCACACCTGCTCGGAAAGCGGCCGGATCAACGCCTCCAACCCGTGCTCGGAATACATGTTCCTCGATGATACGGCGTGCAATCTCGCCTCGCTCAACCTCCTCGTCTTCCGCAACGAGGACGGCTCCTTCGCGGTCAGCGAGTTCCAGCATGCGGTGCGCCTCTGGACGCTGGTCCTCGAACTCTCGGTGATGATGGCGCAATTTCCCGCCAAGGAGATCGCGCGCCTCAGCTATGCCTATCGGACGCTGGGGCTCGGTTACGCCAATCTGGGCGGGCTCCTGATGGCAATGGGCGTCGCCTACGGCAGCGCAGCGGGTCGCGCGATCGCCGCCTCGGTGACCGCGCTCCTCACCGGGACCAGCTATGCGACCTCGGCCGAGATGGCGGCCGAACTCGGCGCCTTTCCCGGCTTCACCAAGAACCGCGAGGCGATGCTGCGCGTCATCCGCAACCACCGCCGCGCCGCGTATGGCGAGACCAGCGGGTATGAGGGCCTCGCGATCCCGCCGGTACCGCTCGACGCCGCCAATTGCCCCGACGAGCCGCTCGTCAGCGCGGCGCGTGCCGTTTGGGACGCCGCATTGGCGCTCGGCGAGAAGCACGGCTTCCGCAACGCCCAAGCAACGGTCCTCGCGCCGACCGGCACGATCGCCCTCGTGATGGATTGCGACACCACGGGGATCGAACCCGATTTCGCCCTCGTCAAGTTCAAGAAGCTGGCCGGCGGCGGCTATTTCAAGATCATCAATCGCCTGGTGCCGCAGGCCCTCGCCACCCTCGGCTATGGCGCCGCCGAGATCGCCGACATCGAGCGCTATGCGCTCGGCCGCGGCACGCTCAAGGGCGCGCCGCACATCAACCACGAGAGCCTCAAGGCAAACGGTTTCGACGATGATGCGCTGGCCGCGCTTGAAGCCGCGCTCGCCGCTGCCTTCGACATCAAGTTCGCCTTCAACAAATGGACGCTGGGCGAGGCGTTCTGCACCGAAGGGCTCGGCATCGCGCCCGAGCGGCTCACCGAACCGGGGTTCGACCTCCTCGCCGCGCTCGGCTTTAGCCGCGCCCAGATCGAGGCCGCCAACGCCTGGTGCTGCGGCGCGATGACCCTCGAAGGCGCTCCGCGTTTGAAGCCCGAGCATCTCCCGGTCTTCGATTGCGCCAACCCGTGCGGCCCCAACGGCACGCGCTGCCTCTCGGTCGACAGCCACATCCGGATGATGGCGGCGGCGCAGCCGTTCATCACCGGCGCCATTTCCAAGACCATCAACATGCAGAATTCGGCGACGGTCGAAGACTGCAAGGACGCCTACATGCTGTCCTGGCGCCTCGGTTTGAAGGCGACCGCGCTCTACCGCGACGGCTCCAAGCTGTCGCAACCCTTGGCCTCCAGCATTTTCGGCGAGGATGACGAAGCCGAGTACGAGGCGGCCGAACTCTACGCGATGCCGCCGGCGCAGCGCGTGCCCTTGGTCGCCGAGCGCATCGTCGAGCGCGTCGTCGAGCGGATCGTCACCAAAGCCGAGCGCACCCGCCTCCCCGACCGCCGCAAGGGCTATACCCAGAAGGCCACGGTCGGCGGCCACAAGGTCTATCTGCGCACCGGCGAATACGAGGACGGGCGGATCGCTGAAATCTTCATCGACATGCACAAGGAGGGTTCGGCCTTCCGCTCCCTGATGAACAATTTCGCGATCGCGATCTCCTTGGGCCTGCAATACGGCGTGCCGCTCGAAGAATTCGTCGAAGCCTTCACCTTCACCCGCTTCGAGCCCTCGGGGATCGTCGAAGGCAACGAGACGATCAAGATGGCAACTTCGATCCTCGACTACATCTTCCGCGAGCTGGCGATCTCCTATCTGGGCAGGAGCGACCTCGCCCATGTCGAGCCGGCCGACCTCATGCCCGACACGATCGGCAAGGGCGCGGCGGCCGAATCCAACCTGCGCGAGCCCCATTCCGACGCCGGCGCCGAAGTCGCCGCGATGATGCAGCGCGTCGCCTCCAACGGCTACGTGCGCAACAAGCTGACCAACCTGACCGTAGTGCCGGGCGGCAAACGCTCAAATAGCGCCCGGACCGACGCGAGCGCCCGCTCTGACCCCGCCGTCGAACCGGCGCTCCCCCTCTTCGCCGGCGCCCTCGCCTACGCCGAGACGACGACAATCGCCCTCGCCGAGCCCGACGCGCGCGTCAGCTCACGCAGCGAACAGATCCGCGAAGCCCGCATGAAAGGCTACGAAGGCGACAGCTGCGGCGAGTGCGGCAACTTCACCCTGGTCCGCAACGGCACCTGCCTCAAATGCGACACTTGCGGCGCGACCAGCGGGTGTTCGTGAGTGTGGAGATGAAGATGCTTATTTACGAAGAAGTTTGGCATGTTCCGTCAGCCTTGGACGATGCAATCGTCGAGCAATACCGGCTTCACGAGGCTTGGCTCCAAGCTGCGCGAGCGGGAGATTGGGCACAAGGACGACAACTGGCGGAAGCGCTTCAGATCGCAAACCAGCGTCGCCTCGAATTAACACTACCGCCAGATCGTCAATGACTCGTAGAGCGCTATCCGATTGCCCACAATCGTCGTTCCCGCGAAAGCGGGAACCCAGGGAAAGCGACGTGCGGTTGCCCTGGCCCCCCGCTTACGCGGGGGCGACGGGAGGATGTTTCAAAGCGGGCCGCGCTCCCACCCCTCCTTCCGCTTATGACCACGACATCGGAGCGGTGATACGATGACGACGTATGATGTGGAATTCATTCGTCAGATGCCCGGCCGCGACGAGCCGGCGGTTATCGAAACCTACGAACTGGCGGCGGCGGACCTCGACGGGGCGATCCACCGTGCCGGCTTGTCGCTGTTGACGATGAGCTTTCGCGTCAAGCCGAAGGCGTTCCGCATCCGCGAAATCGACGGCGCCGTCGTGTTTTGACGCACGGCGTCCAGCAAACGTAGGGCGGATAAGCGGAGCGTCATCCGCCGATCTCGGCAATCGGCCCTAATCCGTGCGGCGTTTTTGGCGGAATGCGCTGCGCTTTTCCGCCCTACCGGCGGAACTACGCCGCTCTTGCCACATCGACGATGAGCCGCAAGCCGAGCGCGGCGAGGGCGGCTTCGACCTGCTCCATCTTCGAGGCGTGCCGCAAATCGAGGACGCGGGCGACCTGCGGCAGGTGCCAGCGCAGCCGCCGCGCCAGTTCGGCCCGGCCGATGCCCTCTTCGCGCATCGCCTCGTAGAGTGCGGCCTTTGCCATGCCCAATGCCGAAAGCGGAACCACGGCCTCGCCGGGCAAGGCGGCTGATGGCACCGGGAGCGGCTCCTTCGCCATCACATACATGGCGAGCGCCGATTCGAGCCCGTCCTCGGCGCGCAACAGCGCTTCCTCGCGGCTGTCGCCCTCGGTGATCGCCTCGGGCACGTCGCGGAAGGTGACGGTAAAGCCGCCGTCAGGATCGGCCGTCAGGGTCGCGGGATAGGCGCGCATGCAATCCTCATCGCACTCCGAGCTGCTTCTTGATCGCGGCGACCGTACCGGTCTTCAATTCCTTGCGGCTTGCGTGCATCGGCAGGATTGCGCGGCGGCCACGCAACATCACCCAGACGTGGCCACCTTTCGCCGGCTCGAATGTCGCCCTGCCGTGCAGGGCAACCGCTCTGTCCGACGCGCCCTGAGGCCCTACCTGCTCTCGCGGCGCCGGCAGGATCAGCTGCACAGTCGATCCGCCGCAGTTGAGAGTGCGGCTGTGCCGCAGTCTCACAGACGAACAATGGACCCGCAATTGTCCTGACTAGCTCAGCGCGCCGCGCCGTAGCGCTCCGTCTTGAAGAGGGCGCGGGCGAAGTGGAGGTATTCGTCCTTGGTCATCGCCGGCTTGAAATCGGCGATGATGGTGCGGGCCGGGGCGGCATCGTCCCACAGCACGTCGATCGCGGTCATCGCCAGGAGTTTTGCCGGAGTGAGGTAAGCGTGCTCGGGCTCGTTGATGCGAAAGTCGGCGCCGTGCGTTTTGCCGAGCGCGCTGGCGAGGTAGGGGTGGATGACCGGGATCATGTGGGCGATGTCGCCCATGTCGGTGGAGCCGGTGCGGTGGCCGCCGATGTCGAAGTGGCCGGGACCGAAGAGCGCCGCGACATTGGCGCCGAAGAGTTCACCGAGCCCGCGGTCGTTGCGCTGCGGCAGGTAGCCGGGGATCGTGTTGATCTCGACTTCGGCGCCCATCGCCATCGCGCCAGCGCGCAGGCAGCGGTCGACCTTCAGGTTGGCGTCGATGATCGCCTCGCGCGAGCCGGCGCGGACAAAGGTCTCCATCGTCACTTCAGCCGGCACGACGCTGACCGCATCGCCGCCCTTGGTAATGATCGGATGGATGCGTACCGTGTCCTTGTCCCAGAAGCTCTCGCGCTGGGCGTGGATCGCATTGAGTGCGAGCATCGCCGCGGATAGGGCGTTGATGCCGAGCTGCGGCGCGCCGCCGGCATGGCTCGCGCGGCCGATAAAGCGGACCATCTTGACGAGCGCGCCATTCGACGAATCGGCGATGTAGGAGCGCTTCGACATCTGGTCGTGCGAGCCGACATGGATCATCATCGCCATGTCGATGTCGTCGAAATGGCCCTTGGCGACCAGTTCGGGCTTGCCGAGGAGGAACTCGATCTCGCCCTTGTCGCGGCGCTTCAAGCGCTCCTCGACATCGATGAATTCCTCGGCCGGCACGGCAAAAAACACAACGTCGCCCGCGAGGTGCTCGGATGCGCCGACCGCCGACAATCCCATCGCGACGCCGAGCATGCCGGCGATCTGGGCGTTGTGGCCACAGCTGTGCGCGGCCCCGCTGTGCGGATCGGCGAGCGGGTGGTCGGAGGTGCGCAGGCTGTCGAGTTCGCCGATGACGGCGAGGCGCGGCCCGGGCTTGCGGCCGCGGATCCGGCCCTTGACCCCGGTCAGCGCGAGACCGGTTTCCGGGGCGAGACCGAGCGCGGCCATGCGCTCGGCAACCAGGGCCGAGGTCTTCCTCTCGTTGAACCCGGTCTCGGGATGGTGGAGGATCGTTTCGCCGAGCTCGATGATCTCGTTGCCGTGACGATCGATCGCTTCGCACACCCGTTGTTTCAGGCTTTCCTTGGTCAGCGCGTCGTTGCCGCTCATCGCCGTTCTCGGCCCCCATTGAGAGTGCGGCCTTGTGCCGCACGTTGTCGCGCGCGGCCCGGCCGCGGGCGGCGATGATACAGGGTTTCGCTCACCGCCGGCTACGGCATCGCCAATGCCGGCGGGCAGCCGGGGAGGGTGCCGATGCACGGCTTTGATCGGCAGCAGATGGTCAGCGCCTTGATCCTGGCCGTAATCGCTCTGTTTGTCTCGGCCGGAGGGCCGTTTCCCGCGCGCTGGCGCCGCGGGTTGAGGCTTACCGCCATCATTCTGTTCGTCATCTGCCTGGCCGCGGTGCTGGCCGAAATCGCCTTCTGGTGGATCGGCTGGGACCTTTGAGCCCCGGCGGGACCCTGAACGATCCACGGGCTGCAACAAATTGAGTCAATTGTTGACATCTTTGTCGAGAATTGTAACAGTCGGTAACCTTTTGTTAACCACAATCGGCCGTCTGCATCCCCCAGGCGCCGATCGATCGCAGGATCCCCCCCATGACCCTCGATTATCCCAACATCATTCCCGACAACAACCTGCGTCTGCCTGACGCGCTGACGATCAAGCATGGTCCGGCGGCCTTGCTGGCCCGTTTCGTGCTCGAGGGCGACAAGAAGGGCCGGCGAATGGGGCTCGAACTGCGGTTGCGAACCGATTTTGACGAGCTGCTCTACCTGAACCGCCAGGAGACCCTCCGCGGCAACTGGTACCGGCTGTTGAACGCGTTCAATCCGGAATACGACGATCTGACACCTGAGAATGCGTTCTGGATCGCGGGCTACGACGAGCACGGCGAAATCGTCACCACGCATGCGCTCCACGTCTATGACTGGCGCGATACGAATTTGGAAGAACAGGCCCATGCGATGTTCTACGGCCGGGATGCCGGCGGGCCGTGCCAGGTTACCGCCGAGGCCGCCAAGGCGATTACCGGCGTGGTCGGGAACGGCGGTGCCGCGTGGGTTCGGCCGGATTGGCGCGGCAAGCAACTGTCGCACCTGATGCCGCGCCTGTTAAAGGCCTATGGGACCGCGCGATGGCCGATTGATTGGGTGATCGGTTATGTGAAGCCGCCGCTGGTTCGCAAGGGGATCGCGGCGGGCTACGGATCGAAGCACATCAGCTACAGTATCTTCTACCCGCAATCACCGTGGGGCGATCTCGAAGTCGCGCTCGTCTATACCCCGGTTGCCGAGATTTATGACGACCTCGCCGATTTCCTGGGCTCCGAGATGTTAACGGATGCGGGATCGGAGACCATGCGGTTGCCGGCCGGAGCATTCCTCGAGCACAGCGTGATGAAGACCTCGTCCGAGGCTGTCTTCCAAGGCAGCAGCACGCGTTCGTAGGTGATCGTGCGCCGCGGCGCCCCGGGCTCGTTCTGGTATTGCATCGAGGCAGTCACCAGGTCAAACCGGGGCTGACGCGTCGCCGCGATCGATCTGTAGAACTTGCAAACCCACTCGCCGTATTCCTTGTCGGGCTGGTCTTGGACCTTTTCCCCGAGGGCGCTGACGTAGTAACTGCCGCCGAGCCAGCGGTGCGCGTGCCCGATGAAGCGGAATCTGGGTTCCTGTTCGCGGGGCTTTACCCCGATGATCATCATCCGGGAGATCAGCTGATGATTTACCGCAAGCGAAATGACGCTGGGGTCGAAATTGCCGAACGACATCCGCCATTTTTGAGCAAGCGGCCGAAACGGGCAGTCCTCGCTGTCGAATAGGATGTTGGGGTCTTGCGGCTCGACCAAGAAGCGCTCGTTGTACGGCAAGATGAACGGCGGCGCTGCGAGTTGCGACAAACGTTCGACCGCGTGCTCTGCTGTCGACGAGATTTCCGATTGCCATTTGTCGTCGAAATATTTGATGCGAAACAAACTGATTTCTGACGAAAGCAGCTGTTGTTGGACCGCCAGCAACGCCGGCAATTCAACATTACGGGGATGCAGTTCGATTTCGATGATCGATTTCTCGATGACCTCGAATCTGATGAAGCCCAGGTTTTTCACAGCAAAGGCGATCGCGTCGTAATCCGGATTGGGATCGCCCAGTGCGGCGTAGAATTCGGCGGTATTGGGAAATACCCATTGGCCTTCGGGGGTAACCAGCATTGTCAGCCGCTGCACCAGAACCTCCGTTCCGCTGCGGCCCCAGCAAAACTGAGGCAGGGTCGTGCAGCCTAGGCGCCGAAAGTAAAGAGAAGATGAATCGCCCGCAGGCGCGTTAAGATGGTGGTGAAGGCTGCCGCCAAAAACCGCCGGAACGACAAGGCCGTGCCGAATGGGGACGCGTCGATGGCGCTAGGAGCACTCGCGATTTCGCCGTTCGACCGGCGCCTGGGCACGATCGCGCTGATGGTCGCGACCGGCATGCAGGCCGCCGATGCGACGATCGTCAATGTCGCGCTGCCCCAGCTGGAGCGGGATCTTGGCGGCGGGGTGCTGCTCGGCGCCTGGGTGATGACGAGTTACCTCTGCGCCACCGCGGTGCTGGCCCCGCTGACCGGCTGGCTGCGGCGGCGCTACGGGGCGCGGCATCTCTTCGTCGCCGCCATCGCCATCTTCGTGATCGCCTCGCTAAGTTGCGCACTCGCCCCCTCTCTCCCGGCACTCATCGTCTTTCGCCTTGTCCAGGGCGCCGCCGGCGGGGTGATCCATCCGATGACGCAGGCGATCCTGCTCGATCTCTATCCGCAGGAACGCCATGGCCGAATGCTGGGGATCTGGGGCGCGACGACCATGGTCGGCCCGATCGTCGGCCCCCTCTTCGGCGGCATCATCACCGATCTTGCGTCATGGCGCTGGGCGTTTGCGATCAGTCTGCCGCTCGGCATTCTGGCGCTCGGCGGGATGTGGCGGATCCTGCCCAGGGCCGAGCTCACCGATCGCCAGCCGACCGACACCATCGGCATTCTCCTCCTGGTAACCGGGATCGGAGCGGTGCAATTGGCGCTGCAGCGCGGCGTCGGCCAGTCCTGGCTCCACTCTCCCGAACTGATCGCCGAGGCCCTGATCGCCGTCTGCGCGGCGAGCGGCATGCTGCTGCGGTCGAATAATTCCGGTTTGGCCATCATCCGCACCGACGTACTGCGGAACCTGGGATTTGCCGCTGCGGCTTTCTTCAATTTCATGACCAGCGCGCTGTTGTTCACCAGCCTGGTTTTCATTCCGGCCCTGGCCGAAGGCCCGCTGGGCTATGACGCGACCCTGGCCGGTGCGACGATCGTGCCGCGCGCGGTGTTGATGATGCTGATGATGCTGATGGTCGGTCGTCTGATCGGCCGCATCGATTTCCGCGTGCTGCTCGCGATCGGCTGGGGCCTGATGGCGGGGGGGCTGGTTATCCTCTCTGCCATTCGGCCGCCCGATGAACTCGGCTGGCTGATCGCGGGGAGCACGATCCAGGCGATCGGGGCCGGAATGATGTTTACGCCGCTCAGCACCTACGCCTTTGCGACGCTGCCGATCGAGACGCGCACCGATGCGGCCGGTTTATACTCGCTACTTCGCCAGCTCGGCTGCGCCAGCGGGGTCGCTCTGATGACCGCGGTTCTGCAGGCGAAAATCTCGACGCGTCTGGCCGGTCTGACCGCGGCGGCCGCGGTCTCGGGCGCACCGCCGACGGCTCGGCTTATGGCCGGCTCGACGCTGCAAGCCTACGCCGCCAGCTTCAGGGTGATGGCGATCGCCGCTGTTGTCGTGACACCCGGCATTCTGCTGTTTCGCGACAGCCGCGCCGAGAAGGGTGCGCCGGCGGGTGTGTCGCCTGGCGTCGAGTAGGCGAGGACGCACCCGCGCTATCGCCCGTGCCGAAGCCTTTGCGCTTGCCGGCCGGCAATCCTCATGCCACCGCGCGCTCGGCGCCGGAGGGGTCGAAGAGGCCCGCGGCCACGTCTTGAATGGCGGCCGCGGGCACCGCATCGGGTGCGTTTGATTGCCGCGGCAGCACGATGCGGACCAGCGTGCCTCGCCCGGGGCTGCTTTTGACCACCAGCGTGCCACCGTGGGCGTCGGTCAGCCCCTTGGCGATCGGCAGGCCGAGCCCGGTGCCGCCGTGGGCCCTGGTCACCGCCGGTTTGGCCTGGCCGAACGGCTCCAAGGCGCGATCGATCTCGCTCTCGGCCATGCCGATGCCGTGATCCTCGACTTCGAGCACCAGGTCTCCGGCACCGTCCAGCGAGGCGCGAATATCGACCTGGCCGCCGTCATGGGAGAATTTGACCGCGTTCGACAACAGGTTGAGCATGATCTGCGTGATCGCCCGCGCGTCGCCCCACGCTGAAATCTCTTCGTCGGGCACCCGGGTGACCAGGGTGAGGCTGTGGGTGCGCGCCCGTTCGCTAACCATGCGAACCGCATCCCTGATCACCGGCTGCACCGGCACCCTCTCGCGCGCCAGCTCGAGCTTGCCGGCCTCGATTTTCGACATGTCGAGAACATCGTTGATGATCGACAGGAGGAGCAGCCCGCTGGCATGAATGTCCTTGATGTATTCCAGCTGCCTCGTGTCGCGGATCGGTCCCAACACCTCGCTCGAAATCGCCTCGGAGAAGCCGATGATCGCATTCAATGGCGTGCGCAGCTCATGGCTCATGTTGGCGAGGAAATCGCTTTTGGCCTGGTTGGCAAGTTCGGCCTGAGCGAGGGCCTGCGCCATCGTTTCTTCGCCGGCCTTGCGCTCGGTAATATCCGAATAGAGCGAGACGACAGCGCCGTCGGGCATCGCGCGGCGGCGAATCTGCACGATCCCGCCGGTTGCGGTGGTGCGCTCGATCACCGTCGGCACGTCGCGATAGAACGCCTCGATCCGTTTGCGCACCTCCCGCTCCGGATCGTCGACCGGGCCGAAATCGCCGCGCCGCAGCTGCCCCATCAGCACCTCCTGAAGGGTGACCGATGTCAGGTCGACCGGTAGTATCAGCAGCTTGGCGAACCGGCTGTTCCAGGCGATCAGCCGGCCCTGGCGATCAAAGACGCTGAGACCCTCGCCCATGTTTTCAAGCGTGCTCTGCAGCAGCGCGCTCTGTCCGGCGAGCTGCTGCGCGCGCGCGCGCTGCTCCTGCTCCGCCTGCTGCTGGCGACTTAGCGCGGCGAGCATCAGCCAACCGAGACTGCCGGCGACCACTGCGATCAGCAGGTCGCGGTGGAGATTCGCCATGGGTACAAACGCGCTCACGCTGTAGGCGATCACCGCGAGCGTGCAGACTGCGGCGGTGATGTGCTGCAAGCGCACGCTATCACGCAGGCGTCCGAGCCCCCGTGACAGCGCGCGACACCGCTCGCCGTACCAGGCCGCCGGAGGTAACCAGCCGTACCAAACGTGCAACTCTTGGTCCTCGCCGATTCGGGAACGGGCTTTTAGGAGAACTTCGTTAAATTTTCGTTAGAAACCCGTGTCGGCGCCGGCGCCCGCGACCGTGTCGGAGGTCAGGATCAAGGCGTCGAGCGCCGCAGCGCCTTCGCCCTTCGCGCGCACCAAGAGCGGGTTGATGTCGATACTGGTGAACTCGGCGCGCTTGGCCGCCGCAAACAGCGACAGGCGCGACAGCGCGACGGCGAGCGCATCCAGATCAGAGGGCGGCTGGCCGCGCGCGCCCTCGAGGATCGACGCGCCGCGCAATCCGGCGATCATGCGGTGCGCCTCCTCGACCCCGAACGGGGCGATGCGGAAGGTCACGTCCCGCAATACCTCGACAAAGATGCCGCCGAGCCCGAGCAGGACCACCGGGCCGAACACCGCATCGTTCTGCACCCCGAGGATCATCTCAACCCCGCCCTTGACCATCGGAGAGATCAGGACGCCCTCGATCGTTGCGTCCGGCGCCCGCGCCCGGACCCGCTCGACCAGCCGATCATAGGCGGCGCCCGCCTCCGCGGCGGGCACGTCGAGCATGACGCCGCCAACCTCGGTCTTGTGGGTGATCTGCGGCGAGACGATCTTGAGCACCAGACGCTCGCCAATCCGGGCGGCTATGGTCGCAGCCTCGCCAGCGTCAATCACCAGCCGCTCATCGAGCACCGGCACGCCGGCCGCGGCCAGGATCCGCTTCGCCTCGTGCTCGGCGATCGCGCCCTTCGGCAGCGGCGGCAGGTTCTGCGGCACCGGCGGCACCGGCAAGGGCGGCGTCCGCAACCGCTCGGCGCAGCGCATTGCCGCGGCGACCGAGGCGACCGCGCGCCACGGATCCTCGAACAGCCCCACTCCGGCCGCCTCGTAGCGGCGCTGCATCTCGGGGCTGGCGATCGCCGACAAAGCGAAATAGCGGTCGGGATAACGCGCTGCCGCCGCGCTCACCGCTTGGAAAAGCGGCTCGGCCATCTGCGGCGACGACGCCCAGGTCGTGAAGAAGGCGACCATCGCCGGGAAATTCTCCTTGCCGAACAGAAGGTCGAACGATTTGTCGAGGATCGAGGGGTCATTCAGCACCTGCGCGGTCACATCGACCGGGTTGCGCGCCGCGGCGAACGGAACCCAAGAGATCACTTCCTTTTGCGATTCGTCGGCAAGCGGGGTCAGTTCGAGCCCGCCCTCTTCGGCAGCGTCGGCCATCAAGACGCCGGCGCCCCCCGACATCGTCATCACCGCCAGGCGTCGCGAGTGCGGCAGCCGCCCGCGGGTGCAGGCATAGGCGATATTGACCAGATCCTCCGGGGTCTTGGCGCGCTCGACGCCGAGCTGGCGCAGCGCGGCGTCGTAGACCGCATCGCTGCCGGCGAGCGACGCTGTGTGCGAAGCCGCCGCCGCCGCACCGATCGTCGAGCCGCCGACCTTCATCGCGATCACCGGCTTGCCGTTGGCACGGGCGCGCGCGACCGCTTCGGCAAACAGCGCGCCGTCCTTGATCGCCTCGACATAGCAGGCGATCGCCGTCGTCTCGGGGTCGTCGGCAAGAAACGAGATGCCGTCGGCGACCGACACATCGGCTTCGTTGCCGGTCGACAGCCACACCCCGACCGAGATGCCGCGCCGTGCGGTCAGCGCCAACAGATGCGTCCCGAACGCGCCCGACTGCGTCACCATGCCAAGCGGCCCCGCCGGGGTTGGCCCCTCTTCAAGAAACGAGCTGAAGGTCGGCGTGTGCCCGATCCGCATGTTGAAGAGGCCGAGGCAGTTGGGTCCGCACAGCCTGATGCCGCCCCGATGCGCGATCTCGATGATGCGCTCCTGCATTACGCGGCCTTGCGTCCCGGTTTCGGCAAACCCGGCGGTGAACATGACGACCGCCTTCACGCTCTTGGCGACGCAGGCTTCCATCGCCTCGATCGCCAGATTGGCCGGCACCGCAATGACCGCGCACTCGACCGGCCCCGGCACCGCGGCGATGTCGGGGTAGGCCCTGAGGCCCTGCACCATGTCGCGGGTCGGGTTGATCGGATAGAGCGCGCCCTGGTAGCCGGCCTCTCGGTAATAGCGCAGCGAGCGGCCGCTGATTCGGGTCGGATCGTTGGAGGCGCCGAAGATCGCGACCGAAGCGGGGGCGAGGAGCGGCGTCAGGGGGTGCGGTGCGGGCATTTTGGGATACTTCGCTTTTGATCGGACCAGGCCCGCATCCTTCGGCGAAACGCCGGCGCGCGCAAGGGTTAGCGGCCGCCCCAATCGTCATGAATCCTCATGCCGGGGCATCGCATCCACGCCGGCGAAATCTTACCCAAGAGCACCGCGACATCTTTGCACCTTTGGTCTACGATCGGGGCAAGCTCCGCCAGAAGGACTCGATTCGCACGGGAGGACACGATGAGACCAGGATTGTGGCTTTCGGCGGCGGCCCTTGGCGCCGCGCTCGCGACGACGGTTCCCGCAAAGGCTGCGGAGACGCCGAAATATGGCGGCACCCTCACCTACATGATCCCGGCGGATGCGCCGCCGAGCTTCGACGCGCAGCGCGAGGAGACCTATGCGACGATCCACTCGGCCGCACCGTTTTACAGCACGCTCATTCGGATCAACCCGCTCGATCCGGGATCGACCACCGATATCGTGTGCGACCTCTGCACCGAGATGCCGAAGCCGACCGACGGCGGCAAGACCTACACCTTTAAGATCCGTTCCGACGTCAAGTTCCACAACGGCGACAAGCTGACCGCCGAGGATGTCGCCGCCAGCCTCAACAAGATCGCCTTTCCGCCGGCCGGAACTCTGAGCCCGCGCGCTACCGATTTCATGATGGTCAAGGACATCGCGGCGCCGGACGAACATTCCGTCGTCATTCACCTGAAGTTCGCCACCAGCGCCTTTCTGCCGGCGCTGGCCGACCCCTATAACTGGATCTACCAGAAAAAAATCCTCGACAAGGACATCCACTGGTACGAGCAGAACATCATGGGCTCCGGGCCGTTCAAGTTCGTCAGCTACGAAATCGGCCAGGAGATCAAGGGAGTGCGCAACCCCGATTACTATCACAAGGGGCTGCCGTATCTCGACGGCTTTGTCGGCATCTTGGCGCCCAAGCAGGCTGTTCAGCTCGACGCGATCCGCGCCGACCGGGCGGCCACCGAGTTTCGCGGCTATCCGCCCTCGGCGATTGATCAGCTCAAGCAGGAACTCGGCGACCAGATCGTGGTTCAGCAGCACGACTGGAACTGCACTTTGGGCGCCTGGATCAACCACAAGAAGAAGCCGTTCGACGATGCGCGGGTGCGCCGTGCCCTGACCCTGGCGATCGATCGCTGGGGGAGCGCGGCGGGCCTCTCCAAAGTCAGCCTCATGCACACCGTTGGCAGCCTTATGTTTCCCGGCTCACCGCTGGCGCCGACCAAGGCCGAACTCGAAAAGATCCCCGGGTTCTGGCCCGACATCAACAAGTCGCGGGCCGAGGCGAAGCGGCTATTAAAAGAAGCCGGCGCCGAAGGCCTCACCTTCGAGCTGATCAATCGCAACGTCGATCAGCCTTATAAATATCTCGGGACCTGGCTGATCGATCAATGGAACAAGATCGGGCTCAATGTGACGCAGCAGGTCGTCCCGACGGGCCCGTGGTTCGCCGCGCTGCGCAGCGGTGAGTTCAGCGTCTCGACGGGGGGCAATTGCCACGGCATCGTCAATCCGGTGATCGATGTCCAAACCTGGCTGTCGCACTCTATCAGCAGCCAGAATTACGGCTACTACGAGGACCCGACGGAGGACGCAATCTACGACAAGATGCTGCACGAAACCGATGTCGCGAAACAGCGCGCTCTTGCCTACCAGTTCGACACGCGCGTGCTGGGTGAGGAGGCGCACTATATTCATACGTATTGGTGGAACCGGATTGTGCCGCTGCGTTCTTATGTGCACGGCTGGAAGATCGGCCCGAGCCACTACACGAACCAGGATCTCAGCACGATCTGGCTGGCGGCGCCGAAATGCGACGCGTGCTCAGCGGTGCCGCCGCCCAGCGAGAAACGGGCGGAGGCGACGACGAAATAGGCGTCTATTCCGCCGCTCGCGCTGGAGCGGTGGAATGGCGCTTCAATGCGGCGATGAGCGAGTCGGCTTCGGTTTCGGTTACATCGAAGCGGCAGACAAAGCGGGCGAGCGTGGAGCTGCGGCGATAAAACTGGAAGCCGGACTGCTCGAGCGCATCCATCACTGCGCCCGGCATGTCGAGGAAGAGTTCGTTGGCTTCGACCGGGGCGATCAGCCTGAGGCCGGGAACCTCGGTAATCCCGGCGGCGATGCGCGCCGCGGCGGCGTTGGACGCCTGCGCCAAGCGGAGCCACAGCCCGTCGGCGATGTAGGCTTCCAGTTGCGCTGAGGCAAAGCGCATCTTCGACCACACCTGGCCGGCGCGGCGCAGCTGCACGGCGAGGCCGTCGGCGAGTTCCGGCGTGAAGACGACGATCGCATCGCATAAGGCGCCGCCGTTCTTGGTCGCGCCGAACGACAGGATGTCGACGCCGGCGCGCCAGCTCATCTCAGAGGGGCTGCACCCCACCCGCGCCACCGCGTTGGCGAAGCGCGCCCCATCCATGTGAACCCTGAGCCCACGCGCCCGGGCAGTCTCGGCGATCCGGCGGATCTCGGCGAGCGGGTAGACGGCGCCCAGATCGCTCGCCTGCGTCAGGCTGACCGCCGCCGGCTGGCCGCGATGGATCGCGCCCGGCTGGACCGCGGTGAGCGTTGCGGCGAGCGCCTCGGCATCGACCCGGCCGTCTTTGCCGGCGACCGGCACGAGCTTCAACCCACCGCCGAAAAACCCGGCGGCGTTGACTTCCGAGGTATTGATGTGCGCCGCCTCGCTGCAATAAACCAGGCCCCACGGCGGTGCGATCGCGGCGAGCGAGAGGGCGTTGGCGGCGGTGCCGGTGGCCACCGGAAAGACCCGCACGCGGGTTTCGAACAAGTCGCTGAACCGGTCCTGCAGCCGCGCCGTCAACGCGTCGGCGCCATAGCCGAGCGCGGTGCCGCTATTGGCGCGCACCAGGGCGTCCAGGATCTCCGGCGCGGCGCGCCCGGTATTGTCGCTGCGATAATCGATCATGATGCCGTCCAGGTCCGTCGCTAGGGAGGTTCGTCTGTATATCGCAAACGAGCGCGTTGGCGAGCGGCGCGATTGGAACTAGCCTTTCTCCGTGCAGCGCTATTCGATCCTCGCCCTCGCGCGCCACGCGCTGACCGGCCACCGCCACTGGGCGCCAGCCTGGCGCAAGGCGGCGCCGCGGCCGCGCTATCGGGTGGTCATCATCGGCGGCGGCGGGCATGGGTTGGCGACCGCCTACTACCTCGCCAAGGAGCACGGCATTCGCGATGTCGCGGTCGTGGAGAAGGGCGCGATCGGGCTCGGCAACACCGGGCGCAACACGACGATCATCCGCTCCAATTATCTGTGGGATGCAAGCGCGCGGATCTACGAGCATTCGCTGAAGCTGTGGGAGGGTCTGTCGGCCGAGCTCAATTTCAATGTGATGCTGAGCCAGCGCGGAGTCCTCAACCTGGCGCACAGCGAAGCCGACATCCGCGAGGGGCAGCGGCGGGCGGGCGCCAACCGCCTCCAGGGCATCGACGCCGAATGGCTCGACCCGCAGGCGGTCCGGCGCTTCTGCCCGATCCTCAACATTTCGGGTGATGCGCGCTACCCGGTGGTGGGCGCCACCTTGCAGCGGCGCGGCGGGGTGGCGCGCCACGATGCGGTCGCCTGGGGTTATGCGCGCGCCGCCGATGCAAGCGGCGTCGACATCATCGAGAACTGCGAGGTGACGGCGATCCGCGCCGCGGATGGGCGGGTGGTCGGGGTCGACACCGGCCGCGGCGCGATCGATGCCGAGAAGGTTGCGATCTGCGCCGCCGGGCATAATTCGGTGGTGGCGGCGATGGCCGGGCTGCGCCTGCCGCTGCAGAGCCATCCGTTGCAGGCGCTGGTGTCGGAGCCGCTGAAGCCGATCCTCGATTGTGTCGTCATGTCGGGCGCTGTCCATGTCTATGTCAGCCAGAGCGACAAGGGCGAACTCGTCATGGGTGCCGGGATCGACGCCTATAATTCCTACGCGCAGCGCGGCTCGTTTCACGTGATCGAAGGCCAGATGGCGGCTCTCCTCGAACTCTTCCCGATCTTCTCGCGCCTGCGCATGCTGCGCAGCTGGGCCGGCATCGTCGATGTCGCGCCCGATGCTTCGCCGATTATCGGCAAATTGCCGATTGCGGGCCTCTATCTGAACGGCGGCTGGGGCACCGGCGGGTTCAAGGCGACCCCGGGCGCGGGGCATGTGTTCGCCCATACGATCGCGCGCGACGAGCCGCACCCGCTCGCCCGCCCGTTCGCGCTCGAGCGCTTCACCTCAGGCGCCCTTATCGACGAGCATGCCGCCGCCGCCGTCTCGCATTAGCGCACGCCCTGTGGACGGCGGGGCTTGAAGTCGGGCGTGGCGGGGTGGCTTACTCGCGGCAATGCGGTCAGCGCGGCGAGGCCTTCGATGAACCTCCAGCCTTCCCCCCGGCAGCGCGAATTGATCGCCATTGCCCGCCCTCTCGCCCGCGACCGCTTCGCGCCGCGCGCCGAGAGCCACGACCGCGACGCATCCTTTCCGTTCGACGATTATGCCGATCTGCGCGCCGCCGGGCTCCTCGGCCTGTGCGTCCCCGAGCGCTACGGCGGGCTCGGCGCCGACTTCGAAACCTACTGTCTGGTGGCGGAACAGCTGGCGCAAGGCAATGCCTCGACGGCGCTTACCTTCAACATGCACTGCCTCACGATGCTGATGATGGGTCCGATTGCCGACGGTATGGCGATGCCGGCCGCGGCGCGGGCACGCCACGAGCAGCTCCGGGCCGCCAAGTTCCGGCAGGTCATCGAGGACGGCGCCTTCTACGGACAGCCCCACAGCGAGCCGGTGGAAGAGGGCGAGACCGATAGCAAGCTCGATGTCGGCGGCCGGCGCTTCGGCACCACCGCGCGCAAGGTGGAGGGCGGCTACGTCGTCAACGGGCGGAAGTTTTTCGTCTCGCTCGGGGGCTGCGCCCCGTATTACGCGACCCCGGCGATCCGGCTCGGCGGCGAACCCTGGATCGAGCGCACTCTCTATCTTCAGATCCCCAAGGAGGCACCGGGTGTGTCGTTCCCGGGCGAGTGGGATCCAATGGGGATGCGGGCTACCGTCAGCCGCGACATGATGCTGGAGAACGTGTTCGTCCCCGACGATGCCGAAGTGCTGCCGCCAGGCCTCTTCGGCGCCATGTACAACGCCTTCCCCCACCTCTTTCTCAGCTTCTCTGCGACCTTCCTCGGGCTCATGCAGGCGGCCTACGACGGTGCCCTCGCGTACCTGACCGGTCGCCTGCCCGGCGCGCCGGTCCCGCATAGCGAGATCGCGACTAAGGGTCCTGCGATCGCGGAGATGCTGTTCGCGCTCGAGGCCGCCCGCGCGCTCTACCACCGGGCGATCTCGGAAGCCCAGGTCGATCCTCCGCTGGAGGCGGTCCAGCGCGCCCGGGCAGCGCATGTCACCGTGCAGCGCACGGTCGTCGCGCTGACCCAGGAGGCGATCCGTGTCTGTGGTGGACGCGCCTTCCTCAAGCGCTATCCGCTCGAGCGCTACGCCCGCGACGCGCGCGCCGCCGCGCTGATGCGCCCGTGGACCCAGGAGATCGTGATGCGGCAGGCCTGGGAGGCTGCCCTCGGCGTGGATGGTCACCGGGGCGGCGCCGCAGGGGCGTAACCGCCGCCGGTCACAGGATTTTTCTGATCCAGTCGTGTGGGTCGGCGGCGCGACCGTACTGGATGTCGATCAGCGTCTTGCGCAGCCCCATGGCGACGGGGCCGGCCGCGCCGCCGCTGATCAGAAAATCGCCGTTCGCGGAACACACCTTGGCGATCGGCGAGATAACGGCCGCGGTGCCGCAGGCGAAGGCCTCCTTCAACTTTCCGCTGGTGGCGTCGGCGCGCCACTGGTCGATCGTATAGGCCTCCTCGCGCACGCGCGTGCCGGAAGCTTTCGCCAGCGCGATGATCGAATCGCGGGTGATGCCCGGCAGGATCGTGCCGAGCGGCGGCGTTGAGAGCGAACCGTCGTCGAACACGAAAAAGATGTTCATGCCGCCGAGTTCCTCGACGTAGCGGCGCTCGACCGCATCGAGGAAAACGACCTGATCGCAGCCGTGCTCGATCGCTTCGGCCTGCGCGCGCAGGCTCGCGGCGTAATTGCCGCCGCATTTGATGGCGCCGGTGCCGCCGATCGCGGCGCGCGTGTAGGTTTCCGACACCCACATCGACACCGGCGCAGGTCCGCCCTTGAAATAGGAGCCGACGGGCGAGGCAATGACGGCGAAGATGTATTCGGCGGAAGGCTTCACGCCGAGGAAAATTTCGCTCGCGATCATGAACGGCCGCAGGTAGAGGCTGCCCTCGCCGCCTGGGATCCAGGCGCGGTCGATGCGCACGATCTGTTCGACCGCCTCGATGAACACGGGCTCCGGCAGCGCCGGCATGGCCATGCGCTCAGCCGAACTCCGGAAGCGACGGGCATTGGCGTCCGGGCGGAACAGGTTGACGCCGCCATCCTCGCGCTTGTAGGCCTTGAGGCCTTCGAAAATTTCCTGCGCGTAGTGGAAGACGGCGGCGGCCGGATCGAGCGAGAAGTTCGCGCGGGCTTCGACACGCGCGCCATGCCAGCCTTTCGTCTGGCAGTAGCGGGCCACCGCCATGTGATCGGTGAATACCCGGCCGAAGCCGGGATCCACGAGCTTTGCCGCACGCTCCTTCTCGGAAGCCGGATTCGTTGCAGGGCGGATTTCGAATTTCAAACTCATTTCCTTGCCCCCTGCGGTCGAAACCGGCGCGATTTCTGGTGCCGGCCTGTCTCTCCAGGCGCGCTGGCCCCGTTCGGAACTGTATGAGGCATCGGAGGGGAGCGTGGACATGGCATTCCTCCTGGGTGTGCGGACGCCGGGTCGACTGGCCCCTTGCCGGGGAACTTCATATCGTAGAAGACATGCGGATTGTACCGATGGTTACCGAATAAGTCAACATGGCTGACATAAAAAATCGGGACGCTGGGTCCACCGCCGATCCGGGGGCGCCGCTTGAGGAGGCGGTTCGCGAAGGCATCGAGCTGTTGTTTTTCTCCTACCGCGACTTCACCGCCGAGCCTGATGCGATCCTCGTGCAATACGGTTTCGGGCGCGCCCATCATCGGGTCGTGCATTTCGTCGGCCGGCATCCGCACATCACGGTCGGCGAGTTGCTCGACATCCTGCGCATTACCAAGCAGAGCCTCAACCGGGTTCTGGGGCAGCTGTTGCGCCAGGGCTTCATCGTCCAGCATCGCGGCGTCGAGGATCGCCGCCAGCGTCTGCTTGAGTTGACCGAAAACGGCCGTGAGCTGGAGCGCCGGCTGTCGGAACTGCAGCGCGCCCGGGTCTCAGCGGCCTTCAAGAAGGCAGGCGCGCCGGCGGTCGAGGGGTTCCGCAAGGTGCTGCTCGCGATTATCGCCGCGGAGGAAGATCGCCGGCGTTTTGGCCGGCGGCGGTAAGGGGTACCCCTCCCTGCGGTGGGGGCGAGGGAGTTTTTTTATAGGATCGCGGCATCGCGTATACTTACCGCTATGAGCGATCTCGAATCTCACCTGCTGGTGGTCGACGACGATGCGCGGCTGCGCGAGTTGTTGCGCCGCTATCTGGCGGAGAACGGGTTTCGCGTGACGGTCGCCGCCGACGCCAAGGAGGCGCGCGCCAACCTGGCGAGCTTTGCTTTCGACCTCATCGTGCTCGATGTGATGATGCCCGGCGAAAGCGGGCTCGACTTGACCGTGGCGCTGCGCCGCAGCGGCCAGGATCCCCGCCTTCCGGTCCTCTTGCTGACCGCGATGGGCGAGCCCGAAGACCGGGTCAACGGGCTCGAACACGGCGCCGACGACTACCTCGCCAAGCCTTTCGAGCCGCGCGAGCTGGTCTTGCGGATCCGCAATATCATCGAGCGGCGCGGGGTCGCCGCGGAGCCGACGCGCACCGTCCGCTTCGGCAGCTTTCGCTTTGATCTGGCCCGGGCGGAGCTGTTTCGGGGCGGCGAGATCGTCCACCTGACCGCCGCCGAAGCCGGGCTCTTGTCGAGCCTGGCGGCGCGCGCCGGTGAGGCGGTATCGCGCGAGGATCTGTCGCAATCGGCCCTAGCTGGCGGCACGGTGCGCAATGTCGATGTCCAGATGACCCGGCTGCGCCGCAAGATCGAGCCTGACCCGCGCTACCCGCGTTATCTGCAAACCGTGCGAGGCACCGGCTATGCGCTCAAACCGGAGTGAGGCCGGTGCCGCAGTAGCCGGTTTGGCGGCCGGTATGGCGCCGATCGCCGGCGAGCCGCCGGGCGCCGCCCTGAATGCGCCCGGCATTCGTCAACGCAGCCGGCTCAAGCGGCTGCTGCCGCAGCGGATGTTCGGACGCGCGCTCTTGTTGATCGTGATGCCGCTCGTCCTGGTGCAGATCATCGCGACATGGATCTTTTACGACCGGCATTGGGAGGCCGTGTCGTACCGATTTTCAAGCGACGTCGCCGGCGACATCGCGATGGTCATCGACGCGATGGCATTTGCCGGGTCGCCGGCGGCGAGAGACCAACTCCTCGATCGCATCGCCGGGGTCAGCGAACTCGGATTCGTCGTGCACCCTGATGGTGTGCTGCCCCCGCCGGACGCCTCGGACGGCACGATACTCGAAAAGCAGCTGCGCCGCGCCCTCGTCGGCCGGGTGCGCCGGCCGTTCCGGATCGACACCCAAACTAGCCCGCACCGCGTGCTGATCGCGGTTCAGCTCAGCCAGGGCGTGCTGAGCGTCGATGTTCCGCTTGGACGGCTTTACACTCCGACAACCTACATCTTCATCATGTGGATGGTCGGCTCCTCTCTGGTGCTGCTGTTCGTAGCGGCGCTGTTTCTACGCAATCAAGTGAAGTCGCTGCGCCGGCTGGCGGCGGCGGCGGAAGGGTTCGGCAAGGGACGGCCGGTTGCTTTCAGCAAGATCGAGGGCGCGCTCGAGGTGCGCCAGGCGGCAGCCGCCTTCATCCAGATGCGCGACCGCATTCAGCGCCAGATCCGGCAGCGCACCGAAATGCTCGCCGGGGTTTCGCACGATCTGCGCACGCCGCTCACCCGCATGAAGCTCGCGCTCGAGCTGATCGATTGCGGTGCGGTTGCGAGCGAACTGAAATCCGATGTCGTCGAGATGGAACGGCTGGTCAATCTCTACCTCGATTTTGTCGGCGGCGAGGGGACCGAAACCCCGGTGGCGACCGACATCGCGATATTGATCGAGGATTTGGCGGCGGCAACGCGGCGCGACGGCACCCCGCTCGCGGTTGATCACGCGGACCCGCTGGTGATGCCGGTGCGGCCCAATGCGCTGCGGCGCTGCCTCGGCAATCTGATCGCCAACGCGGGCCGCTACGGCCAGCATGTGTGGCTATCGAGCGAGCCGGTCGCAGACGGTATCGATATCCTGGTGGACGACGACGGACCCGGGATCCCCGCGGCAGAGCGCGAGCGGGTGTTCCAGCCGTTCATCCGGCTCGACCCGTCGCGCAACCCCTCGACCGGCGGCGTCGGGCTCGGCCTCACCATTGCCCGCGACGTGGCGCGCAGCCATGGCGGCGACGTCCGGCTGGAAAACTCGCCGCATGGCGGCCTGCGCGCGCGGGTCCACCTGCCGCGCTGAAAGCCGCCCGAAAAATCCCTCCCCGAGCGGGGAGGGTGCTTCTCGTCGGCACGATGTCAGGCGGTTCAGCGGCCGGTGTGCTGGGTCGCCAGGGCGCGGATCTCGTCGAGACCTTCGGTGGTGCGCTTGTGCAGGATCTCGGCCGCCTCGCTGCCGGCCTTGGCCGTGATCGTGGCGATCTCGCCGCCATGCTTCACGCCCTTGTCGAGGATCTGCTTGAAGTAATCGGTGTTCTTGGCGATGCGGTCCTCGGTGGAGGCCGGGGTGGCCAGGTCGCGCCACAGCGCGGAGAACCCCTCGAAGGCCTCACGGGTCAGCTCGATCTGGTGCTTGGCGACCGCCTGCACACTCTCGACAGCAAGCTGGTTGGCCTGACTGACCGCCTCGATGTTGCGGCGCTGCGCCGCCCATGCCGCCTCGACATCGAACGGACGGAAGCGGAACTCGCCAAACATCTTGGTCACGTCAAAGTCGAAGGGGTTCGGGCGACGGGCATCAGCCATGGTTGCGGCTCCGGATCAGGGGCTAGTGATTTGTGCGGTGCACAACGCCCTATATCGGCTTCGTCCCTGGCCACGTCAAGAGAATTTTGCAGTGCAGCAAGCGGGCGGGCGGGGTCAGGCCCGACTCGCATTTGCGTCCGGCCGCGGCCGTCGGCCCGTGCCCAACCAGCGCTCGATCGCCCGCAGCCGCCGGTCGAGCGCCGCCATAGTCGGCGCCAGGTCGGGCGAATCGTCGCGCAGCCAAACCCGCAACGTCGCCAGATATACGGCGGCGGTTAGCTTCAACGCCACGATCCCGCCCAAACCGGCGGTGGAAATCCCCGCCGCCTCGAGCATCCAGGCGATCGAGCATAGCAATCGCGCGCCAGCGCCAAGCGCGGCAGGCGGGTCGGTCGCCAATTCGCGGCCGAGCATCTCGAGCGCCGCCCGATAGGGCCGGAGCGCGTCGAATCGCCGCATCAAGAGATCGAATAGGCGATCGCGCGGCCGCTCGCCCTCTTCGGCATCGAGCGGCGTCGCCAATGTCGCTTCGTCGATCCGCCGGGAAAATCCGCATAGGATCGCCGGCTTCGACCGGAAGACACGGTAGAGGGCGAGGATCGGCACGTCGGCCTCGGCCGCGACCGCGGCCAGCGACAGGCGCCGCCAGCCTTGCTGTGCAATGAGGCTCAGCGCGGCGTCGATGATCCGGTCGCGCTCGCTCGGCGGGGGCGCCGCACCACCCCCCGAGACGCGCGACGAGTGGCCCCTTGCCATCGCCCGCGCGCCCCTCAATGCGCCAGTTCGCGCGAGCGCGCGGTGGCCGCGGCGACCGCGCGTTCGAAGAGTTCGGCCAAGCCGTTCCCGGCCATCAACACATCGAGCGCGGCGCGAGTGGTGCCGCCCGGGCTGGTGACGTTCTCGCGCAGCCGCGCCGGAGGCTCGGACGAGAGCCGGGCCAATTCGCCGGCACCGGCGACCGTGGCCCGGGCGAGACGCAGCGCCAGATCGGCCGGCAGCCCGACCCGTTCGCCGGCGTCAGCCAGCGCCTCGATCAACAGGAACACATAGGCGGGGCCACTGCCCGACACGGCCGTTACCGCATCCATCAGTGCTTCGTCCTCGACCCAGGTGCTCTCCCCGATCGCCGCGAGCAGCGCGTCGCAGAGCGCGCGCTGGGCGGTGCTGACCCGGGGATTCGGGCAGGCGACGGTGATCGCCCGGCCGATGGCCGCCGGGGTGTTGGGCATGCAGCGGACAATCGCAGCCTCGCCCAGGTGCCGGCCGATGCCCGCGATCGTCGTTCCGGCGGCGATCGACAGGAACAGGGTCTGCGGCCGTACCCAGCGTCGGTAGGCCGGCACAACCGCGTCGATCACTTGCGGCTTGACCGCGAAGACGACCGCGTCGGGTTCGAGATCGGCCGGCAGATCGTCAGCGGCGCTAAAGAAGGTGACGCCGGTGGCGTCGGCCAGGGCGGAGGGCGCTCCGGCGGGTTCGACGACAAAAAATCGCCGCGCCGCGCCGCGCGCGATCCAGCCGCGCAGCATGGCCGACCCCATCTGACCGCAGCCGACGAGAATGAGCGTGCCCGCTTTCGCCGGGGTCGAGTTTGATGAAGCATTCATCGCAACGCTACCTCGGCAACGGCGTCACGCGTCCTTCGAGACGGCCGCTCGCGGCGCTCCTCAGGATGACGAGCATTTATATATGGCATAAAGACCCGCGTCATCCTGAGGAGGTCGCGAGCGGCCGTCTCGAAGGACGCGCTGACGCCAGTCCGTAACCCGATTGCGTTCCGGCAGGTCACCGCGATCCGCCAATCCGGCGGGCTCAGGCCTCGCCGATCGGCTCGATCATCGCTGTCGCCATCGCCTCCTCGGGTGACTTGCCGCCCCAGATCACCAGCTGGAACGCCGGGTAGAAGCGCTCGCATTCGGAGAGCGCGATATCGACGAGCTCCTCGACCTGCTCGGAACTCGCCATGCCGATCCCGCGCAACAGTATTGCATAGCGAAACGCCGGCGAGGCGTCACCGGCGGCGAGATCGAAATGGCCGAGCCACAGCCGCTCGTTGGCCAGCGCCAGGAGTTCGTAGAGCGGCGCGCGCCGCCGCTTCGGCACCTTCATGTCGAAGCCGCAGGAAAAGTGGAGCGCGCTCAACTCCTCCTGCCACAGAAAATACAGCCGGTAATCGCACCAGCGCCCGGAGATTTCGACAATCATCTCCTCTTCGCTGGCACGGTCGTGCGCCCAATCATTGGCGACGACGATTTCTTCAATGAGATCGATCGGATTGCCGGTGTGCGAAGCGACTTCGACCATGGAGACAGAGGTCATCGCGCCCTCCTAGAGACCACTCGACGAGACGGTACGGCGGACCTGTCAGTGCGATCAGGCTGCTGCTCTCTCCTCCACGATACTTTCAACGGCGACGGTAAACAGCTGTGCAGCGCTACGCTGCCAAAGCGGTGAGACCATGGCAAGACTAGATTTAGCGTTTCGGATCGTTTTTGGCCTCAGGCGATTGAGGGCGTGACCTCGCGGCGCGCGTTTTGCCGGCGCTGGCAAGGCGCCCTTCGAGCTCCTCGATCCGGGCCAGCAGCGCTTCCTGCTCCGCGCGCGCCTTGGCCGCCATCGCCTTGACGGCTTCGAACTCCTCGCGGCTGACCAGATCCATACCCGCAAGCACCCGTTCGAGCTGGTCGCGCAGGCGCTGCTCGATCTCGCCGCGCACGCCGGAAATGGCGCCCACTGCACCCGAGGCAACCCGGGCGAGGTCGTCGAAGAATCGGTTCTGGCTTTGCATCGCGCTGGCGCTCCGCTAACCGCGCAATCGGCCCGCCTATTCCGCCGCTGCTTTTTTCTCCTCGGCGGCGCGACGGGCGGCGTGCCGCTCGACTTCTTTCTCGATCGCCGCGGCGGCTTGGCCGGTGAAGTCGACGTGATGGCTGGTGGCAAAATCATAGCTGCCCCGAAGGAAATCGCGACTCTTCTGGAAATGCGGGTGCACAAAGCGCGCCATCAATTCGTAATGCCGCTTGGTCGCCTCCCAATCGGCCCAGTTGTGGGCGAGCTCGCAGATGACGCCAAACCCGCCCGACCCGGCGATCAGCCGTTCGATATAGGCGATCGCGTCGTCGGGGGTGCCGATGCACCCCGTCCCCGTTTCGACCAGCCAGTCGGTCGGGTCCGGCACCTCGGGCGGGATGATCGGGAAAGTCGCCACGTCGCGGAAATAATTGGCGAAAGACTGCACCCCGAACTGGACATTCTTGCGGGCCTGTTCGCGGGTCTCGGCGATGTGGAACATGCCGACGACGCGCCAGTCCTTGCGGTCCGGGGTGTGGCCGTTGGCACGCGCGGTCTCTTCGTAGAGCCCCCAATTGATGGTGTGGCGCTCCATCGCCGCGGGGCTGGTGCCGCCGATCGACAGCATGCCAACGCCGTATTTGCCGGAGAGGTAGGAGCCCGACGGCGAGCGCGCGGCGGCGACGGCCAGTTCCATCGTTGGACGGGTGTAGGGGCGCAGCTGCAACTGCGCCTCGGTCAGGTTGAACCAATCGGTCTTGCGCGTCACCGTCTCGCCGTTGAGCAGGCGGACGATGACATCGAACGATTCGTACATCATCTCGCGCTGGTCGCCGGGGTCGATGCCGATCTTCAAGGCGTCGTGCACCAAGGCCCCCGGTCCCACTCCGAACATCGCCCGCCCGCGCGTCATGTGGTCGAGCTGGACCATGCGGTCGGCCAGCATGAACGGGTTGTGATAGGGCAGGGACACGACGCCAGTGCCGAGGCGGATGTGCCGGGTGCGCTGCGCTGCCGCGGCGATGAACATCTCGGGGCAGGCGATCAGCTCGAACCCGCCCGAGTGGTGCTCGCCGATCCACGCCTCGTGGTAATTGAGCCGGTCGAGATGTTCCAAGAGTTCGAGGTCGCGCTCGATCGACAGCGTCGGGTTTTCGTCGTGGTTATGAAACGGCGCCAGAAAGATGCCGCTGCGCAGATAGGGTTCGCTCATGTCGTGCTGCCTCGGCCTGGAGTGGGCGGGGATCTCGTCCGTCCCGGGGATCTCTTCCGTCAATGTCGCGATTGGCTCCCGATCCGGCAAGGGATTTCCGATCTTGTGGTTGCCGGCGCAAGTCATCAGGGCCCCGGAATCACCCGCCGGCTCCCCTCTCTGCGACATTGAGCGGCATGCGGTAGCTGAGCGCCTCGGCGATGTGATGGCGGGCGACGGCGGCGGCGCCATCGAGATCGGCGAGGGTGCGCGCCACCCGCAGCACCCGGTGATAGCCGCGCGCCGAGAGACGCAGGCGCTCGGCGGCGCGCTGGAGGAGCGCCAAACCCGCCGGGTCGGGGGTGGCGACCTCGTCGAGGAGGGCGCCGTCCGCCTCGGCATTGGTGCGGATGCGCTGTTCGGGCGGCAGCGTCTCGTAACGCCGGGTCTGCCGGGCGCGCGCCGCGCCGACCCGGCGGGCGATGGCGGCGCTCGCTTCGGCCGGCGGCGGTAGCGCGAGATCGGCCGAGGCGACCGCCGGCACGTCGATGTAGAGGTCGATCCGGTCCAAGAGCGGCCCGGAAATCCGCGACTGGTAATCCTGCGCGCAGCGCGGCGCTCGCCCGCAGGCCCGCCCGGGCTCGGCAAGATAGCCGCAGCGGCACGGGTTCATCGCGGCAACGAGCTGGACCCTGGCGGGATAAGTCACATGGCTGTTGGCGCGGGCGATGCTGATTCGCCCGGTCTCGAGCGGCTGGCGCAGCGCCTCGAGCGCGGCGCGGCTGAACTCCGGCAGTTCGTCGAGAAAGAGGACGCCCTGATGCGCCAGGCTGATCTCTCCGGGGCGGGTGCGCAGCCCGCCGCCGACCAGAGCCGGTAGCGAGGCGGAGTGATGCGGGTCGCGGAACGGCCGCTCGCGCAGGAGGCCGCCGCCGCGCAAGCCGCCGGCGACCGACTGGATCATCCCGAGTTCCAAGGCTTCGGCGGGTTCGAGCGGCGGCAGGATGCCGGGCAGCCGCGCCGCCAGCATCGACTTGCCCGAGCCCGGCGGTCCGACCATCAGGAGGTTGTGGCCGCCCGATGCGGCGATCTCGAGCGCCCGCTTGGCGCTCTCCTGGCCCTTGACGTCCCTCAAATCGAGCCCGCCGGCGCGCGACGGGGCGAGCTTGGCTTCGGGCGGCGGCAGCAGCTGGGTCCCTTTGAAATGGTTGATGATGGCGAGGAGGCTCGGCGCCGCGATGACCTCAACCTCGCCCGCCCAGGCTGCTTCTCCGCCGCAATCGGCGGGGCAGATGATCCCACTCTGCCGCGCGGCGGCCGCGAGCGCGGCGAGCAACACCCCGGGAACCCGGGTCAGTGAGCCGTCGAGCGAGACTTCGCCCAAGGCGGTGTAGCCGGCCAGTTCGTCCTGCGGCAGCACCCCCATTTCGGCGAGGAGGCCAAGCGCGATCGGCAGGTCGAAGTGGCTGCCTTCCTTCAGGACATCGGCTGGCGCGAGATTGACCGTGATGTGCCGCGGCGGCAGCGCAAGTCCGAGCACCGTGAGGGCCGCGCGCACCCGCTCGCGCGATTCGGCGACCGCCTTGTCCGGGAGGCCCACGACCGTGAACGCCGGCAGCCCCGAGGCGATCGTCACCTGGGTCTCGACATCGATGACCTCGACCCCGTGAAACGCCACGGTGCGAACCCGCGCGACCATGCCCACCCCGTCCCCGATTGCCCCCGCCCTTCACTCCCGCCGGCGGGCGGGGTTGGGACAGAGAGCGAGCATCGCGCCGCAGTTTAGGCCGCCGCCGCCGCCGGCGCTAGGCGGGCGCGGCTGACCTCGCTCCCGCCAGGGCTCCTCCCCGGCCCACGGCGGCGGGGCCGCGTTGCACGCCGCCGGGCGCTTCCGCTAGTCTGCGCCCCCGCCGCGGCGACGAGGCGGCAACGGAGGGGTGGCCGAGCGGTTGAAGGCGCACGCCTGGAAAGTGTGTATGGGGGCAACTCCATCGTGGGTTCGAATCCCATCCCCTCCGCCACTCTTGCCATCTTCGGCTGTCTCGTCTGGTTTAAGTGCATCATGCCGGCTTCCCGATGACGATGCGTGAAGCGATGAGCGAGCCGGGCTGGTCGATGTTTCTCGCGCCCCGTCTGGCGCTGCCGCTCGGGGTGCTGTTGGGCGGGGTCCTGCTGCACTCGATGAATGTGCTGGTTACGGCGACGTTGTTGCCGAGCATCGTCGCCGATATCGGCGGCGCCGCTCTGATGAGCTGGCCGACCACCGCTTTTGTCGCCTCGTCAATCATCGCGGCGAGCGGCGCCGGCGTGGTTAGCGGGATGCTCGGCCGCCGCCGGGCGTTTTTTGCCGGCGCGATGATTTACGGCGGCGGCGCCGTTCTGTGCGCGCTGGCACCGTCGATCGGCGTGGTGATCGTCGGTCGTTTCGTGCAGGGCATCGGCGGCGGGCTGTTGTCCGCGCTGGCCTATGTGCTGGTGCGCAACCTGTTTCCGGAGACTTTGTGGTCACGCGTCTTCGGGTTGCTCGCCGGCGTCTGGTCGGTCTCGATTTTCATCGGCCCGCTGGTCGGCGGGGTATTTGCGAGCTACGCTTTTTGGCGCGGCGCGTTTCTGGCGGTCGCTGCCATGGGCGGCCTCATCGGCGTTGGCGCGTTGTATATTCTGCGCGGCGCCGCGGTGGAGGACGACGCGGCCTCACGACGATTTCCGGTCGTCCGGCTGGCGCTGATCTGCGCCGCGATCGCCCTGTTATCGCAGGCCAGCGTCGCGCGCGGTCCGGCGGAAAAAATCGGGTTGCTCGTCGCCGCACTCGGACTTTTCGGGGTGATGCTTGGGATCGATCGGCGCGCGGTCGCACCGTTGCTGCCGAGCGATGCGTTTTCGTTGTGGTCGCCGACCGGCACAGGGTTGTGGATGGTGCTGCTGCTCGCGGTTGCGTACACCCCGCCCGCGATTTACCTGCCGCTATTCCTCCAGCGATTACACGCGCTCGATCCGTTGGCCGCCGGCTATATGGTCGCCGTGACGTCGGGCGCCTGGACCGCCGCCGCGCTCAGCGTTGCCGCGCTTGGCGAGGAATGGCAGGCCCGGCTGATCGTCGCCGGTCCGGTCGCGATGGGCGCGGGGCTGGCCGGGGTGGCGATGCTGACGGCGCCGGGGCCGGTAGCCGCGCTGATCTTGCCGATTGCGTTGATCGGCGCCGGTATAGGCGGGTCCTGGGCGTTCATCGTGCAGCGTGTGATGGCCGGAGCGAAAAGCGGCGAAGAGAACATCGCCGCCGGCTCGGTTGCGACCCTGCAACAGGCCGGGACCGCCTTCGGTGCTGCGCTCGCCGGTCTGGTCGCCAATGCCAGCGGTCTCGCTGATGGACTGGACCCCGGCGCCGTCTCCCGCGCCTCGTTTTGGGTGCCGATGGCCTTTGTCGCCGTCCCGCTGGCTGCAGTCGTGATCAGCCTGCGGCTCAACGCGATCAGCCGGGAACCGGCTCAGTCGCCACTAAGCGGCGTAGACCCGGCTTGACCAGTTGCGACCAGTGGCGATGGACGGCCGGCCGTCGCTGCCCTCCCTGTCTCAGGTTGCTGCATTGGCATAATCGGCAAAGCACCGCTCGATTAGCGTGCTCCATCCGGACTCGTAACGCTCGCGGAGCGCCGCGGCAGCGTCGCCGAGCTTTTCCCAGCCGGAGTGCATAAGTTCGACGCGAGTGCCGCCGCCCTCGGCCGTAAAGCGGATGTCGATCAGCTGCTCGGTCTCCGCCGACAGGCCGATGAGCCAGGAGAAACTGAGCCGATGGGGCGGCTCGTAGGCGAGGACCCGTCCCCATACCGACTCCTTGCCGTCCTTGGCGCGCTCGAAGACGCGGCCGCCCACTTGCGGCTCGATCTTGCAATCGACCGGATCGGGACCGGTGTGAAACTGCGCCAGCGGCCACCAGCGCGCCAAATCGCCGGCGAAGAGCTCGAACGCACGGGCCGGTTGAACCTTGACGGTAGCGGACTTGATCACTGGCGGGACGCGAAAAGCGGCGATGCTCATTTGCTTTCCTCCTTGTCGATAGACGCCATCATCCCGGCCAGGGCGTCGCGCCACATCGCCTCGATCGCCGTTCGCAATTCGCCCAAAGCCTGCGGGTCGGCGACGTAAAGCCGGCGGGTTCCCCGGCGTCGTTCACTGATCAGCCCGGCCTCTTTGAGCACCTTCAGATGTTGGGAGACCGCTGGGCGGCTAACCGGCAGACCCTCCGCGATCGCGCCGACCGGCTGCGGCGCGGTCAGCACCCGCTCAAAAATCCGCCGCCGAGTTGGGTCAGCCAGGGCGGCGAGCGCTGCTCCGTAAGTCATAGCTTATATTAGTAGGTACTTACGTTACCGGTCAAGCCGATTGCTTCGGATGCCAGAGCGCGAAATCTGGGGCGGGAGCGGCTCTCGACGTCATGCGAGCGCCAGAGCGCCGGTCACGAGGTCGAGCAGTTCCGTCGTGATCTCGTCCTGCCTGGCTTGCCGGGCATCCTGGCGTAGCGTGTCCAGCTTTTTCGATACGTTGTCATGGGCCGATTCCATCGCGGCGAAGCGCGCTGCATTTTCGCTGGCGAGCGATTCGACGGCTGCTTCGAACAATAGGGCGAAGACATAGTCGGCGATCAGCTTTTCAAGCAGCGTCTCTGCCGGCAGGTTGTGCAGCGGCGGCGGTCGCGCCCGGGTCAGTGCAACGGCGGCAAAATCAACCGGAAACAAGCGCCGCCTCTCGATCGCCAGCGGGCTGCCCGGGCGATGGCGCGCAAAGATCACCTCGACGCGAGTGACCTCACCGTCCGCCACCGCGCGATAAAGTTCAGCCGCCAAACGCCGGATCGTCTCGGGCACGCTGTCGGGGCGCGTCGCCATCGGCTGGGCCCAGACCGGCGGACGGCCGCGTTCCTGCGCCAGAGCGGCGCCGCGGCTGCCGAGGACCAAGAGCGCATCGTCGGGATCGAGCACCGCTTCAGCGGCATCAAGGACGAGGTGGTTGAAGGCTCCGACGAAGCCGTGTTCGGCGGTGCACATAACGAGCGCGCGGCGGCCCGGCGCCGCTCGTGCTGCCGGTGGTCCCTCGCGGACGACGAGGAGAGCAGCGCCGATCGCCGCAGCCATGGTCTCGGCATAGTGCCGGATGCTCGGAAGCGAGCGATGCGCCTCCTGGACGCGCATGCTGGCGAGCGAGCGCATGGCGCCGACGATGTCGCGCAGCTCGTCCATGCCGGCAATATGGGCTTCGATCTCGGCGAGACGGATCATGACCGCACGGCGAGCGAACGCGCCAAGCTCTCGAGGGCTGTCGTCAGAGACTCCCTTATTTCCTCGGGCAGCGCCACAGTCTGATCGTCGATCGCCATCGCCTCGGGACAATGCTCGGCCAAGCAGGCGCCCAGACCCCCGCGAAAGGCATCGACCCGGTCCAAGGGAACATCGTCGAGCACGTTCTGCGAAACGGCCACGAGCAGCGCGACCTCTTCAGCAAGGGTGAGCGGCACAAACTGCGGCTGGCGCAGCACCGCGCGAATACGCCGCCCATGCTCGATCACCTTGCGCGTGCGTTCGTCGACCATGGTGCCAAAGCGGGTGAACACTTCAAGTTCGAGGAACTGCGCGTATTCGAGGCGGAGGCTTTCGGACAGCGCCTTGAGGACGGGCGCCTGGGCCTTGCCGCCGACACGGGAGACGCTCTTCCCGATATCGACCGCCGGCTTCTGGTCCTCATAGAAGAGTCTCGGGTCGAGATAGATCTGTCCGTCGGTGATCGAGATCAGATTGGTCGGAATGTAGGCGCTGATGTTGCCGGCCTGGGTTTCGGCGATCGGCAGCACCGTCAGCGAGCCGCTGCCCCGCTCGGGCGCGAGCTTTGCCGCCCGCTCGAGCAGGCGTGAATGGATATAGAAGATGTCGCCCGGATAGGCTTCCCGTCCCGGGGGCCGGCGCAGCAACAGCGAGATCTGGCGATAGGCGGCGGCATGCTTGGTAAGGTCGTCGATGACCAGCAGCACGTCCCGACTGCGCGCCATGAAATGCTCGGCCATTGTGCAGGCGCTGTAGGGCGTCAGCCACTGCAAACCCGGCGCCGCATCGGCCTCGCCGACAACAAAAAGGCAGCGTTCCGGCGCGCCGTAGCGGCGCACCGCCGCGATGACCTGCGCGATCGACGATGCCTTCTGGCCGATCGCGGCATAAACGCAAATCACGTCGCTTGAGCGCTGGTTGATGATGGCATCGACGGCGATTGCCGTCTTGCCGGTACCGCGGTCGCCGATGATCAGCTCGCGTTGGCCGCGGCCGAGCGGGATCATCGCATCGACCAGCAGAAGCCCGGTCGCCAGCGGGCGCGTCACCAGCGCCCGGTCGACGATCGCCGGCGCCGGCTGTTCGACTGGCGCTTGGGCCTCGGCCGCAATCGGCTCGCCGCCGTCGAGCGGCAAGCCAAGCGCATCGACGACGCGGCCGAGGAGGGCCTCACCGACCGGAACTCGCGCCACTTCGCCAGTGCCGCGCACAATGCTTCCAGCGGCAATTGCCCCCATGTCGCCGAGCAGCACGACACCGATCGCCGCCTCCCCGAGATCGACCGCCAAGCCGCGCACCCCGCCCTCGAAAACCAGGAGCTCGTCCAGCCGCGTTTCGGGGAGGCCGGTGACGGTGGCCACGCCATCACCGAGCCGGGCGACTCGGCCGATATGGTCGAGGCGCGGCGCCAGCGCGATCGCACCGATGCGCCGCCGGCTCTCGCCAAGCCAGGCCTGCAGATCGTCAGCGAGCGTGGGCATCGGCCTCGATCTCGGCGCGCATCGCCGCCAGCGCGCTGTGCCACGAGAAGCGCAGAACCGCGTTGGGAAAATGCAGTTCGGCGCCGGCGACGAGCTTGGGCTCGACCGCGAAATCGACAGCGATGCCATCGCCCAGCTCCCGCTGGAGGCGCGAACGCCAATTCTGCGCGGCTCGCGCCGACAGCGTCGACGCCGTCACCACCCTGAGGTGAACGCTGTCGGGAAGCTGCTGGACCAGAGCCTCTCTTTCCGGGCTCGAGAGCGCGGCCAGGTATTGCCCGATCTCTTCGATCCAGGCCTCTGCGCGCAGCTCGATCGGTGTTTCGGACAGCAGCCGGCCGGCAAGCGCGATCCCGAGGTCGAGGGCAACCTGCCGGGCTTCGGCGAGCGCGTGCTGACGTTCGTTCGCAATGGTTTTGCGGGCGCCGTCAAGAAGCCCCGTCGCCTCGGCTTCCGCCCGAACCCGCCGCGCCGCCGCGGCCTCTTCCGCCTGGACTGTCGCCGCCTGCAGCACCGTCGCGCGCTCGGCCGCGATACCGGCGCGCTCGGCTTCGACCGAGGCAAGCCGATCCTTCGCCTTCGTCTCCGCCGCCGCGGCTGCGGCATACTGCTGGTCGATCTCGGCGCGGCGCGCATCGATGAGCCGCAGCACCGGCTGGTACAGGAAGCGGTGCAGCAGCCAGACGAGAACCGCGAAATTGACCGTCTGCAGCGCGAAGGTGGACCAGTCGAAACCCATGGTCAGCTGGCATAGGGGTTGGCGAAGAGAAGAAGGAGAGCGACGACCAGACAGTAGATCGCCATCGTCTCGATCATCGCGAGGCCGACGAAGAGGGTGCGCGAGATCGTGCCCGCCGCCTCCGGCTGCCGGGCAATGGCGTCCATCGCCGCCGCAACCGAGCGCCCTTCGGCCAGCGCCGGGCCGATCGAACCGATCGAGACGGCGAACGCCGCGGCCAAAATGCTGACGAGCTTGATGGTATCCATTGAACCGCCTCAGCCTCGCTCGGTCCGGTCGACCGCGGCGCCGATGAAGACGCTGGCCAGAATGGTGAAGATGTAGGCCTGCACCAGGCCGATGAGGATTTCGAGGGCCATCAGCGGGATCGGCACGAACAGCCCGGCGAGCGCCACTACCAGAGCGATCATGAACTCCCCGCTCATCACATTGCCGAACAGACGAACCATCAATGAGAAAGTGCGCGTCACCTCGGAGACGATGTTGAGCGGCAGCATGACCAGTTTCGGCTTGGCGAAGCTCGCGAGGTAGCCGAGGAGGCCCTGCGCGCGCACCCCGAAAAAATGCACCGCGACGAAGACGATCAGCGCCAACGCCGCCGGCGTCTCCAGTTTGCTGGTTGGCGCCTCCACGCCCGGCAGCACGCCGGAAAGATTGGCGGCAACCAGA
>DASYZD010000058.1:0-1536 GCA_035946655.1 Allostellaceae bacterium | reverse complement strand
GCCAGTTGGGATGCCAACCTGGCCGCCAGCGGTAAGGATACCACGATCTGCCCCACCAGAACCCAACGCCGGGCGCGACGTAGACCCCGACGCGCGGTCCGGGTCCGCACCACCGATGCGGTCCGCACCACCACGCGTAAGCATTGGTCGCCGGCAGAGCAAATCCGATGCCGAGCGCCAGGACGAGAGCAGAAAGAACCCGTTTCATGCCGGAGCAAACGCTCGACCGCGACGGAATATTCCCTCCAGGGGCAAAAAAATCCGCTGAAGCGGTCTTGATTTTTGGCATCGCGTGAATGGCTAATCGGGAAAGGGCTTCTCAGCTTTGACGTTGCTCAGGTCGAGCCTGAACCACGATGCGCGGCGGCTACATTCAAAATGACCCACTACCAGCGCAGCGCACCGCTCGAAATCGCCGCCGCGCTGCGGTAGCCTCCAGAGCTGTCGCGAAAGGAGACCCGCATGCGCTTCGGCATCGGACAAGGGGTGACGCGCACCGAGGACCCGCGCTTCCTGACCGGACGCGGCACCTATGTCGCCGATATCGACCTGGCGCGGCAGACTTATGCGGTCTTCCTCTATTCGCCGCATGCGCATGCGAAGATCCGCGGCATCGAGACCGCGGCCGCGCTCGCCATTCCCGGCGTCCATGCCGTCTTGACCGGCGCCGATTGGACGGCGGACGGGCTCGGCACGCTCGATCCCGAGGCGATGCCCGAGGATATGGGCGGCCCGAAGGGCTACCGCACGAAGCGCCCGCCGCTCGCGCGGGGCCGCGTGCGCTATGTCGGCGAGCGGGTCGCCGTCGCAATCGCCGACAGCGAAGCGGCGGCGCGCGACGCGCTCGAACGGGTCGCGGTTGATTACGAAATCCTGCCCGCCGTCATCGACGCCGAGGATGCCGTCAAACCCGGCGCGCCGCTCGTCTGGGAGGATTGCCCGGGCAACGTCTCCTTCACGCTCAGGATGGGCAACCCCGAGGCGGCCGCCGCCGCTTTTGCGAAAGCGGCGCACGTCACGCGCCTTTCCCTGCGCAACCAGCGCATCACCGCGGTGACGATGGAGCCGCGCGGCTGCATCGGCGAATACAACCGCGGCACCGGCCGCTATACGCTGACCTCGAGCACGCAGAACGTGCACGGCGCCCGCCAAATCCTCGCGCACCAGATCCTGCACGTGCCGGAAAGCCGTATCCGCGTCATCGCCCGCGACGTCGGTGGCGGCTTCGGCATGAAGGGGCAGGTCTATGCCGAGGAGGCGGTCGTCGTATGGGCGGCGAAGCGGGTCGGGCGGCCGATAAAATGGATCCCGTCGCGCAGCGAGGGGCTGCTCGGCGACAACGAGGGGCGCGACCAGATCGTCGAGGCGGAACTGGCGCTCGACGGCGAGGGCCGGTTTCTCGGCCTGCGCTGGACGGGCATGCACAACGCCGGCGCCTATATCGAAGGGGCGGGCGCGATCCCGATCATCTTTTCCCTGAAGCTCGCCTCGACCGTCTACGACATCGGAGCGGTCGCGGTCGAAAGCCGTTTCGTC
>DASYZD010000057.1:0-1695 GCA_035946655.1 Allostellaceae bacterium | reverse complement strand
GATGTAGGGGATGCCGGTGAGCGTAGTTACCTGGTCGGCGAAGGCAGCCCGTTCCGGCGTTACGGCGCCGGCATCGATGATCAGATCGGGCCGAGCGCGCCGGGCTGCCTCGGCCATCCCCGCCGGGGTCGAGCGGGAGCCCCAGTCGACGGCCGACAGGCGTAGGGCGCGCGCGCGGGGAGAGCGGCGCCCGCCAACCCGGCTCTGCCCGACCAGCCGCTCCGGCGCCAGCACGAACACCATGACCTCGGCATTGGGTTCGGCGGGCATGACCCGGCCGATGCGGTCGGGCAGCACGACGCGCCGTCCGGCCGAATCGACGAAATCGGCAGCGCCCGCCGACCCGGCGGACACCAGTACCGCGCCGGCGAACAATAACAGGGAAAGGACGAGCGCGGCGGGCGAGCGAAGCGGCATCCTGTTCCCTCAATCTGGCCGGAACCCCCGGGACCGCCCGCCTCAGGGAACAGGGGGCCGGTCGCCCGGAGGCGGCGCCGGACTATAACCGGCGCGATCTTGCGTTCAAGCCCCCGAGCGCACAAGCACCGCACTACCCGGCACCCCGGAGCCCGCACGCGCGCAGGTTGGGTGTTGCCTGCGTTCGTGCGCTCAACCGAATCGATCCGCGCCCACCGGCCTCAATGCGCGCCCGGGCAGGGTTGGACCTCGATCGTGACGTGGCTGAGGCCGGCGATGTCGGCGAGGCGAGCCTTGTAGGCGGCGGGCGGCTCGGGGCGGTCGCAGACGATCGAGACCACCGCGGCGTGATGCCCGGGGCCGACCCGCCACAAATGCAGATCGGAGACGCGGTCGCTGCCGCCGGCTTCGAGCCGCTCGGCGATCTGCCTTGCGATCCCCTCGGGGCGCATGTCGAGGAGGACGGTGCCGGAGATGCGCACAAGGCTCCACGACCAGTTGAGAATGACCAGCATGCCGACGAGGCCCATCACCGGGTCCATCCACACCCAGCCCAAAACGCGCCCGCAGGTGAGGCCGATGACCGCCAGCACCGAGACCGCGGCATCGGCGATGACGTGGACATAGGCGGCGCGCAGATTGTGGTCGGCATGGCTGGCGTCGGGACGATGATGATGGTGGTGGGCGTGCCCATGGGCATGAGCGTGCCCATGGGTATGGGCATGGCCGTGAGCGGGGTCATCGGGCCGCTCCTCCTGCAGGAGCCAGGCGCTGACCAGGTTGACGGCGAGGCCGAGCACGGCCAGGGGGATCGCCTGGCTGAAGGCGATTGCGACCGGATTAAACAGCCGGTGGAGGCTCTCATAGCCGATCAGGAGGGCGATCATCGCCAGCACGATCGCGCTGGCAAACGCAGCCAGATCGCCGAGCTTGCCGGTGCCGAAGGCGAAGCGCTCGTCGCGAGCATGGCGTCTCGCATAGGCGTAGGCGAAGGCGGCGATGACGAGGGCGCCGGCATGCGTTGACATGTGCAACCCGTCGGCCACCAGCGCCATCGAGCCCCACAGCCAGCCGCCGACGATCTCCGCCGCCATCATCGTGCCGCACAAGAGAACGACCGCCCAGCTGCGCCGCTCGTTGCGGCGATGGTCCGCGCCGAGAAAGACATGCTCGTGGCGCCACGAGTCGATCGACTCAGCGTGCATCGCGCCCTCCGGTGGTTTCCCCCTAAAATATAGGCTCATTCCGGCCGGCATGTTAAAGATCGGTGCCGAACGC
>DASYZD010000056.1:0-4860 GCA_035946655.1 Allostellaceae bacterium | reverse complement strand
GCTGAGCGAGGCCGCGCAGCCCGTCACCGAGGAGGCAGAGCCCGGCGAATTCGACGATTGACCGCTGGCCGGGCGCCCGCGATTGCCGCTGCCGCGCCTTTCTGAGATAACTCGCGCGCCTTGCGGAGTTGTCCGATGTTGTCTTCTCGCGGTCCTGCGGCCGATGTTGTTTGACATTGGCTGGCCGGAATTGCTGCTGACCGGGATGATCGCGCTTGTCGTGATCGGCCCGAAGGATCTGCCGCGGGCCTTGCGCGTCGCCGGCATCTGGGTGCGCAAGGCGCGCACCCTGTCGCGCGAGTTCCAGAGCAGCATCGACCAGATGATCCGCGAAGCTGAACTCGATGAGGTGCGCCAGGACCTGAAAAAGGTCACCGAGTTCGACCTCGAAAGGGAGTTTCAGAGCACCGTCGATCCAACCGGCGAACTCGCGCACAGCATCAAGCCGCCCGACCTCCCCGATCATTTCGAGGAACCGGGCACCGCCCTGCCCGCCGCAACGCCCACTGCAACGTCTGCTGGCACCCCGGAGGTTCCGGCGCTGCCTGCTCCGACCGAATCCGCCTTGCCGGGACCGGCGACTTCGGTGGCAAGCGTGCCCGAACCGATTGCCGCGCCGGTGCCGGACCCTGGACGCGATCCTGAGCCCGCGGCAAAACCGTAGCCGACGCAAATGGCCGCGGACGACAAAGACGACGAACTCGAAGCCGGCCGGATGCCGCTGCTCGACCACCTGATCGAGCTGCGCAACCGGCTGATGTGGTCGTTTTCGGCGATCATCGTGGCGTTTCTCGCCTGCTATCAGTTCAAGGAGACGATCTACCGGTTCCTCGCGCACCCGCTGTTTGTGATCCTTGCCGCCGAGCCCGGCCGCAAGATGATCTTCACCGGGCTGACCGAAGCCTTCTTCACCTACATCAAGGTGTCGTTCTGGGCGGCGCTCTGCCTGTCGTTTCCGGTCATCGCGATGCAGCTGTGGAAATTCGTTGCACCCGGCCTCTACAAGAACGAGCGGCGCGCGTTCCTGCCTTATCTCGCCGCGACGCCGATCTTGTTCCTCATGGGCGCCTCGCTCGCCTATTTCGTCGTGATCCCGGTGGCGTTCCGGTTCTTTCTCAGCTTCGAGACCCCGGGCGGGGACGGCACGCTGCCGATCGTCTCCGAGCCCAAGGTCAACGAGTATTTGTCCCTGGTGATGACGCTTTTGTTCGCCTTCGGGGTCGCCTTCCAATTGCCGGTGCTGTTGACCCTGATGGCGCGGGTCGGGCTGGTCACCGCCGCCGGGCTCGCCTCCAAGCGGCGCTATGCGATTGTCGGCATGTTTGCGGTCGCCGCCGTCTTGACCCCGCCCGACATCGTCAGCCAGACCTGCCTCGCCGTGCCGCTGATCGTGCTCTACGAAGTCTCGATCATCGCCTGCCGCATGGTCGAGAAGGCGCGCCTCAAGCGCGAGGCCGAAGAAGAGGCCGAACTGGCCGGCACCGGAGGGCCCGCCGCGGGAGCGTGATCTGGTAGCGGATTTCCGGCGGAGTGATTATTTGGGATGTCGTCCCGGCGAAAGCCGGGACGACAACTTAACCATCGGCATTAACAAAATGCACGATTTGCGATGGATCCGGGATTACCCGGAGGAATTCGACCGAGGGCTCGCCCGGCGCGGCCTCCCGCCGTACGCCGCCGAGGTTTTGGCGCTCGATAAAGAATGGCGCGCGCTTGAAACCGCGGCGCAGGAGGCGCAGGCGACGCGCAATCGGCTGTCCCGCGAGGTCGGCGCGGCAAAGGCGCGCGGCGAGCCGCTCGAAACGTTGCTCGGCCAAATCGCCCGCGGCAAGGATGCCGAGGCCGCTAATGCGGCGAAAGCCGCCGAATTGCGAGCGCAGATCGACGAGCTCCTGGCGAGCCTCCCGAACCTGCCGGCGCCCGAGGTGCCGGAGGGAGCGGACGAGAGCGCCAACCGGGAATTGCGCCGCCAGGGCAATCCGCCGCAATTCAATTTTGCCCCCCTCCCGCACGAGGCGATCGGCGACGAGCTCGGGCTGATGGATTTTCGCGCCGCCGCCCGCCTGTCGGGGGCGCGCTTTGTCGTGCTGCGGGGACAGCTCGCCCGGCTCGAACGAGGAATCGCGCAATTCATGCTCGATCTCCATACCGGCGAATTCGGCTACACCGAAGTGGCGCCGCCGCTCCTGGTGCGCGACGAAGTGGCGTTCGGCACCGGAAATTTGCCGAAGGCGGCCGAAGACATGTTTCAGACCCGGGAGGGGCTGTGGCTGATCCCGACCGCCGAGATGCCGCTGACCAACCTTGTTGCCGGCGAGATCCTCGAGGAGGCAGCGCTGCCGCTGCGTTATACCGCGTGGACGCCGTGCTTTCGCTCGGAGGCGGGCGCGGCCGGCAAGGACACCCGCGGGATGATCCGCATGCACCAGTTCAACAAGGTCGAGCTCGTCTCGATCACCCGGCCCGAGGATAGCGAGGCCGAGCACGAGCGCATGACCGCCTGCGCCGAGGAGGTACTGAGGCGGCTGGGCCTCGCTTACCGCGTCATGTTGCTGTCATCGGGCGACATGGGCTTTGCCGCGAAGAAGACCTACGATCTCGAGGTCTGGCTGCCCGGGCAGAACACCTATCGCGAGATTTCGAGCTGCTCGAATTGTGGCCCGTTCCAGGCCACCCGCATGAAAGCGCGCTACCGCCCGGCCGGCGAGAAGGGGACGCGCCTGGTGCATACCCTCAACGGCTCCGCGCTCGCGGTCGGCCGCACGCTGATCGCGATCATCGAGAACTTTCAGCGCCACGACGGCACCGTCGCCATCCCCGAGGTGCTGCGGCCCTATATGGGCGGGCAGGAGGTGATCGGGGTTCATGGCTGACGGCACGATGGATCCCGCACGCTGCCGGATCTCTCGATTACGCCGATTCACCTCGACCTTACGAAAGTGCCGGTGCTGGCCGCGTTGCGTCCGCTTTTCGAATAGGCCCGATTCGACCCCGCGCAGTCTGGTTCGGCATTCCCGTGAGCGCCGCAAACCAAGGGCAAGCGGCCATGCCATGCCCCTGGTTCCCGAGATCGCCGGATGACGGTAAACTGCAATAGCGTGGCCTTCTGCCCGCGGAGCGGGCGAAGAGGGGGAGATGGGGGATTACAAATTTGGCCGGCGCGGGATCTTCCGCGCCGCGCCGACGGTTGTATTGGCGGGTCTCGTCGCGGCCTGCGCATGGGGGGCGCCGAACCCCGCACCGGTCGAACTCAAGGGCGTGGCGCCGGCGGTTGTCGGGGGACCCACAATCGAGCCGGCGCCTGGCGCGCTTCCGGCCGCCGGCGGGCAAACCATCGTCGTTGAGCATGGCCAGTCGGTCAGCATCATCGCCCATGCCTACCATGTGCCCGAGCGCGCGATCATCGCCGCCAACCATTTGACCCCGCCCTACAAAGTGGCGGCGGGCCAGCACCTCGTGATCCCGGGTGGGGCGCAGCCCATCAAGCAGGCGGCGATGGCGCCGCCGATGGCTCCCATGGCAGCGGCGCCACCCTCTGCTCCACCGCCAGCGCCGATCGCGCAAACCCGTGCACAACCCGAGATCATCCCGCTCGACGGTCCGCCCCCGGCGAAATCGGCCGCCTCGCCACCGCGTGCGGCCGCTCTGACACCGCCTTCGGGACCGCGAGCGGAGCCGAGCGCCGCCGAGGACGCGCATGGCGCCACCCTGGCTGCGATGCCGTTGCCGCATGGCGCCCGATTCGCCTGGCCGGTGCGCGGCCATGTCCTCGCCGGCTATGGGGTCACCCCCAGCGGCGGCCACAATGACGGCATCAACATCGCCGCGCCGGCCGGCACCCCGGTGGTCGCGGTCGATGGCGGCACGGTCGCTTATGCCGGCAACGAATTGCGCGGCTACGGCAACCTGGTCCTGGTCAAACATCCGAGCGGCTGGATCACCGCTTACGCGCATTGCCAGAAGCTGCTCGTCAAGCGCGGCGACACGGTTAGCCGGGGCCAGGAGATCGCCAAGGTCGGCTCGACCGGCGGAGTTACCGAGCCCCAGCTGCATTTCGAGCTGCGCCGCGGCAAGCATGCGGTCGATCCGCGCGAGTTTCTTGCCCCCGCGCCCACCGCCGGCGGCAGGAAGGACGCGAACGCCGGCTGACGCGTATCTACGCGAGCGGCTTGCCGAGGCGGCCGGCAAGGTCCTGGATGAACTGCCAGGCGACGCGGCCGGAGCGCGAGCCGCGGGTGATCGACCATTCGTTCGCCTCCGCCTTGAGCTGGTCCGCTGGCAGGTGGAGGCCGTAATGCGCGGCATAGCCGAAGACGATCGCGAGGTAAGTCTCCTGATCCTGGTGATGAAAGCCAAGCCACAGGCCGAACCGGTCGGATAGCGAGACCTTCTCTTCGACCGCCTCGCCCGGATTGATCGCGGTCGAGCGCTCGTTCTCGATCATCTCGCGCGCCATCAGGTGGCGGCGGTTCGAGGTCGCGTAGAGGACGCCGTTGGCGGGGCGTCCCTCGATCCCGCCCTCGAGCACCGCCTTCAGCGATTTATAGCTGGTGTCGTCGTGGTCGAACGACAGGTCGTCGCAGAACAGGAGACAGCGCCGCGGGCTCGCCCGCACTAGCGCCAACAGCCGCGGCAGGCTCGGGATGTCCTCGCGATGGATCTCGATCAGCGCCAGCGCCTCCGCCCGCCGGTCGGGCCGCGCCTCGTTGATCGCGGCATGGGCGGCCTTGACCAGAGCGCTCTTGCCGGTGCCGCGTGCGCCCCAGAGGAGGACGTTGTTGGCGGGCAGCCCATCGGCGAAGCGCGCGGTGTTTTCAAGGAGGATGTCGCGCACCCGGTCGATCCCGCGCAATAGCCCGA
>DASYZD010000055.1:0-5306 GCA_035946655.1 Allostellaceae bacterium | reverse complement strand
ACGCATCAGCGACCTCCTCGCCGCGACGCCGCGGCAAACCCCGGCGGCGAGCGCCGCGATCCAGGCCGATACGCTGTCCTTCGCGGCGCGCCGGCTGGTGCCGCTGATGACCCGGATCGTGCCGGCAAACGATCTGGCGCGCGAGGCGATCGCGCGACTGGCGGGGTGGGATTTCCGCATGGACGCGGACACGGTCGAGCCGTTGCTGTTTACTGCGTGGCTGCGCGAATTTGCCCATCAGGTGTTTCTGCGCCACATGGGCGACGCAGCGGCCGATTACTGGGACCTCAGACCGCAGGTCATCGAAACCGTGCTCACCGCCCATCCGGAGTGGTGCGCCCGTCCGCACGAGACGGCCGGGAACTGCGATCCGCTACTGGCGAGCGCGCTCGATGCCGCGCTCGCCGAACTGGTCCGGGCCTATGGCCCGGAGATGCTGCAATGGCAGTGGGGACGGGCCCATATCGCGCTGTTCGCAAACCCGGTCTTTGGCCGGATCGCGCTGTTGCGCGACTGGCTCCAACCCAGCGTGCCGACCCCAGGGGGCAGCGACACGGTCAATCGCGGCTCGACCACGATCCGTGATCCGGCGCATCCCTACGTGCAGCGCTTTGGCGCCGGGTTGCGCATCATCACCGATCTCGCATCCCCCGCCGACGCGCGTATGATCGCGGTCCCCGGCCAGTCGGGCAACCCGCTGTCGCCGCATTATTCCGACCTCATGTCGCGCTGGCGGCAGTTCGACTGGCTGGTGCCGGGCCGCGCCGCACCGGTTGCCACGCTGACCTTGGCGCCAGGCTGAAATTGGATCCATCGAAATGAGCGAATTGCCGGTGACGATCGAGGATGTCCGCCGCGCCCAGACGGCGATCGCCGGAGCGGTGGCGAAGACCCCGACGATCCGCGCCGCGGCGCTCTCCGAGATCGCCGGGTGCGAGGTTTTTCTGAAACTCGAGACGCTGCACCCGACCGGCGCCTTCAAGGAACGCGGCGCCCTCAACAAGCTCCTCAGCCTCACCGCGGCCGAGCGACGCATCGGGGTCGTCGCAATGTCGGCGGGCAACCACGCACAAGGCGTCGCCTACCACGCCCGCCGGCTCGGCATCCCGGCGACGATCGTGATGCCGCAGGGAACTCCGTTCACCAAGATCGACCGCACCGAGGCGCTCGGCGCCAGGGTGGTCCTCAAGGGTCAAAGCCTCGTCGACGCACGGCGCGGCGCCGATGCGCTCGCCGCGGAGCGCGGGTTTGTATCGGTACACCCCTATGACGATTTGGCGGTGATCGCCGGACAGGGCACGATCGCGCTCGAAATGCTCGCCGATTGCCCGGACCTTGACACGCTCTTTGTGCCCGTCGGCGGCGGCGGGCTCATCTCCGGCATCGCGGTGGCGGCGAAGGCGCTTTTGCCGGACATCGAGATCATCGGGGTCCAGTCGGCGCTCTACCCGTCGATGTACCAGATCCTGCGCGGCGAGGAACCGGGCCTGCCCGTAGAGGCGACGACCCTCGCGGAAGGCATCGCCGTCAAGGAGCCGGGCCTGATCACCCGCGGCATCGTCGCCGCGCTCGTCGATGCGGTGCGCCTGGTTGGCGAGCGCCAACTCGAGAGCGCGGTCGAATTGTTGATCGAGCGGCAGAAGCTGATCGTCGAGGGCGCCGGGGCGGCCGGCGTTGCCGCTCTCCTCGCCGAGCCCGAGCGCTTCCGTGGGCGCCGGGTCGGCATCGTGCTGACCGGCGGCAATATCGACGCCCGCCTCCTTGCCTCCCTGTTGATGCGGGGCTTGGTGCGCGGCGGCCGGCTGGTGCGGCTGCGCGCCGAACTGCCCGACCTCCCCGGCGTCTTGTCGCAGGTCTCCGGCGTCATCGGCGGGCTCGGCGGCAATATTGTCGAAGTCCACCATCAACGCCTGTTTCACGACACTTCTGTCAAGCGCGCCGAACTCGATGTCGTGGTCGAGACGCAGAACCGGCGCCATGTCGATACGATAATCGACGCCCTGGTCGCGGCCGGCTTCCCGACCCAGCTGCTTTCCGCCAGCGAGGGTGGCGAGGCGGGCTAGGCCTGCACCGCGCGCAGCACCGGTGCGGCAGCAGCGTCGCGGTCGAGAAGGTGGCGGATCTTCGGCATCACCTCGTCACCGAAGCGGCGCATCGAGCGCTCGACCCTGTCGTAGGGCATCGCGCCGAGCTTGAAGACGAGCGCTAAGCCCATCAGGTCGAGCTGGCCGGCGACGCGCAGGATGGCCTCGGCCACGGTTTCTGGGTCGCCTAACAGCACCATGTCGTGGGCGAGGATCTCATCGAAGCTCATCGCGTGCAGCATCGGTGCCTGGCGGCGCCAGAAATCATAGCTGTCGGGCAGCCTGCCGCCGCGGGTGAACTGGGTATAGCGGTTCCACAAATCCCAATACTGGAGGAGATAGGGCTGCGCCTCGGCGCGGGCGCGCGCATCGCTGTCGCCGACATAGATCTCGCGCATCAGATAGAGCCGCGGCGCGGGCGCATGGCCGTGCGCCGCCTGGACCTCGCGATAAATCGCCTGATCGTGCCGCGCCTGCTCGACCATCGAATCGATCTGGGCGAACGGGATGTCGTGGGCGGCCGCCCAGCGCAGCGATTCTTCGCTCTGCGCGCTGACCAGGAACGGCGGGTGGGGCCGCTGCACCAAGGGCGGCGACAAGGGGCCGTTCTTCACCACGGTCCAGTATTTGCCGTGATGGGCAAAGTTTTCGTCGGCCCAGATCCGGCAGATCAGGTCGAACGATTCGAGAAACATCTCGCGCGAATTCGCCTGATCGATGCCGAAGGCCTCGAATTCCGGTGGCCGCAGGCCGCGCCCGAGGCCCATGTCGAGGCGCCCGCCGGTCAGAGTGTCGAGCATCGCCGCCTCCTCGGCGACAAGGAGAGGATGCCGGAACGGCAGGATGTTGACCATGTTGGCGAAGCGCAGGCGGCTCGTATGCTGCGCAGCGGCGGCAATGATCAGGTTGGGCGAGGGTGTGGCCGAGGGCTGCAGGTGATGCTCGAGGAACCACATCTGATCGATGCCCATGCGCTCGGCCAATACGGCTTCCTCGAGCTGGCGCCGGAACATTTCGGCATGCGTCGAGTTTTCGCGCGGCGTCGTCGTCGACCAGATGGCGAGCTTCACGGTATTGCCCTCCTCGATCTGCGGCTCGATCTGCGTCTCTGGCCGAGATTGCGTCGTCGCCGCGCTCCCCGCAATGCTTAACCCCGCCGCCCCTTCGCCTTGACCGGCACGACCAGCACCCGGTCGACGCGGCGGCCGTCCATTTCGACGACCTCGAAACGCCAGTCGCCGGCGGTGATCCGGTCCGCCACCATCGGCACCCGATTGAGGCGCGCCATCAGATAGCCGCCGAGGGTGTGGAATTCGGGGTCCTCGCCCAGCAGCTGCAGGACGCCGAGGACCCGCTTCAGTTCGTCCAGCCCGAGCATGCCGTCGACCAGCCAGGTGCCGTCGTCGCGGTGGACGATCCGCGGGTCAACTTCGCCGGCCTCCGGAATGTCGCCGACCAGCGCCTCGAGGATGTCGGTCAGGGTCACCAGCCCTTCGAGATCGCCGTATTCGTCGACGACCAGCGCCATCGGCTCACCGCTGGTCTTGAACACCTCGAGCGCGCGCAGCACCATCACGGTATTCGGCAAAAACAGCGGGGGGTGGAGCGAGGCCTGCAGGTTGAACGGCTGATCGGCCAACGAGGCGGCAAGCAGATCCTTGACCTGGGCGATGCCGGCAAGCTGATGGGTGCCGCCCTTCAAGACCGGAAAGCGGGAGTAGGCGCTGTCGCGAATCCGCCTGCGCGTTTCCTCCTCGGGATCATCGAGATCGAGAAACTCGATCTGGGTGCGCGGCGTCATCACCGCGCTGACCCGTCGCTCGCCGAGCCGCAGCGCCATCTCGACAATCGCGGTTTCGGCCAGCGGGATGTGGCCGGTCGCCACCCCCTCGCGCAGCATGAAGCCGATCTCCTCGTCGGTAACCGGCACCGGCTCGCCGTGCAGCGGTAAGAGCCGCAGCAACAAATCGGTGGTCGCGCTCAACAACCATTCAAGCGGCGTCGTCAGCCGAGCCATGCCGCGCATCATGCGGGCGAGCGCCGCCGCGATGCGTTCGGGATGGGTAAGCGCAATCCGCTTTGGCACCAGTTCGCCAAGGATCAGGGAGCAGTACGAGATACCGATCACCACGACCGCCATGCTGACGATATGGGCGTAGCGGCCGATAAAACCGCCATGCCCGGCGAGGTATTCCTGCAGGCTTTCGCCGAACGTTGCCTGGCCGAAAGTGCCCGATAAAACGGCGATGACGGTGATGCCGATCTGCACCGTCGCCAGGAGGCGCGACGGGTCGGCCTTCAATTCGAGCGCGGCTTCGGCGCCACGGCTGCCGTCCGCGGCGAGCGGCTGCAATCGGGCCGGGCGCGCCGAAACGAGCGCGATCTCGGCCATCGCGAAAAAGCCGTTCACCAGGATCAGTATGAGGACGATCGACAGTTGCAGGGTCAGCATAAGAAGCCCCGCTGGTTCCGCCCCGCAGTACGCGGGAGCCAGGAAGAACGACGGATATACCACCGTCATCTCGGCGAAAGCCGGGATCCACCAAGCAGCTTCGCAGAGGACTAGGGGTGGATACCGGCTTTCGCCGGGATGACGGTCAAAATCGGCGGGCTCCGCCCCGGCGCAGAACTCAGCGCGAATAGTATTCGACGACGAGGTTCGGCTCCATCGTCACCGGAAAGGGTACGTCCGCGAGCTTCGGCGCCCGGATAAAGCGGCCGCGCATGCGGTCGTGGTCGATCTCGATGTAATCGGGCACGTCGCGCTCGCTCGATTGCGTCGCTTCGAGAACGAGCGCCATCTCCTTCGCCCGCTGCTTCAATTCGATCGTGTCGCCATCGCTCAGCTTATAGGAGGGGATGTTGACCCGCTTGCCGTTGACCATGACGTGCCCGTGATTGACGATCTGACGGGCGGCAAAGGGAGTCGGCGCCAGCTTCATCCGATAGACCGTCGCATCGAGCCGGCGTTCCAGAAGCTCGATCAAATTCTCGCCGGTGTCGCCGCGCCGCCGCACCGCCTCCTCATAGAGGCGGCGGAACTGGCGCTCGCCGATATTGGCGTAATACCCCTTGAGCTTTTGCTTGGCGGCCAGCTGGGTCCCGTAATCAGACGGCTTCTTGCGCCGCTGGCCATGCTGGCCCGGCCCATATTCGCGGCGGTTGAGCGGGCTCTTCGCCCGACCCCACAAATTGACGCCGAGACGGCGGTTGATCTTGTAC
>DASYZD010000054.1:0-3302 GCA_035946655.1 Allostellaceae bacterium | reverse complement strand
GTTCGATGCCTGGGGTTTCGATCGCTGCTTGTGGGGCACGGACTGGACACGCGCGTTCGCCGTCGTCAACTACGAAGCGGCCGTCGAACCCTTCCGCAAGACCGGCCGCCTGAGCGAGAGCGAGCGGGCGATGCTGATGGGCGGCGCCTGCGCCAAGGCTTACGGCTGGTCGCCGAAGAAAAGCTAGAGGAAGGAGGGAGAGATTTTTCTCTGATGCCGGCCGCAGGCCCGTCATACTGGCGCGGGCCTTTGGGTCTCTGCCGCTTATGGGGCGGAGGCGGCGGGCCGTTGCGTAACGCTGAGAAGGAGAATTCGAGATGTTCAGCCATGTCATGATCGGGAGCAACAATATCGACCGGTCGAAGAAATTCTACGATGCCCTCTTCGCGGCAATGGGCGCGCAACCCGGCACCGTGGACGCCAGAGGCCGCCTCGCTTACTCGCACAATGGCGGCCGGTTCATGGTCAGCAAACCGATCGACGGCAAGCCGGCGAGTTCCGCCAACGGCGGCACCATCGGCTTTGTGATGAGCGACGCCAAAATGGCCGAGGCGTGGCACAAGGCCGGCGTCGCGAACGGCGGCAAGTCGATCGAGGATCCGCCCGGCGTGCGTCCGAATGGCGCCTACCTCGCCTATCTTCGCGACCCCGATGGCCACAAGATCGTCGCGGTCGCCCGGTAACGCGACCCGGCTTTACCGCGAGCGAAACTGAGCAGGGCCGTTCCGGAGGGCGGCGGCGAACCACCGCCGCCCTCCGGTTATGCCCTCCGACCGGACTCTCTAGAAGAAGACAAAGGACCGGACCACGACGTTCCTGCGGCATCGGGCGTCGGCGGGCGCGGTCGGGTCGACGCAGGCAGTATGGAATGACCAGCGCGAAACAGAGCCGTCGGTCACGGAATCATAGCATTTGAGCATCGAGACCTCGGTCGGCCTCTGCCGGGGGAACCAGTACCACTCGTGGCCGGGGCGGTAGGTGAAGCGGGTGGTCTCGCCGACGCGGTCGTCGTAGATCCGGTAGTTGGTGATGTAGGGCTGGTCGGCGAAGGACGGCCAGGCGCAAAGCACGAAAGGAAACTGCTCGACCGTCTCCATCGGCTTCGCGAGGTTGATCGACACGAAGCGCCGCGACATCTTCCTGTCGGCCTCTGCCTCCGTGTAGTGCTGCGTGCGCCCGAAGTTCCGCAGGTTCCTGGTCAGCAGTTCGCGGCAGCGCACGCGGCCGCTGTTGTCGTTCAGGTCGTTGTGCACGAGGTTGGCGTAATTGGCGTTCACGCCCGGGTTGTTGCTGTCCTGGTCTTCCGTCCGATCGCCTGTGTAGTCCTTGTCGAAGACGTCGTGGTTGTAGACCAGCGCATCGGTCGCATCCGGGAAGAAATCGAGCAGCAGCTTCTCGATCTCGGGGTAGAACACGCGCTCCACCTCGGCCGCATCGTAGAAGTTCGAGCACTCGGACTCGAGGTGCGCCAGCGACAGGCCGAGCCGGTCCATGCATTCGGGGCTGTTGGGCGAGAGGCCCGGATAGTACTCGCCGATGCGCCGCGCATCGCGCATCACCTGCGGGAAATAGAGGTCCCGCCGCCGGTTGCCCTTCTCGTTCTGGCGCAGGACCGCCGCCATGTCGGCGCGCGCCGGGTCCCGCCAGAGGGCGTTGGACGGGACGACGGAATAGGTCGGCCGCTCGTAGACGGTATAGGGCAGCGGCAGCGCCAGGCCGCCTTTCGGGGCTTTGATGCTGTTCGACCGGCGGATGTACTTGATGCACTCGTCGTAGTCGCGGAACCCGAGCCCCCATCGGGTCTTGATCGGGCCCGGCGGCGCCTGGTCGATCATGTCGATGACGCGCTGGCCCTCGCCCGCGGCGATCTCCGTCAGCGCGTCCTCCAACGCCGCGGCGGTTCCCGCGTCGCCCTCCCGGTCGAACGCCATGTAGGATAGGCCGCCATGCGCCGCGATGGGCGGCGGCTGCCCTTCCGTGCGCTGGAGCGGCGGCACATAGGCCGAGGACGCTCTCTCCGTATCCACCGTAACGTCGTTGTTGTCTGCGACCTCGAACTGGCTCATGGCACACCTCCGGTCATCTCGGCTTTAGCGTGGCACACGCAGCCGCTGTTTTCCAGACCGTGCGATGGCGGCTTGCGGCGCGAAGGCGCCGCCTGGCGCAACAAGCGAGAGTACGAAAAACGCGCGAGAGCCGGCTGTCCGTCCGCAGAAGGCGGAAATTCGAGCTAAGGCGTTGCCTGATTTCGTGTAGGCTGCTCCGGGAGGCGGCTTCCAAAGGGAGCGCGGGATCATGGCCGAGCAGGCGGGCGCGGAGCGCGTTCACACCTATTGCGGGCTGTGCATCGCCCGCTGCGGCGCCGTCGCGGTCGTCGAGGACGGCCGCTTCACCCGCCTCGACCCCGATCCGGGGCACCCGACCGGCGCGGCGCTCTGCGCCAAGGGCCGGGCCGCGCCGGAACTCGTCTATCATCCGGAGCGGCTGACCCACCCGCTGCGCCGCACCCGCCCGAAGGGTGACCCCGACCCCGGCTGGGAGCGCATCTCCTGGGACGAGGCGCTCGATTTGACCGCCGCCGCGATGCGCCGCGCCGCCGAGCAATACGGGCCGCAGGCCGTCGCCTTCACCGTTTCATCGCCCTCGACGACGGCGATCGCCGATTCCGTGGGCTTCGTCCGGCGCCTCGCGAACGCCTTCGGCACCCCGAACTGGGCCGTCTCGCTCGATGTGTGCGGTTGGGGCCGCCAATTCGCGACGCGCTTCACCTACGGCGTCGCGAGCGTCGGCGGCGGTACCGGCGGCGCCATGCCGGACATCGAGAACGCCGGGTTGACGATCCTCTGGGGCTACAACCCGAGCTTCACGCGCCTGACGCACGCGGCTGCCGTCGTCGAGGCGCTGAAGCGCGGCATGCGACTCATTGTCGTCGATCCTCGCCGCGTCGGGCTCGCCCAGAAGGCCGATCCGTGGCTGCGGCCCCGGCCCGGCACCGACGGCGCACTCGCCCTCGGCCTCGCCCATGTCATGATCGAGCGTGGCTGGTGGGACCGCGACTTCATCCGCGACTGGAGCAACGGGCCGCATCTGGTGCGCGCCGATACCGGGCGGTTTTTGACCGGGCGCGATCTCTCGGCCGAGGGCGACGCGCACCGGCTGTTCGCCTGGGACGCGGCGGAAGGCCGGCTCGTACCATACGACGCCGCGGCCGGCCGCTACGACGGCGACGGCGCCGGGCTCGCGCTCGACGGCGAATTCCGCATCGCGACGCGAGAGGGCGAGGTCGTCTGCCATCCGGCCTT
>DASYZD010000053.1:0-6689 GCA_035946655.1 Allostellaceae bacterium | reverse complement strand
AAGCCGCGACCAGGTCCTCGCCGACCTTCGTAGCGGGTTGGGGCTTGTTGCGCCATGACCGGGGAAGAGGCGCCGATCGACGCCGGCAGCTTCGATTACATCGTCACCGGCGCCGGCTCGGCGGGCTGCGCGGTTGCCGCGCGCTTGAGCGAAGACGGCCGCAACCGGGTCCTCCTTCTCGAAGCCGGCGGCAGGGACAGCGGCTTTTGGATCCACGTGCCGATCGGCTACAGCCGGCTCTTTGCCAATCCGCGGATCAACTGGATGTTCGAAAGCGAGCCGGAGGCCGAGCTCGAAGGCCGCAGGATGTATCAGCCGCGCGGCAAGGTCCTGGGCGGCACCAGCTCGATCAACGGCATGGTTTATATGCGCGGCAACCGGGCCGACTACGATCTGTGGCGCCAGCGCGGCTGCACCGGATGGGACTGGGACAGCGTGCTCCCTTATTTCCGCAAGGCCGAGGACCAGGAGCGCGGCTCGAGCGAAACCCACGGCACCGGCGGGCCGCTGCGCGTCACCGACCAGGCGATCCGCTGGGAGCTGGGCGACCGTTTCATCGCGGCCGCGCTCGAAGCGGGGCTTCCCGCCAACAACGATTTCAATGACGGTGAGCAGGAAGGCGCCGGGCCGTTCCAGAACACCACCGACCGGCGGCATCGCTGGAGCACAGCAACCGCCTATTTGCGCCCGGCGCGGCGTCGCGCCAACCTGGTCGTCCGCACCAATTCCCACGCGACGCGCGTCATTGTCGAGGAAGGCCGGGCAACGAGGGTCGAGTTTCTCTGCGAGGGCGCCCGCCACGTCGCGCACGCCCGGAGCGAGATCATCGTCTCGGGCGGCGTTTACGGCTCGCCGCAGCTCTTGCAGTTGTCCGGGCTCGGGCCGGCCGCCCTGTCGCAGGAGTTCGGCATCCCGGTGGTGCGCGACCTCCCTGCGGTGGGTGCCGATCTGCAAGACCATTTTTATGTGCGCCTCGCGTTTCGCTGCACCAGGCCCATCACCCTCAACGACGTCGCCAACAGCCCGCTGCGAAAGCTCGCGGCCGGGCTCCAATATGTGCTGTTCAAGAAGGGACCCTTGACCAGCAACGGGATCTGCGCTGGCGGCTTCGCAAGGAGCGATCCGCGGCTGGAGCGCCCCGACATCCAATTGAATTTCAGCGTCTGGAGCTTTGCCGAGCGCAACAACCGCGGTGTCGTGCCGCATCCCTTCCCCGGCTTTACGATCAGCGCCGTCCATCTGCGGCCCGATGCGCGCGGCAGTGTGACGATAAAGAGCGCGGACCCGCTCGCAGCGCCGGCGATCCGCTTCAACTTTCTGCGCACCCAATATGATTTGCAGGCATTGACCGCCGGCATGCGGCTGGCCCGCACGATCACCACACAGCCGACGCTCGCCCCCTATGTCGCGGAAGAGCTGATCCCCGGCAGGAAGGTCGAGAGCGATGCGCAGTTCGAAGCCTCGATCCGCAGTAACGGCGTTTCCAACCTGCATCCGGTGGGCACCTGCCGGATGGGCGCGGACGAGGGGGCGGTGGTCGATCCGCGGCTTCGGGTCAACGGCGTCGCTGGCTTGCGCGTGGTTGACGCCTCGATCATGCCGAGCGTGCCGGCCGGCAACACCAACGCGCCGACGATCATGATCGCCGAAAAAGCCGCCGACATGATCCTTGAGGATGCCCGCGCCGCCTGAGCGGCGAGGTTACTTGCGATTTCGGACGCGGAGCCCCAAGGCGGGCAATGGCTTGGCGAGACTTGTCTGCCTTCCGACGGTATGCAACCATACCACCAGAGGATTTAACAGGTATCCGAAGTTGCGAATTGACTCATCGCGCGGGCCATGACTGGCCTACAGCGCATCGCTGGAACATTGTCGATCCGCTACAGGCTGCTGGCGGTCGCATGCGCGGCGGCGTCGCTCGTGATCCTGGCGGCGGTAGTGCTTTTACGCGACGCCTACATCGCGCCGGCGCAGGATCAGCACGTCGTTGCGCTCATTGCCGTTTTTGCCGTCGTCGCAGCCGGTCTCGCGGGATTCGGGCTCTCGATGGTGGTGCAGGGCGCCACCACGGACGAAGCGGTGCAGGCACGGACCGCGGCGCTGACGACCAAGAACCAGCTTCTCGCAACGACGATCGAGGAGCTGAGTGCCGCCAAGTTCCAGGCCGAGGCGGCGAGCAAGGCCAAATCGGAATTCCTCGCCAACATGAGCCACGAACTGCGCACGCCGCTCAACGCGATCATCGGATTTTCCGATTTGATGAAATCGCAGACGCTCGGGCCCCTCGGCAACAAAACCTATGTCGACTATGCCGCCGACATAAATTTCAGCGGCTCCCACCTGCTCGAAATCATCAGCGACATCCTCGACGTGGTGCGCCACGAAGCGGGGAAAATGGACCTGAGAGAAGACGCTGTCGAGGTCGAGGCGGTGATCGCCGAGGCGCTGCGGCTGGTCGCGCCGCAGGCTGAGCAAGGCCGTGTGGAACTGGCTTGGAAGGCACCGGCCACACCGCTGCCGGCGCTCTATTGCGACCACGTGCGGGTCCGCCAGATGCTGCTCAACATCCTGTCGAACGCCGTGAAGTTCACCGGGCCCGGTGGTTTGGTCGAGATCGCGGCGGAACTCGGCGACGGGCTGCAGTTCATTGTCAAGGACAACGGCATCGGCATCAGCGCCGAAGACATCGCCCGTATCATGACCCCGTTCGGACAGATCTTCTCGGTCTACTCGCGCAGCAATCGGGGTACCGGTCTCGGACTGATGCTAACCAAGGCTCTGGTCGAGCGCCATGGCGGCCAGCTGAGTCTCAACAGCACGCTCGGTGTCGGAACGATCGTGCGGCTCAACTTCCCGGCCGGGCGGGTGATGGCCTCGCGCATGGCGCCGAACATGGTAATCAGTCACGGGGCGTCGGACTGAAGCGCCGGCGCGCCGGGCACGCGCTGCCATCACCTCGATCAGTCACCGACCAAGGGGTTCACCACCGCCAATCCGGCGAACCGGCTGCCTGCAGCCCCTCGCCCTTGAAGCTGGCTCGGCGCAGCGTGAACGGTTGGCGCGCCTTTGCATCGGCAACGACGCGATGCAGCCCGCGCTCGACCAATGCCCGTAGAGTAACGCCTTCGCGCGCCGCCAGCTCACGGGCTTCCTGGAGCAGCGGATCGGCGATCTCCACTGTTGTCTTCACCGGAATTTCCTTACGGGTCAAATTATATGGGTACCCCTATGGATTGGAGGGCGGAGCCGGACAAGCCGCAATAACCCGCCGACCGCTCGACCGAATGCGGTCGCGAACGACGCGCGGGCCCCGATAGTGTCTCCGGGGCCCGCGCCGTGCGTTTTTGCCTGAGCGGAGTGTCGCCTATGCCGCGGCGGCCGCGGCAACTTCGCCGATGACGAGCCCCAAGGGGCTCGCGGTGACATGCACGCTCGCGCCGTCGGGGATGCGGCCTTCGAGGATCTGCTGGGCCAGCGGGTTCTGCAATTCGCGCTGGATCACCCGCTTCAACGGTCGCGCGCCATAGACCGGGTCGTAGCCGGCGGTGGCGAGCCAGGCGCTCGCCGCACCGTCGATCTCGAGCGTGATCTTGCGGTCGGCGAGCAGCTGTTTCAGCCGCTCCAGCTGGATCACGACGATGCCCTTCATGTCGTCGCGCGAGAGGCGGCGGAACAACAGGATCTCATCGAGCCGGTTGAGGAACTCCGGCCGAAACGCGGCGCGCACCGCATTCATCACCACCGGGCGCGCCTCTTCGATATCGGCGCCGTCGGGCAGGCTCGCCAAGGCTTCGCTGCCAAGGTTCGCGGTCAAGACGATGAGGGTGTTGCGGAAATCGACAGTGCGCCCCTGCCCGTCGGTCAATCGCCCGTCGTCGAGCACCTGCAACAGCACGTTGAAGACATCAGGGTGCGCCTTTTCCACTTCGTCGAAGAGGATCACCTGATAGGGCCGGCGCCGCACCGCCTCGGTCAAGGCGCCGCCTTCGTCATAGCCGACATAGCCGGGCGGCGCTCCGATGAGGCGCGCGACCGAATGCTTCTCCATGTATTCCGACATGTCGATGCGGATCATCGCGCTCTCGTCGTCGAACAGGAACTCGGCGAGCGCCTTCGTTAATTCGGTCTTGCCGACGCCGGTGGGCCCGAGGAACAGGAACGAGCCGATCGGCCGGTTCACCTCCTGCAGTCCGGCGCGGGCACGGCGGATCGCATTCGACACGGCGATGACCGCCTCGTCCTGGCCGATCACCCGGCGGCGCAGATTGTCCTCCATGTGCAGCAGCTTCTCGCGCTCGCCCGAGAGCATCTTGTCGACCGGGATGCCGGTCCAGCGCGACACGATCCCGGCGATGTGCTCGGGCGTCACCGCCTCTTCGAGCATCCGCCCCTGTTCGGCGCCCTCGGCCTCCTTCAACTGGCGTTCGAGCCCGGGAATGACGCCATAAGTCAATTCGCCGGCGCGCGCCCAGTCGCCGCGGCGCTGCGCCTGGTCCAATTCGGCGCGGGCCTGGTCGAGCTGCTCCTTCAATTTCTGGGCGCCGGCGAGCTTGCCCTTCTCGGCCTCCCACTGCGCGGTCAATTCGGCGGAATGCTGCTCCAGCTCTTCCAATTCCTTGACCAGCTTGTGCAGGCGGTCCTGCGAGGCCGCGTCGGGCTCCTTTTTCAACGCCTCGCGCTCGATCTTCAATTGGATGATGCGGCGATCGAGTTCGTCCACTTCCTCGGGTTTTGAATCGACCTCCATGCGCAGTCGCGCCGCCGCCTCGTCAATCAGGTCGATCGCCTTATCGGGCAGGAAACGGTCAGTGATGTAGCGGTGCGACAGCGTCGCCGCGGCGACGATCGCGCCATCGGTAATGCGCACACCGTGGTGCAATTCGTATTTCTCTTTGATCCCGCGCAGGATCGAGATCGTGTCCTCGACCGACGGCTCGGCGACGAAGACCGGCTGGAAGCGCCGCGCCAGCGCCGCGTCCTTCTCGATGTTCTTCCGGTACTCGTCGAGCGTCGTCGCGCCGACGCAATGCAATTCGCCGCGCGCGAGCGCCGGCTTCAGCATGTTGGAGGCGTCCATCGCGCCTTCCGCCTTGCCGGCGCCGACAAGCGTGTGCAGTTCGTCGATGAAGACGATGATCTCGCCGGCCGCCGCGGTGATCTCGGCGAGGACGGCTTTGAGGCGCTCCTCGAACTCGCCGCGGTATTTGGCACCGGCCACCATCGAACCGAGGTCGAGCGCCAGGAGGCGCTTGTTCTTGAGGCCTTCCGGCACATCGCCATTGATGATGCGCAAGGCCAGGCCCTCGACGATCGCGGTCTTGCCGACGCCGGGCTCGCCGATGAGGACGGGGTTGTTCTTGGTGCGGCGCGACAGGACCTGGATCGTGCGGCGGATCTCCTCGTCGCGGCCGATGACGGGATCGAGCTTGCCCTCGCGCGCCACTTGGGTCAGGTCGCGCGCGTATTTCTTCAGCGCGTCATAACCCTCTTCGGCCGAGGCCGATTCGGCCTTGCGTCCCTTGCGCACATTCTCGATCGCGGCGTTGAGGTTTTGCGGCGTCAGCCGGCCCTTGGCGAGCGCCTGGCCCGCCGGCGTGTCGCTCGCCAGCGCCATCGCCAAGAGCAGCCGCTCGACCGTGACATAGCTGTCGCCGGCCTTCTCTGCGATCTTTTCGGCCTGTTCGAAGATCCGCGCCAGCTCGGGGCCGAGATAGACCTGGCCGGCGCCGGCGCCTTCGACCTTCGGCTGCTTGCCGAGTTCGGCGTCGACCGCGGCCAGAACGATCTGCGGGTCGCCCCCGGCGGCGCGGATCAGGTTGGCGCACAGCCCCTCCTTGTCCTCGAGCAGCACCTTCAAGAGGTGGTCGGGGACCAGGCGCTGATGGCCGCTGCGCAACGCCAGATTCTGCGCCGACTGGACAAAACCTTTCGAGCGCTCGGTATATTTTTCGAGATCCATGATCGCCTCCGATGAACCGGCCGCAGCGCCCCTATAAGGCAGCCTCCGCGGCCCTTCAGGAGCCAAATATGGGGTGCCGACCCGGCCGCGCAACCCGGCCAAAAAGGCACCCGAACCGCCGCACCGTCATTGCGCTAGCTCAATGACGGGCGGGAGTTGTCGACTTCCGGAGCTCGGATCCGAATTGGAATTTGGCGCTGTGCCCGCCCCTCACCCTCCCACGCTTCGCGCGGGTCCCTCCCTCTCCCCGCGGTCGCGGGGAGAGGGTTGGGGTGAGGGGCCGGCAGGAACGGTCTCGTAGCAGCCGCATTGATTCAGGCTTCGCCGCGCTCGGGGAGCGGCACCAGTTCAATGCGGTTCTTGCCGGCGGTCAGGGCCAATTCGCCGTGCTTCAATGCCAGCGCGTCCGTGCCGAACACCTCGCGCCGCCAGCCGTGCAATGCCCGCACCGGTGCGTCGTCGGCGGCGGCGATCGCTTCCAGATCCTCGGCCGAGGCAACCAGCTTCTGCGCCACCGCAAAATCCTCGCAGCGCTGCTTTAAGAGGACGCGCAACAGCTCGATCAGGGGGCCGATGCCGGGCGGCGCCTCGGCTTTGGCGGGGATCGCCGGCGGCGGGTCGGGGTCGGCCAGCCCCTGTGCGATCGCGTCGAGGATCTCGCCGCCGAGCTTACCTTCGGCGACGCCCCGGCCGAGGCTGCGGGTACGCGCCAGACCCTCGATCGATTTGG
>DASYZD010000052.1:0-5856 GCA_035946655.1 Allostellaceae bacterium | reverse complement strand
ATCCGCGCCGCCGTCAAATCGCTCCCCGGAATTATCGACGTACACGATATTTAAGCAGCGCCGGATGTAAGCAGGGCCGGCGCCGCCGGTTGATTTGCGTCAATGCCCGAAGCTGCGTGCTGTCGCCAGATGACCGTGGTCAACCAGAGGTGTTGAAATGCACGAGAACTGGCCGGAGCTGGCCGCCGGAATGACCATGGCGCTCAAGGAACTGCACGCCGGGGCGGCGGACGTGATGAAGGGATTTTCCGCGATCGCGCGCGCCGCACTTACCCCGAATGCGCTCGATGTTAAAACCAAGGAGCTGATCGCCCTCGGCATCGCGGTGGCGGTCCGCTGCGACGCCTGTATCGCCTTCCACGCCGAATCGGCGGTGCGGCGGGGCGCGACGCGCGAGGAGGTGCTGGAAACGATGGGAATGGCGATCTACATGGGCGCCGGGCCGTCGGTCATGTACGCTGCGCAGGCGCTCGAGGCCTACGATCAGTTCAGCGCCGCTCGCCCGGCCGACGCGGCATGACGCAGGAAGACGCCGGGCGCGTGGAGCTTGATCGGCGCGCGTGATCGGGTTCCGCTTCCGGTTCTGGCTCGGTGTGCTGATCCCGCTCTTGGCTGGGCTGGCCGGATATGGCGCGCTGTGCCTGTGGTTTTTCGTGCACCAGCACGAGGTCCAATACGCCGACATGCGGCGCCCGCGGGTGAGCCCGCAATCGGTCGGGCTCTCCGGCGTTGCCGAGATCGAGGTTCGGACCGAAGATGGCGAGTCGCTCGATGCCTGGTGGTCGCCGCCACCCGCAGCCGGGCGCGGTATCGTCCTCTTTTTGCACGGCACCCCGGCGACGCTGGCCGACACGGTGTGGCGGCTGCCCGATCTGCAGAAGAGCGGGTTTGGCGTCATGGCGGTCGATTACCGCGGCTATGGCGGGTCGACCGGGACCCCGAGCGAAGCGGGGTTTCGCGCCGATGTGTGCGCCGCCTTCGATTGGATCCGCGCCGCCGCGCCGGGATCGAAGATCGCGGTGTTCGGCGAGAGCCTCGGCACCGGCCCCGCCGTCGAGCTCGCGCTCGACCGGCCGGTCGCCGGGGTCCTCCTCAATTCGCCCTACGCCTCGGTGCGGCGCCTCTTCGAATTGCGCGCGCTGCCCCTACCCTATCGCTGGCTGATGCACGACCAGTTCGATTCAGAAGCGGTGATCGGCCGGATCGGCGTGCCGGTGATGATCCTCCACGGCACCGCCGACCACAACATCCCGATCGCCGAGGCGCGCCGCCTTTACGCCGCCGCCCGCCAGCCCAAGGAGATGATCGTGGTCGAGGGCGTCGGCCACCTCCAGGCCTATGACAGCGGCGGCGAAGCCCGCGCGCTCGACGCCCTCGCCCGATGGACCGCGCCAACGCCTCAGCCGAGCCGGTAACAAGAGCCGCGTTCCCGGCGCAGGCCGGGATCCACCGATCCGCCTCCGAGATGCGGAAAAATGGGTCCCGGCCTGCGCCGGGAACCACTCATTTTGGTCGCGGGTTACTGCGCCGTCGATCGCGCGGTCGGCACGATGCGGGTCACCACCGCCTTCTCGCGGTCGAGGAGATCGGGGATGCGCGGCGCGATCTCTTTTTTCCAATGGTCGCTCTGGTAGACGGCGTTATAGAGCGCCTCCCTCTGCGCCTCGGATTCAAACCGGCGCATCCAGACATAAACCGACTCGTCCGCCTCGCCCTTGTAGCTGCCGGTGATGACCATCCCCTTGGCCACCTGGAAGGGGATGACCTCCTCTTCCATGATCTTCAGTCACGCCGCCATCTTGCCCGGCCGCACGTGGTATTGCCGCAATTCGTAGAACGCCATCTCGGGTCTCCTTTCGGGTGTGTTGCCCCCACTATACCGAAAAATACTTGGCCTGCGGGTGGTGGAGGACGATCGCTGAAGTCGATTGCTCGGGGTCGAGCTGGTCTTCTTCGCTGAGCGTGAGGCCGATCTCGGCGGCGCCCAGCAGGTCCAACAGCTGGCGCTGGTCAGCGAGGTTGGGGCAGGCCGGGTAGCCGAACGAATAGCGGCTGCCGCGATAGCCCTGGTTCAGCATCTCGTCGTGGTCCCGCGCCTCCTCGGCGGCGAAGCCCAGTTCGCCCCGGATGCGCTTATGGACATATTCGGCGAAGGCTTCGGCCATCTCGACCGAGAGCCCGTGCAGATAGAGGTAATCCTGGTAGCGGTTGTCGGCGAACCACTGGCGCGCGGCTTCCGAGGCGCGGGCGCCCATCGTCACGACCTGGAGGCCGATGACGTCGCGCTCGGGGTCGTCGACGTCGCGCAGGAAGTCGGCGATGCACAGGCCCCCATCCTTGTTCTGGCGCGGAAAGGAGAAGCGTGCGACCTCGCGTCGGCCGCTTTCGTCGAACAGGATGACGTCGTTGCCCTCGGCCGCGCAGCGCCAGTAGCCGTAGGCGGCCTGCGGCAGGAGAATGTTTTCGCGGATCGCGATCTCGAGGATGCGGTAGAGGACCGGGCGCAGCTCGGTCCGGGCCCACGCCTTGTATTCGGCAAGCGAGCGGCCGTCCTTCCGGTAGCCCCACTGGAATTGATAGAGCATGCGCTCGTTGAGGTAGGGGACGATCGCCTTGGCCGGCACCCGGGCGATGATTTGCGGACCCCAAAACGGCGGCACCGGCACGGCCACGCCCCGTGTCAGTTCGGCGCGGCGCAGGCGGACCTCGTCGTAATCGACCGGGCGCATCGGCCGCGGGTCGGCGGCGCGGCCGAGCTTCCGCGTCTGGTTGACCGGCCGGCCGATGTTCTTGCGGCGCAATTCGGCGAGATGGCCGTCGAAATCGTTGCCGACAATGCGGTCCATGAGGGCGAGGCCCTCGAAGGCATCCCTGGCATAGGCGACGCGGCCGCAGGCATAGGATTTGACGCAGTCTTCTTCAACATAGCGCCGGGTGAGCGCGGCCCCGCCAAGCATCACCGGGAGTTCCAGCCCCTGGCGACTCATCTCCTCCAAATTCTCGCGCATGACGACAGTCGATTTGACGAGGAGGCCCGACATCCCGATTGCATGCGCATGATGCGAGGCCGCGGCGTCAAGGATCGCGCCGATCGGCTGCTTGATCCCGAGGTTGACGACGCGGTAGCCGTTGTTGGTGAGGATGATGTCGACGAGGTTCTTTCCGATGTCGTGGACATCGCCGCGCACGGTCGCCAGCACGATCGTCCCCTTCTCCTGGCCCTCGACCCGCTCCATGAAGGGTTCGAGGTAGCCGACCGCCGCCTTCATCGTCTCGGCCGATTGCAACACAAACGGCAATTGCATCTTGCCGGCGCCGAACAGTTCGCCGACCGTCTTCATGCCCGAGAGGAGAATGTCGTTGATGATATCGAGGGGCTTATAGCTCGCCATCGCCAGTTCGAGGTCGGCGTCGAGGTCCAGCCGGTCGCCATCGACGATACGCTGCGCGAGCCGATCTTCGAGCTTTTCCGGGCGGCCCTTTTTCTCGGCCTTCTCGATCGTGCGGTCCTGAAAGAGCGCCATGAACGCCTGCAGCGGGTCGTAGCCCCCATCGTCCTCTGGCGGGCGGCTGCGGTCGAAAATGAGATCCTCGGCGATCCGCACCTCCTCCTCCGGAATGCGGTGCAGCGGCAGGATCTTCGAGAAATGGACGATCGCGCCGGTGAGGCCGCGGCGCAGCGCATGATCGAGAAAGACCGAGTTCAATACCTGCCGGGCCGGCGGATTGAGGCCGAAGGAAATGTTGGAGAGGCCGAGGATGATCTGGCACTCGGGCATCTTTTCGGCGATCGCGGCGATCGCCTCCAGGGTGTTGAGGCCGAGCTTGCGATCGTCGGCGTTGCCGGTGCAGATCGTGAAGGTCAACGGATCGAACAGGAGATCGCTGGGCGGGAGCCCGTGCTTCACAACGGCGAAATCGTAGAGCCGTTCGGCGAGGCGCAGCTTGTGGTCGGCCTCCTTCGCCATGCCCGATTCATCGATCGTCAGCGCGATGACGGCGGCGCCGAACCGTTTCGCCAATTTGAGGCGCTTGTCGGCGGCTTCCTCACCATCCTCGAAGTTTATCGAGTTGATGATCGGCTTCCCGCCATAGAGCTTCATTGCGGCTTCGAGCACCGGATATTCGGTCGAATCGATGACCAACGGCGCGTTGATGGCGCCGCGCATGCGGGCAACGACCTCGCTCATCTCGGCGATCTCATCGCGCCCGACAAAGGCGGTGCACAGATCGAGGGTGTGCGAGCCTTCCTTGACCTGCTGGCGCCCCATTTCGACGCAGCCGTCCCAGTCGCCCGCCTCCTGCAAGCGGCGAAACGCACGAGAGCCATTGGCGTTGCAGCGCTCGCCGATCGACAGATACGCGTTTTCCTGGCGCAGCGGCACCTGGCCGTAGAGCGAGGCGACCGACGGCGTCCAGATGACGCCGCGCGGTTTTGTCAACGGCCGCGTGCGGTCGCGGCCGATCCGGCGCAGCATCTGGTCGAGCGCGGCGATATGCGCGGCTTCGGTGCCGCAGCACCCGCCGATGAAGTTGACCCCGTCCTCGAGGACAAAGCGCTCGAGCCATTGGGCCAGTTCTTTCGGGGTCAGCGGGTAGTGGGTGCGGCCACCGATCAGTTCGGGCAAACCGGCATTGGGTTGGACCGAGATATGTCCCGGCCAGTTGTCGCCGAGCCATTTGACGTGCTCGGCCATCTCGCGCGGGCCGGTGGCGCAGTTGAGCCCGATCACCGGCACGTCGAGCGCCCGAATAACCGTCGCCGCCGCGGCAATGTCGGCTCCGACCAGGAGGGTTCCGGTCGTCTCGACCGTCACGCTTACGAGGATCGGGATGTCCCTGCCGGCTTCCTCGCAGGCGCGTTTGGCGCCGTTGACCGCGGCCTTGATCTGCAGCGGATCCTGGCAGGTTTCGATCGCAACCGCGTCGCACCCGCCGGCAAGGAGCCCCGCGCATTGGATCGCCAGGGCGTCTTCAACTTCCTGATAGGAAATATGACCGAGCGAGGGCAGCCGCGTCCCCGGCCCAAGCGAGCCGAGGACGAATCGCGTCTTGCCGTCACCGGCAAATTCGGCGATCGCCTCATGCGCCAGTTCGGCGGCGCGCCGGTTCAAATCGAACGCCTTGTCGGCGATGCCAAACTCGCCGAGCGTAATCGGCGAGCCGCCAAAGCTGTTGGTCTGCAGCGCGTCGCAGCCGGCGGCGAGGTAACCGCGGTGGATCTCGCGGATCAGATCCGGCCGGCTCTCGTTGAGGATCTCGGTGCAGTTTTCATGCCCGTCGAAATCGCGCTCGATATCCAGGTTGCGAGCCTGCACCTGGGTCCCCATCGCGCCGTCGCATAGGAGGACGCGGTCGGCGAGGTAGTCGAGCAGATGGGTCATCGCGCGGCGATCATGCCGTCGCCGCGGCGGGCTTGGGGGCGCGCACGCCCAGGAGGTGGCAGATCGCGACGATCAGATCGGCACGGTTCAGCGTGTAGAAGTGAAATTCGTGGACGCCGTTGGCGTGGAGGCGCCGGCATTGCTCGGCGGCGAGCGAGGCGGCGACCAGGCGTCTTGTGTCGGGGTCGTCGTCGAGCCCGTCGAAATGCGCGCCCATCCAGGCCGGAATCGAGGCGCCGCAGGCCCCCGCCATGCGCTTCAGCTGGGCGAAATTGGTGACCGGGAGGATGCCGGGAACGATCGTCACGTCAATCCCGGCGGCGGCGGCGCGGTCGCGAAAGCGCAGGTACACATCAGCATCGAAGAAAAACTGGGTGATCGCGCGGGTGGCGCCGGCCGCGAGCTTGGCTTTCAAATTATCGAGATCGTGGCCGGGGCTCTTGGCAGCGGGGTGGGTCTCGGGATAGGCGGC
>DASYZD010000051.1:0-6322 GCA_035946655.1 Allostellaceae bacterium | reverse complement strand
CGAGCGAGAGCCTAATGACGGCGAAGACGCCGAGCACGGCGAGGAGGATCGCGGCGAGGCGCATGATGATTAAGAGGCCTAAGCGCAGGGTTTCGCTCTCGACATAATCCTCGATGACGACCTGCAGCCCGAGCGCGCCATGATAGAAGGTCGCGGTCAGCAGCAAAATGAGCAGGACCGCCGGCAGCGGATGGTGGACCCAATCGACGAGGCGCGCGCGGTCGGCACCGGCCAACTCGATGACGGCGATGACGAACCACAGCGTCAGCGGCACCAGCGCCAGCGCGGTCACCCGCTGGGCCCACCAGTGGGCGACCCCCTCCTTGGCCGAGCCGAGCCCGATCGCGCGGCTCAATGGCGAACGCAGGCGCGGTGGCGCCATCTCACCCTCTCCAATTGGCAAGGCCAAGGGTCCAGGCGATCAGGGTCAGCACGATCGTCGCGCCGACCACCGTCCAGCCGCTGGCATAGGCGGTCTTCAGCTCGAAACCGCGCCCGGTATCCCACCACAGATGCCGCAGCCCGTTGCACAGGTGATAGAAGAGGGCGAGGCTCCAGCCGAACAGCAGCAGCCGGCCAAGCCACGAGCCGAGAAACGCCTGGACGCCGGCATAAGCCTCCGGCCCGTCTGCCGCCGCGCCGAACCACCAGACGAGGAGGATCGCGCCCAGCGTGAGCGCGACACCGGCGAAGCGGTGCAGGATCGACAGCACCGACGTCAGCTGCCAGCGATAGATCTGCAGATGCGGCGAGAGCGGCCGCGGGTCCGAGGCCATGCGGAAGGTTCCGGCAAAATTGCGGCGCCCAGCAGCGTTTGACTTAGACCGCGTGCCGCGGAGTGTCAACGCAACCGGAGCGGCGGATTTTCCTGACAGATATGATGAGATCGCGCCCCGGCCGGCTTATCCCTCGAACCTTCCGTCAAACCCGGCCCAGCACGAATCGTAGTCGGATTGCAGCGCCGGGGTGTCGAGTGCGAAGCGGGTCGGGCGGATAACGAGGCGCGTCTCGAACATGAAGGCGAGGCTGTCGGCGATTCTGTGCGGCTTGAGGTCCGCGGCGACGGCCTTGTCGAAGGTCGCGCGGTCGGGGCCGTGCGCCGACATCGAATTGTGCAGCGACATGCCGCCCGGCACGAAGCCCTCGGCCTTGGCGTCGTAGGCGCCGTGTACCAGCCCCATGAACTCGCTCATGACGTTGCGGTGAAAAAACGGCGGGCGAAAGGTGTGCTCGGCCACCATCCAGCGCGGCGGGAAGATGACGAAGTCGCAATTGGCGGTGCCCGGCACCTCGCTCGGCGCAGTGAGGACGGTGAAGATCGACGGGTCGGGGTGGTCGAAACTCACTGTGCCGATCGTGTTGAAGCGGGCGAGGTCGTATTTATAGGGCAGGTAATTGCCGTGCCAGGCCACGACATCGAGCGGCGAGCTCCTGGTCTCACTCGCCCATAGATGCCCCTCGAACTTGGTGACCAGCTCATAGCGCCCGCTGCGATCCTCGAATTGAGCGCAGGGGCTGAGGAAATCGCGCGGATTGGCGAGCCCGTTGGCGCCAATCGGACCCAATTCGGGCAGGCGGAAGAGGCCCCCGTAATTCTCGCAGACATAGCCCGCCGCCGGTCCAACCGGCAATTCGGCGCGGAACTTGATGCCGCGCGGAATGACCGCGATCTCGCCGGGGCTGACTTCGATACCGCCGAACTCGGTCGCTAGCATAAGGCAGCCTTCTTGCGGCACGATCAACAGTTCGCCATCGGCATCGTAGAACACGCGCTCCCTCATCGACCGGGTGGCGCGGTAGAGATGGATGGCCACCCCACTGCGTTGGCTCGCATCGCCATTGGTCGCGATCGTGATGAGGCCATCGACAAAGTCCGCTGGCTCGGCCGGGAACGGCACCTTGTTCCAGCGCAGCCGGTTGGGTGAGGGGTCGGCCTCGCGGCACGGCGCGGTGCGGATGAGGCCGTCGTCGAGGCGCCGAAACGCCCGGTGCATTGCCGAGGGCCGGATGCGGTAGAGCCAGGAGCGCCGGTTCTCGCGGCGCGGCGCGGTGAACGCCGTCCCCGACAGCTGCTCGGTGTAAAGACCGTGCGGCGGCACCTGCGGAGCGTTCTGCCCCTGCGGCAGGACGCCGGGCAGCGCCTCGCTCGCCAATTCGTTGCCAAAGCCGCTCTGATAGCGCAGCGCCGGCGGCGCCCTGCCGGCCTCGGTGACCGCCGCGCCAACCTCGATGACGTCGTCCCGGCTCATCCTCGCCTCCTCGGCCTCCTCGGCTTTCCTCACTCCGATATGGGGATGATCACCTTTTCGTCGATGATGAAGGTCTTGATCCCGCCGATGAAGAGGGCGCCGTCGTCATGCAGGCGCTTGGCTTCGGGCGAGGCATTGGCGCGGTCCATCGCCGCCTGGTCCTCATACCAGAGTTCGGCGATGCCATCGACCGCGACCGCGGTCGTCGCGATGTCGGGGCGGGTGCGCTCACCTTCGATATGGTTCTGCACATAGCGCTTGACGCCCGGCACGGCGTGCGCCAAGGGCGCATGGATCTGGAGCCAATGGCGAACGAACTCCGCGTGCGACAGCCCCGGCCGGCGGGTCAACAAGGACAGGCTTTTGATCATCGGATCATCTCCTTTTCGTCGATTATGAAGAAGCTGATCTGGCCGATGAACAACGCTCCGTCAGAGGCAAGCCGTTGCCCTTCTGGAGAGGCAAATGCGCGCTCGAACGCGGCACGGTCGTCGAACCAGAGCTCGGCGATGCCGTCGAGCGCGACACCGGTCGTCGGCACAGGCGCCGCTTGCTCGCCCAGGATATGGCTTTGGACGTAGCGGCGCACGCCGGGCAACGCATCGACCAGCGGAGCGTGCACATCAACCCAGTGGCGCATGAATTCTTCATGCGAGAGCTCCGGCCGCCGGATCAGCAAAGCAGTGATTTTAACCACGTATCCCTCCCCTGTTATTTTGGGATTCTGATGCCACGCGCCGGCCGCGGCAAGCGCACAAAGAGAGGCCGCCGCAGCGGACCTCTCGGGTTCGAGAGGGTCGATCTGCCGGTGCCGGCCCCTCACCCCAACCCTCTCCCCGTGGACACGGAGAGAGGGAGGGACCCGGCGCGTCAGCGGTGGCGGCAGCCGTCGAGAAAGAGTTCGACGCTCTGGTCGACCCACTCGCGCAGTTCGTTCGCGCCGAGCGGCGATCCGAGGCCCAGCGCCCGCCGCCGCGGCGCACTTACCACCATCAGGATGAACTGTTCGGCGGCAAAGTGCGGATCGATCGCCCGCAACTCGCCCTTGGCGATTGCCGGTTCGAGCAGCCGCGCCACCCGCTCGATCCCGGCGGCCGCGCCGAGCTCGTGCAGGATGCGCGCGGGACCGGGAAAGCGCGCCGCCTCGGCGATCACCATCCGGTGCAGCGCGAGCGCCTCCGGGGTCAGCGCCACGCCGAGCATGTATTCGCCGACGCGGCGCAGCGTTTCCGGCAGGCTCGTCCCCTCGAACAGCGTCGCGTCGAAGGGTGGCGTCCAGCGCTCGATCAGGCGCCGCACCACCGCCTCGAACAGCATCTCCTTGCCGCGAAAGCGATGATAGAAGGTGCGCTTCGAAATGCCGGCGCGCCGCGCCACCGCCTCGATGCTGGTGGCGCGGAAACCGTCGCCGAGAAAGAAGGCGGTCGCGACCTCGAGGATCCGCTCCGAGAGCTGCGCCGATGCGAGGCGCGACGGCCGGCCGCCGCGGCCGCGCGGTCGGACCCGTGCGCCCCTTTCCCGTTCAGCCGACACCGCCGCCTCGCCGCCGAAAGAGCTTGACCCTAGCGCATTATCGCTCTGATTGAGCCAAGCATCCCCACCCGCCACCGCCGCGTGATGCCCGACCGAACCTGGGGAGGCAGCAACCGGTCGCCGGCGGGCGCCGTCAGATGTCGAGAAAGGCGGTCTCACCCTCGCCTTGAAGGACGATGTCGAACTGGTAGAGCGCCGGGTCCGTGCCGGGGGCGCGGCGGGCGAGGAGGCTGCGGCGCGCCGCCTCATCCTCGATCGATGCCAAAAGCGGGTCGCTGGTATTGGCCGGCTCGTCGGCGAAATAGATCCGGGTGTGGAGGTGGATCAGCAACCCGCGCGCGAACAAGACGACGTTGATATGCGGCGCCTGCAGCGTGTTGCCGCGGCCGGGCACCGGGCCGGGCTTGATCGTCAAAACCCGGAACCGCCCTTCGGCGTCGGTCGCGACCCGGCCAAAGCCGCGGAAATGCGGATCGAGGGGCTTGTCGGTCTGGCGATCGTCGGGGTGGTTATAACGACCGGCGGCATTGGCCTGCCACACTTCGATGACCGCGTCCGGCACCGCCGCACCGTCGCCGTCGATGATCCGGCCCTCGATTGCGATCTTTGCACCCGTGGGGTGGTCGGCGGTCAGGTCGGCCCAGTCGGGGCGCACCATCCCGAGATGAAAGAACGGCCCGACCGTCTGCGACGGCGTCGGGATGAGCTTGTCGGCCATCACCGGGTGCGCCTCACGCCGGATCGACCGGGGTCGCCGCGCGGCCGCGCAACACCAGATCGAAGCGATAGCCGAGCGCCCATTCCGCTTCGCTGAGCTGGGGGTCATAGCGCGAGATCAGCCGCTCGCGCGCCGCCGCGTCCGCTGTGCTCTGGAAGATCGGGTCGAAGGCCAGCAGCGGATCGCCCGGAAAATACATCTGGGTCACCAGCCGTGTCGCAAACCCCGGCCCGAAGACGCCGAGATGAATATGCGCCGGGCGCCACGCATTGGGCGTGTTGCGCCACGGATAGGCGCCGGGTTTGATCGTCAGAAAGCGGTATCCGCCATCCGCGCCGCTCACCATCTGGCCGGCGCCGGTGAAATTGGGGTCGAGCGGCGCGTCGTGCTGGTCGACGGGGTGGTGGTAGCGCCCGGCGGCATTGCATTGCCACAATTCGATGAGCGAGCCGGCGACCGGGCGGCCGTCCTCATCGAGCACGCGCCCCGCGACGATGATGCGCTCGCCCAGTGGCGCACCCTTGTGCCGCCTCGTCAGGTCGGTGGCGTCGGGCCCGGCCCAGCGGTCGGCGAAGGTCGGGCCGGTGACTTCCGACAGCGTGTGCTCGAGGCGGATCGGCGCGCGTTTGGGCGCCCGCTTCGCCGTGCTCCGGTAGTCGGGATAAAGAGTGGGCGGCTGGGTCCCGGGGCGCGGGCGGGCAAAAGGCACAGGATCGCTCGTCATGCAGAATTTCCGCTCCTCCTTCAAGGAACGCCTCGTGCGGTTTGTGCGTCCTTCGAGACGGCGCTGCGCGCCTCCTCAGGATGACGACTTTCCTCAAATCCACCACAAGCTTACGTCATCCTGAGGAGCGCCCAGAGGGCGCGTCTCGAAGGACGCACCGTCGGTCATGCCCTAATCAATTCGGGACCCAGCTGATCGCGCGGATCTCGGTGAACTCGCGGCGCAGCTTCTTCCAGGAATCGCCGGCGTTGTCGCTGGCGAACAGTTCGCCGTAATGGCTGCACGCGACGATGAGGCCGGGGTCGGCGGCATGCGTCGCAAAGTTCCAGATCGGCGAATTGGGCTCCGCCGGCAGGGACAGCATCTGCCAGCTGCGCCCGCCATCCTTCGAGCGCTGGATCGCGCCGGCGTCGCCCGCCGCGCCGTTGCCGGTGGCGACGAACAGGGTCGCCGGGTCGTCCGCCTTCTGCGCGAGATGACGGCAATAATGCAGATGGAACTGGTCGCCGACCATCAGCGGGTACCAGCTGTCGCCGCGGTCGCGGCTCGCGAAAATCTCGCGCGGTGTGCTGGTCAACACCGTGGTGCCGCCATTGACGGTGACCGCGATGTCGTGAATGTCGGGGTCAGGGATGCCCTCGGCGGCAATCCGGCTCCAGCTGTCGCCGCCATCGGTCGAGCGGCGCACGCCATCAACTTCGAGCCCGGCCCAGATCACGCGATGGTCGGACGGGTCGACGGTCAGCGCCGTCACGCGCGGCACGCCGACATTCGGGCATTCTTCGGCAATCTCGGCGGTGAGCTTCTGCCAATGGGCGCCGCCGTCCTTTGAGCGGAACAGTGCCGCCGGCCGCGTGCCCACGAAGATGATGTCGGGGTCGGTGGGGTCGATCGCGATTCGCCACACATCGAGGTTATCCATCGGCGACGGGAGGCGCGCGAAGCTCTGCCCGCCGTCCGTGCTCTTGTAGATGCCGTCATTGGCGCCGGCGAAGACGGTGCGCGGCTCCGTGGGGTGAACGCTCAGCCCGAACACCCGGCTTTCGTTCCCCAACCCGTTGCCGACCCGCCGCCAGCTCTCGCCGCCATCGGGGCTCA
>DASYZD010000050.1:0-4044 GCA_035946655.1 Allostellaceae bacterium | reverse complement strand
CTGCGGGCGGGATGTCGGCGCGCGGGGCGGCGCGGCAGCTCGGGATCGGGGAGTCGACCGCGACGGCGTGGGTCGGCCGCTGGCGGCGAACGGGGGGTACCGAGGCCAAATCACAGAAAGGCCGTAGCCGCTCGCCGCTGGCCGAGCATACGGCTTGGCTGTTGGCGCTGATCGAGGAGCGTGCCGATCTCACCCTGGAGGAGATCCGTAGGCGATTGGCCGAACGCGGCGTCAGGACAGGCCTCAGCTCCGTCTGGCGGTTTTTCCACCGGCACGGCATCAGCTTTAAAAAAAACCGTGCACGCGGCCGAACGAGACCGGCACCACCACCAATATGGCTCGGCAGCGCGGGCGCTCCCGGCGCGGAACCCGGCTGATCGGACGCGTGCCGCATGGGCATTGGAAGACAACTACTTTCGTGGCGGGTCTGCGCATCGACACGGTGACTGCCCCCTTCGTCATCGACCAGGCAATGAACGGCAGCATCTTCCGAACCTATGTCGAGCGCTGCCTTGCCCCCATGCTGACGCTTGGCGACATCGTCATCATGGACAATCTGCGTGCCCATAAGGTGGCCGGCGTCCGCGAGGCGATCGAGGCGGCCGGAGCTGTGCTGCTCTACCTGCCGCCCTATTCGCCCGATCTCAACCCGATCGAACAGCTCTTCGCCAAGCTGAAGGCGTTGCTGCGCAAAGCCGCGGAACGAACCCTCGAGGCGTTATGGGCCACCATCGGACGCCTGCTCGACGATTTCCCCGCTGATGAATGCTCGCGCTATCTTGCCCACGCCGGATACGGCTCAACCTAGATGGAAAACGCTCTAGTCTAATCCTCAAACCCGGTCGACTCGGGTTTGAACTTCAGCTGGCGCGCGTTGTCGCGGACGACGCCGACGTCGGCCTCCGAGAAGCCCTCAGGCGCCTCGGCCTCTACTTCCAAGGTCAACTTCACCTTGGCGCCGTGTGTGCGCTGCAGCTCCATGACCACCGCGTTCAGGATCGCGTCGAACGCTTTGACCGGCCGGACCATGTCGATGTCGACCGAGCCGTAAAAGCGCCGCGGCTGCTGGTTGGGACTCGGTGCGGGAGAAGCTGGCGGCGGCGCCGGGCCAGCCACGCCCTCGGTCGGTCTGGGACCCGGCTCGGGCGGCGGCGACGCTGGACGCAGCTGCGCGATCGCGACCTCGGGGCGCACCAGGACCGCGGTCGGCGGCATCGGCCCAAACGGCGCCTTCTGCCAGATCAGCCCTACATACTTGCCCGAGGCCTCGTCAAAAGCGTCGGCGTAGGCGAATTTCGGGTCGAGCTTGGCGAGCGCGTCGGTGATCGCCTTTTCCAGCACGACCCGGTCGCGTAGTTTCGGCAGGTAAACGTAGGTCGCGAACCATCCCGCGATCTCGGTCACCGGCAGATGTGGCCGCTCGGCTGACCACAGCTCGGCGAGGCGCGTCGCCAGGGTTTCGCCGCCGAGCACTTCCTTGATGATGCCGTCACCCTTGGCGCTGGCCTTCTCGTAGACGGCCGCCGGTACGCCGCTGCGCTCGCGCGCGGTCAGCAGCAGATGGTCGAGATCGAAGGCCCTGCCCGGCTCGGTGCTCTCGACCGGGAACAGGACGTGGCTCCAGGCCGCGCGCAGCGCCCGCACCGCGCCCTCCCGGAAGCTCCTCGCCTTGTCGCGCGCGTCGGCGAGCTGCGCCTGCGTCATCTGCGCCTGGAGCCGGTCGTCGACCTGCTTGTCCCGCTTCGGATCGCCGCCGATCGTGTTCCAGGCCATCGCGCGTCGCATCGCCTCGCGCGCAGTCGCCAACAGCGTCTCGTCGGCGGCGGCATACAGCAACGTGTTGCGGAACTTCCGCTGCGCATTGCGGCAGCGGGTCAGCCCGTCGGTGGCGGCGTCGGTCGCGGCTGATTTGCCGGGGCCCCGACCCGAATGCGATGCCGCCGGCCCGAGAATCACGAGCGAAATCGCGTCCACCTCGTCGATCCCCGGCGGGTCGTCGGTGGCGAACATGCGATGGAAGCCGGTTCCGGTCTTCGATTTGGCGTCGTCGCGCAGCACCTCGGCGATCGCCGCATCGACCTCGTGCGGTGGGAACGCCCTGGCGCGCTCCTCCGCGAGCTGATTCAAGGTCGGCTGCGTCGAGAACCAATAACGGCCGGCCTCTTCGTACAGATAGGTCGCGCGCTCCGACAGCTCGCGCAGTGCTTCACCAAAGATTGCCAGCTGGTCACCCGGCTCAGCGCAGGCGAGCCGCAGCCCCTGGCCCGTCAGCCCGGCATTCGGCCGGCCGACCAGCGGCGCCGAGCACAAGAACACTGCCCGCGCCGCCCGCGTCGCCGCCCGCACCTGGCTGATGCGGCGGGTGGGGTTCAGCTCCATGCGGGCCGGCAGAGAGCCGGCGCCGTCGACCTCCTTGTCGAGGACGGCGGCAAATTGCGGGTCGAGCGGGTAGAGCACGCTGGCGCGCACGCGGTCGTTCGCGATCGGCACGCGGGCCGGAAGGATCAGCGGGTCGCTCGACCGCTCCTGCCACAAAACGCCGACGACATTCGCCATGAAGCGCAGCACGCCGCGGGTGCGCTGGAACTTGTCGAGGCTCGCCCAGTCCTGCGAGAGCCGGTCGAACAGCTCGGGGTGGATCGGGTAGGACAGCTGCAGCAGCTCGGTGTAGCGCGCCTCCTTGGCCTGAGGCGGGAACTCCGCCGGATTGCGGCGGTACATGTCGGCAAACGCCTTGACCGTCTCCTCGCGCGCCCGCTCGCCCTCGGCGTCGAGCGCCTGGAACAGCCGCCGGCGGATGATCTCGTAGGTCTCGTCGCCCGACGCCGGCAGCCAGGCCGACTGCACCCGCCCGAACACCTTCTCCAATCGCAACAGCGCCTCGCGGCCGCGTGCGCCGCCGGCCTCGGAGTCGCTCTCCGGCAATGAGCCCACGATCAGGATGCGCGGCACCAGCTTCGCCGCCTCGGTCAACGACTGGATGAACGAGAGGAACGCCTCGAACCGGATTTCGTCGAGCTGGCGTGCGAACATCACCAGTTCGTCGAGCAGGATCACGCTCGGCCCCGCAAGGCGGAACACCTCGACCATCAGCTCGGAACCAGGGCTCGTGCGCGCGGCTTCGGCTTCAGCCACCAGCGCGAGCCCGGCATCGCCGGCGAGGCGCCAGGCGAGATAGCCCCACAGGGTGCGCAGCTTCGGCCCGTCCTTCAGGGTCAGCGACACGTCCGCGCCCTTGGCGGAGCCGACGAAGACCCCGAGCCGCGGCTTCGGCCAGGCCACTTGCCCAAGGCCCGCGAGCAGCGGCTGCAGCCCCGGCAGGTTCGCGGGGTCGCTGCCCTCGGCCAAATGCCGCGCCAGATGGTAGACGGCGAGCAAGGTGTGGGTCTTGCCGCCGCCGAAAGCCGTCTGCAAGCCGATGACCGGGTCGCCGCCCTGGCCCGCAAGACGCTGCGCCGTCGACAGCAGCACGCGCTTCAGCCCTTCGGTCAGGAAGGTGATGCCGAAGAAGCCGCGCGGCGTGACGTAATCCCCCTCGGCGTTGCCGGAATCGACGGCGAACAGGTCGGCCGCGAACTCCGCCTCCTTGAAGCGGTTCTCGAGCACGTCGGGGTGCGGGAACGCCACCTCAATCCATGGCCGCAATTGCTTGCCCGGCTTCTCCGGCGCCGGTTCGGGGGCGGGCGGAGCCGGTGCGGGTGGCGTTGGTGTGGCCCCCAGCCCACTGCGCCGCTGCTCATCGTAGAGGCGCCTTGTCTCGGCGACGTCAGCTTCCGGCGCCTTGACCGCGCGCAGGACCTGGTGGATCGCATCGAGGTAGCGCAGGGCTTCGTCGTCCTGCAGCGGGATCGAGAGATGCGAGGTTGCGTTGCGAGCCTCCAGCGCGGTCGAGACGAAGTTGCGGACGCGGTGCTTCTCGGTGCGTGAGAAGACCTCCTCGAAGGCGTCGCGCCACTGGTCGATCATCGTCTTCAACAGGCCGTATTCGTCGAGCGCAGACCGCAAATCGCCGCCGCCGGCGCGGCTCGCATAGACCTGCCATTG
>DASYZD010000049.1:0-3481 GCA_035946655.1 Allostellaceae bacterium | reverse complement strand
AGGGTAGGGTGAGGGGGCGGCAGCAGCCGCGGTGCCCGATACCCTCACCCTCCCATCGCTGCAGCGATGGGCCCCTCCCTTTCCCGCGATGCGGGCGAGGGGCTGATCAAACGAGGATTAGACGCCATGCTCGACCAGCCGATTACTTCGAAGATGATCGCCGAGAAAGACGGTGCGGTCGGCCGCATCATTTTCAACAACCCCGCGCGCCACAACGCCGTCTCACTCGACATGTGGCAGGCGGTGGCGCAGATCATGGATGATTTCGAGAAGGATGATCGGGTCCGCGTCATCGTCGTCACCGGGGCCGGCGGCAAGGCCTTCGTTTCGGGTGCCGACATCTCCGAGTTCAAGGAAAAGCGTGCCAATGAGGAAGCCGCCGCCGCCTACAGCAAGGTCTCCGAAGCCGCCCGCCTCAAGCTGCACGAGACCCTGAAGCCGACGATCGCGATGATCCGCGGCTACTGCATCGGCGGGGGGCTGGCGACCGCGATCGGCTGCGACATCCGCATTGCCGCCGAAGGTTCGCGCTTCGGCATCCCGGCGGCGAAGCTCGGCCTCGGCTACGCCTATGACGGCATCAAGAAGCTGATCGACCTCGTCGGCCCGGCCTATGCCCGCGAAATCTTCTATACCGCGCGCCAATTCAGCGCCGAGGAGGCGCTCGCGATGGGCCTCATCAATCGCCTCGTGCCGGACGGCGAGCTCGAAGGCTACGTCAAGAACTACTGCGACATGATCGCCGCCAACGCGCCGTTGACGATCCGCGCCGCCAAGCAGATCGCGCGCGAGGCCTTGAAGGACGAAGCGCACCGCGACTTGGCGCTGTGCAAGCGCGTCGTCGATGAGTGCTTCGCCAGCGCCGACTACGCCGAGGGCCGCACCGCCTTCATGGAAAAGCGCCGCCCGGTGTTTCAGGGACGGTGAGCCCGACCAGCCCCTCACCCTCCCACGGCTTTGCCGCGGGTCCCTCCCTCTCCCCGCCTGCGGGGAGAGGGGCGGGGCGAGGGGCCGTCGCCGACCATTCCACAGGCGCGGAGATCGTTATGTTTGTGCTGATCGTCGTAGTCTGGCTTGGCGGCGCCACTTAAAATATCACAATGCAGGAATTCACAACCCGCGAGCGCTGTGAGGCCGGCGCGCAAAAGGTTACCGAATTGATCACCAACAACCGTCAGAGCATTGCCGATCTGGAGCGAACTGGGGTTATACGCGGAGTGGGCGCCAACGATACCTTCATCATCGTTAAGTCTTGTGTCGAGAAGTAGCCGGCCCGTGGAAAGGTAGCCTTCGGATGAATCTTCCCAGCCACGACCGCTACGACTACGTGCCGATCACCCGGCGGGCGGTCTATGACTGGCCCGAGGGCAAGCGCCTCGCCGTCTTTCTGTGCAGCAACATCGAGCATTTCGCCTACCGCGCCGGGCTTGGTGTCGATGCGAGCGGGGGCGACCGGCCGCAGACCCAGCAGAATTATGCTTGGCGCGACTATGGCAACCGGGTCGGGGTCTGGCATTACCTCGACCTCCTCGACGAATTCGGCCTGCCCGGCGCGCACAACGTCAACGCGGCGGCGCTCGAATATTGCCCCGACATCGCCCTGCGGCTCCGGGGCAGGGGCGACGAATTTGTCGGCCACGGCCGCACCAATTCGGAGCGCCAAGACGGGTTGTGGGAAGCCGACGAGGCGGGCCTCATCGCCGAGGCCACCCAAACGATCGCCCGCCTCGCCGGCGCGCGCCCGGAAGGCTGGCTGGGCCCCGGTCTGGCCGAGAGCCGGGTGACCCCGGATCTTCTGAAGGAGGCCGGCTACCGCTACGTCATGGACTGGCCGCTCGACGATCAGCCGGTATGGCTGAAGACGCGCTCGGGCCCGATCCTCTCGGTGCCCTATCCGATAGAGCTCAATGACCTGCCGGCGCTCGCCACCCGCCACCATACCGGCCGGCAGTTCGCCGAGATGATCACCGACCAGTTCGACGAAATGCTCGAACAATCGCGGAAATACCCGCTGGTGTTCTCGATCGCGCTGCACCCCTTCATCATTGGCCAGCCGTTCCGCCTGCGCGCCCTGCGCGATGCACTGCGCCACATCCTGGCGCAGCGGGACGCGCTCTGGCTAACGACGCCCGGCGAGATCGCCCGCTATTGCGCGACCCTGCCGCCGGGGACCGTACCGGGGTCGTGAGCGCCGCGCCGGACCGCGAGTGTTCCCGCCCGCACTCGAAGCGATGTGCTGGACAGCGCCTGCGGCAGCATGACATTCTCGCCGACGGGAACAAAAAAGGAACGACGATGGCGGCCAGCTCGCGGCTGATGATCGGCGAGGCCGAGCGACGGTTTCCGGTGCGGATCCGCATCGAGATCCCGCCCTCGGGGCTTGGCGGCCGGCTCGACCAGCTCAAGGCCTGGCTCGACGACAATTGCGGCGCCGATGGCTGGGCGATGACCCCGTCCGGATTGCGCGGCGTCGTCAACGATGCGGTTGCGGTCTATTTTTGCGACGCGACGCTCGCCAGCGCCTTTGTCGCGCGCTGGTGCCGTGGCGACCGGGCCGAGATCGTCGAGGGCGCCTTCCGGGTGCGCGAGGATGCGCCGCCGGCGCGCCGCGTCGCGCCGCTGCACCGGACGCCCGGAGAATGAGGGGGAGCCGATGACGATCCAATACCGCGCCGCCGTCTTGCACGAGGTCGGGGCGCCGATGACGGTTGAAAGGGTGGCCGCGGGCCCGCTCGGGCAGGGCGAGGTCCTGGTGCGGATCAAGGCCGCGGGCCTGTGCCATACCGATCTCGAAGTCATCACCGGGTCGTTGCGCTACCCGCTGCCGATCGTGCTCGGGCACGAGGCGGCCGGGATCGTCGAACAACTCGGCCCCGGTGCGCAGGGCGTGCACGTCGGCGACCACGTGATCCTGTCGTGGAACCCACATTGCGGCCATTGCTTCTACTGCGACCGCGATCTGCCGATCCTGTGCGAGAGCTACCTCGCGCACGGGCCGAGTGCAGTCTCCTTCGACGGCACCAACCGCACCCGCCTCGGCGACGGCCGCGAAGTGAGGCGGTTGATGTTTGTCGGCGCCTTCGCCGAATACGCGATCGTCGCCGACCACCAGGCGGTCGTCGTGCCAAAGGCGCTGCCGTTCGACCGCGCCTGCCTGATCGGTTGCGGGGTGATGACCGGGGTTGGCGCCGCCCTCAATATCGCTCGCGTAGGCTATGGCGACACGGTCATGGTGATCGGCTGCGGCGCCGTCGGGCTCGCCGCGGTGCAGGGCGCCCGGCTCGCCGGGGCGGGTGAGATCATCGCGGTCGATCTCGACGAAAAGAAACTCGTGCTTGCCGAGCAGGTCGGCGCGACCTCGATCGTCGATGCGAGGAGCGCGGACCCCGTCGCAATCGCCCGGGCGAAGACGGCCGGACGCGGCGCGGATGTCGTCCTTGAGGCCGCCGGCCGGCCCGCCTCGGTCCGCGCCAGTCTCGAG
>DASYZD010000048.1:0-6861 GCA_035946655.1 Allostellaceae bacterium | reverse complement strand
AAATCCGCTCGCCCGTTTGACCGATGGATCGGGCTCCGAAAGATAGTGCGTATAGAAAATCGGCCAGCCATCGACCTCCAGCACCGCGTCCTGGAACTCGATCAGCTTCAGCTCCTTGTCGTCGCTGATCGCGCGCGCTTTGAGCTGCCATGCCGGGGGGGCGCTCGGATCGCTCTTGCACAGATCGCAGGGCGAATAGACCCCGCGCCGCACCTCGAAACGGTTGCCATTGACGCGCCGCGCGGTGTTGGCGGCGAGCCGCGAGCGGTCGGCGAGCAGCCGGCGCACATTCTGCGCGAAGACATCGTTCATCGAATCGCGCAGTTCCATGAAGTCGGCGAAGACAACGTCGCCAGTCGGCTCCAAGAGGCTCACATGGCCGGAAGCGGTGATCGTATCGGTGCGCTGGTTGTAGCTAACGGTGTCGGCGAGCAGGACGTCGCCACCCTGCGAGATTTCGACATGGCCTTTGGCGACGGTGAGCGCCAGCTGATCGTCGTATTGCACCTCATCGGCTTGGAAGACGATGGGCGCGTTCTTGTCGTCTTTCTTCGAGCTGCCGCTGGTCAACTGCGCCGCGGCCGGCGGGGCGGCGAGCGACAGGATGAGGAATGCGCCGACCGCGGCGAGGCCCACGCGCTCGCCCAGCCATCGGTGTCCAGGTCGGGGGAAACCGGTCATGCGCCGTCTTCAAGCCTAAGCGGGGTCGCTGGTCGGAGGAATCGTGCAAGGAACCTTTGGCAGCCGGACGAAATCGGGAAACCTTGGTGTCATCCATCCTCGAGGTGAAGCAGCATCGAGGTACCGAAGATCATGCTTACCCCGGGCGGGGTCCAGGCGGCCAGCAGGACCGGGATCTTGGCCGACAGGCCGAGGGCAAACACAATATCCGACAGAAAGTACAGCAGGAAGCCAGCCAGGACGCCGCTCACGATCAGCGCCACCGCGCCGCCGCGCCGCTGCATGCGCAAGCTGAATGTCGCCGCGACCAGCACCATCGCACAGAACAGGAAGGGGCGCGCCAACAGAATGTTGAAGTGCAGGCGGTGGCGCTGGGCCGAGAACCCCGACTGCTCGAGCAGGGTGATGTAGCCGGGCAGCTCCCAGAACGACATCGTCTCGGGTGAAGCGAGGCTCTCCTCGATCTTGCTCGCGGTCAGCCGAGTCGGGAGACGCAACTCGGCGAACGCTTCGGGCGGCTCGCCCGGGTGGAACCGCTGACCGTCCTCGATCACCCAAAATCCGTGGTCGAGCCTGGCCGATCGGGCCTCGATGCGCGAGGTGAATTCGGACAGCCGGTCGGTGAAATACACACTCACATGCTGCAGCAGCAGTGCCGACGAGTTCACCTTGTCGCCATGAACGATGATCTGCCCATCGGCGGCGTCGCTCTGGCGCAGCCAGAGGCCGGCATTCGACAGGCTGAGCGGGTCGCTCGCCTGGCGCAGGATGCGACTGTCGAGCTTCTCATAGCTGGCCTCCATCGCCGCGGCGATCGGGTTGAACACCGAGACGGCGACGACCCCGATCAATAGCGCAACCAGGATCGCTGGGGTCAGAAAGCCCCAGACCGACACGCCGGCGGCGCGGGCGACGACTAGCTCATTGCTGCGGGTCAGCCGCCAGAAGGCGAGCATCGTGCCGAACAGGATCGCAAACGGCATGACGTCCTGCGCGGTGTGCGGCTGTTTCAACACCGCCATCTCGAACAGCGCCCCCCAGCTGACCTGGGTTCGCGTGCCGCCGCGCCGGATCAGCTCGATATAGTCGAGCAGGAACGTCACGCACACCATCGCGCCGAATACCCCGCAAAACCACGCGAAGTACTGGCGGGCGATATAGGCGGAGAGAGTCTTTGCCAGGTACACCAGAAACCGCCCGCTGGTTATCGTATTTCCGGCGCAAGCCGCCCGAAGCCGGTTTTTATCCCGCCGAACAAGAGGATTCCAAACCCCAGCGGCAACGGCAAGAGATTGGTCACATACGGCAGCGCGATCAAACTGGGATGGCGGCTGGCCAGGGTCTTGACACCCAAATCAAGCGCCTGGAAGACAACGGCAAGCCCAATCGCCAGCAGCACTCGGCTCAGTTGGCCCCGACGGTTCAATTCCCCCGGCAACAGGCAGGCGAGCGGGATCATCACAAAGGCGAAGACCGAGAGCGGCACGATGAGGCGCTGGTGTCCCTCGACGAGAAAGCTATAGCGGTTGGACGCGTCCAAATCGGCCGGCGGCCAGAATAGCTCGTTCAGATAGCGCTCCTGGGCATCGCGAAAGCGCACCACTGGAGCATCGCGCAGCATGTCCAGATCAAGGGTGTAGCGGTCGAAGGTCAGCACCGACAGCTTTCCGGTCGCGCGGTCGTAGCGTTGCCGGGAGCCGTTCACCATGATGACGCGCGAGCCTTGGGCGCTGTTGGCAAAAGCACCCTGCTCGGCGAGGATCGTGACCGGCTGCTGCGGGTCGCGGTCGTCGTTGATCAAGAGTCCGATGACTTCGCCGCGCTGGTTGCGGCCGGCGATATAGATCGTCAGCTTGTCCGAAACTGTCGTGAACGCCCCTTCCTGCAAGAGGGCCGAGACGAAGCGATTGCGGATCTCGAATTGCAGATCGCGGAATTCCCGGGTAGAGGCCGGCAGGAAATAGGCCGACAGACTCATCAGGACCAGGAAGGCGAGCCCGGCGAGAATGAAAACTGGCCGGGCGAGCGCCAGCGGACCGACGCCGGCGGCGCGCATCACGACAAGTTCGCTTTCCGAGGTCAGCCGGTTGAATACAAACAAGACGGCGATGAAGGCGCCGATCGGCAGCACAATGTCGATGAAGCGCGGCAGGATCAGCACCGCCAGATAAAGAAACAGCTCGATCGACAATCCGCGATTGACGATCAGGTCAACCAGGCGCAGCGATTGGGCCAGCCACACCGCAGCACTGAGCGCCGCGGTGACAAGGAGCATCAGGCTGAGGCATTGCCGCAGGATGTAGCGGTCGAGGCTGGTCATCGGCCTCCGATCATAAGGAGACCGCTAGCCCCTCGCCACAGCTTTCCGGCCAGCGCGCCTTCAGATACCGTGGCGTCCGGCGCGAGTTGGGATTGACGCACGGCGGGATTGATACACGGTGGGATTGACACACCGGGGCGCTGCGTCTATCGCGCCCGCAGATCGGAAAATCGCTTGCCCGGGGTTACGCCATGAAGATCAGTTTCGCTGAATTCGCCGTGCCGCACTCAGGCGCCCTCGTCGTCACCGCGTGGGAGGGGCGGGGGCTGACCGCCACCGCCCGCCGGCTCGACGAGGAAACCGGCGGCGCGGTCAGCCGAGCGGTCGCCTCCTCGCCCCGCTTCCATGGCAAAAAGAACGAGCTGATCGCGATCATCGGCCCGCCGAATCTGTCGTTGAGCCGCATAATCGTCGCCGGCCTCGGCAAACCCGATGCGGTCGATCCCCGGGTATTGCAGGATTTGGGCGGCACCCTCCTCGCCCATCTCAACGGCGCCGGCGAGAGCGAGGCCACCTTCGCGCTCGATCTTGGAGGTGGCGCGCCGCTGAAGCCGGAAGATGCCGCCGCCCATCTCGCGTTCGGCGCCGAACTGCGCTCCTATCGCTTCGACAAGTACCGCACCACGCAGAAACCCGAGCAGAAGCCCTCGCTCGCCCAGATTACCGTCGCAACCGCGGCGGCGGGCGCGGCGAAGGAAGCCTATCGCGCGCTCGGCGCCACCGCGCAGGCGGTATTCTTCACCCGCGATCTGGTGTCCGAGCCGGCCAACACCCTGTATCCTGAAACGCTCGCCACAGCGGCCGCGGGTCTCGCCGAATTCGGCCTCTCGGTCGAGATCCTCGGCGAAGACCGCATGCGCGAAATTGGCATGGGAGCATTGCTCGGGGTCGGACAGGGCAGCGCGCGGCCGTCCCGCGTCGTCGTCATCGAGCATAAGGGCGGAAAACCGGGCAGCGCGCCCCTCGGCTTCATCGGCAAGGGTGTCACCTTCGACACCGGCGGCATCTCGATCAAGCCCGCCGCCGGGATGGGCGAGATGAAATGGGACATGGCCGGGGCCGGCGTGGTGATCGGGCTGATGCGCCTGTTGGCCACGCGCCAGGCCAAGGTCAACGCCGTCGGCATCGTCGGCCTCACCGAAAACATGCCGTCGGGCACCGCGCAGCGCCCGGGCGACATCGTGCGCTCGCTGTCGGGCCAGACGATCGAGGTGTTGAACACCGATGCCGAAGGCCGGCTCGTCCTCGCCGATGTGCTGTGGTACTGCCAGGACCGCTTCAAGCCCCAAATGATGGTCGACCTCGCGACGCTGACGGGTGCGGTCGTCGTCGCGCTCGGCCACGATAATGCCGGGCTCTTCTCCAACAATGACCAGTTGGCCGACCGGTTGATCGCGGCCGGCAAGGAAGTGGGCGAGCATCTGTGGCGGCTGCCGCTCGCCGACAGCTATGACCGCGCGATCGATAGCGAGGCTGCCGACGTCAAAAACATCGCCGGCGATCGCGCCGCCGGCAGCATCATCGGCGCGCAGTTTCTGAAGCGCTTCGTCAACAACGTGCCGTGGGCGCATCTCGACATCGCCGGCGTCGCCTGGTCGAAAAAGGACTCAGCCACCGTGCCGAAGGGCGCCACCGCGTTTGGCGTGCGCCTCCTCGACCGCTTTGTCGCCGAGCATTACGAGAAAGGCTGACCCGCAGCAGGAAATCTGCCGTGGCCGAGATCGGGTTCTATCACCTCCGGGCGACCCCGCTCGAACGCGCCTTGCCGCGGCTGCTGGAGCGAGCCTCGGCCGGCGGCTACCGCATCGTTGTCCGGGCCGCCTCCTCCGAGCGCGTTGAGCATCTGAGCGCGCTGTTGTGGACCTATGACGAGGCGAGCTTTCTGCCGCATGGCACCGCGCGCGACGGCAATGCCGAGAGCCAGCCGATCTGGCTCAGCGAGCGGGAAGAGAACCCGAACGGCTCCGGGATGTTGGTGCTCGTCGATGGGGTGGAGGCGGAGGATCTCAGCTCTTTCACGCGCGTCGCCGATATGTTCGACGGCAACGATCCCACCGCGGTCGAGGGCGCGCGTGAGCGCTGGCGCCGCGCCACCGCGCAAGGCCACACGCTGACCTATTGGCAGCAGACCGAAGCGGGCTGGGCAAAGAAGGAATGAGGCACGGATTGCCGCTGGCCCGGGGCGCCGCTATAACCCGCCCCTTCGCGCCCCTTTGGACGAGAGATCATGGCGATCGAGCGGACCCTGTCGATCATCAAGCCGGACGCGACCCGGCGCAACCTGACTGGCGCGATCAACCAGCGCTTGGAGGCAAGCGGCCTCAGGATCGTCGCGCAACGGCGGATGCAGCTGACCGACGGGATGGCCGAGCAGTTTTATGCGGTACACGCCGAGCGCCCGTTCTACCGGAGCCTGGTCGCCTCCATGATTTCGGGACCGGTCGTGGTCCAGGTGCTGGAGGGCGAGGATGCGGTGGCGAAGAACCGCGAAGTGATGGGCGCGACCGATCCCGCCAAGGCAGCACCAGGCACGATCCGCAAGGATTTCGCCCTCTCGATCGAGGCCAATTCGGTGCATGGCTCCGATTCGCCGGAGAACGCCGCGCAGGAGATCGCCTTCTTCTTTGCCGACATCGAGATCTGCCCGTAACCCCCCGACGAGCGGGTCAGATCAGGAAGATTGCCATCCCGGCGAGGATAACGACGATCACCAGGATCGAGATCTTGATGAACCAGGTGAACCCGATCCAGGTACTGCGGTGCCGTTCGAGTTCTGGATCTACTGCCGCCATCTCCGCCTCGCCGATTGAGGAGCCGTTTGCGCGAGGTATAGCCTAACCAGCCGCCGAGGCAAGCACCTCAGACGGGTTGAACAGCGCGATTTCTGGGGGCACCGCCCCCCTGATCGTCACCCTGTCGCCCTCGATCTTGAGGCGGCCCTCAGCGTAGAGGCGCACAGCAAACGGGTAGAGCCGGTGCTCGGCGGCGAGGATGCGCTCGGACAGCCGCACCTCGTCATCCTGCGGGTGCACCGGCACCACTGCCTGGGCGATGATCGGCCCCGAATCCACCGCCGCGCGGACGAAATGCACGGTGCAGCCGGAAAATCTGACCCCGGCGGCGAGTGCCTGGCGCTGCGGGTGGAGCCCCGGGAAGGCCGGCAGGAGCGACGGGTGGATGTTGACCAGCCGGTCGCGCCACGATTCGACGAAATTTGTGTCGAGGATGCGCATAAAGCCGGCCAGGACGATGAGCTCCGCGCCGCGTTGCCGCAACGCCCTGTCGGCTTCGCTCGCGAACTCGGCGCGGCTCGGCTGCGCCAGGACGCGGCACCGGATCCCGACGCGGGCGGCATGCGTGAGAGCCTGCGCCTCGGGCCGGTTACTGATGACCAGCGCGATTTCGGCCGGGTAGGCCGGGTCGGCGGCCGCCCGGATCAGCGCCTGCAGGTTCGATCCGCGGCCCGAAATCAGAACGGCGAGTCTGAGCCGCCTGCTCGGCGGTGCCATGGCGCCTCCGCATCGATGGCCGCGGTCTGCCGCCCCAAAGGCCGCCGAAGCCTGCTGTCGATGGCGTCCCCGCGAAAACTGCGCTATCACCGGGTAGGTGCGGTCCGGGGAGCCGCGAACATACGGGATCGGGGCCATCTTGCAATGAGTTTAGGATGACCTTGCCGCGGATGCCGGCGGGGGCCGGCGCTCGACGCTGTGGGCGGGTTGCCGGTTGGGCTGTTCTCGTTGTGCTCACGCTCGGGGTGATGACCCGGCCGGGCCGGGCCGAGGACGCCGATCCGTTTACCGCGACGGTCGCGGTCGACGCCACCGCCGACACCGTCGCCACCGCCCGCGATATGGCGCGAA
>DASYZD010000047.1:0-5444 GCA_035946655.1 Allostellaceae bacterium | reverse complement strand
GACTTTGGCATTACGCGACGAAGGAGCCGACTGAGATGGCGGCGGCGATGGGCTTTTTCGAGCGCGCGATCCAGCTCGACCCGGGCTTCGCCATGGGGCATGCAGCGCTGGCCCTTGCGTTGGCGACCAACGCCGTGCGGTTTCGACCATTCGCAGAGCGCCAGGCCCTGACTGATCGCGCCGCCGAGCACGCCCGGCGCAGCATCTCGCTCGATCCCAGCGACGCCTTTGGGCATAGCGCCCTCGCCCTGGCGCTGATGCTGCTTGGACGGCACGAGGAAGCCATTGCCGAGGCCGAGCTCGCGGTGAGCTTGGACCCGAACTCCGCGCGAGCCTACGGCTATCAGGGGGCGACCCGCGCCTTTGGCGGCCGGCCCGGCGAGGCGATCGAGCCGCTGCTAACCGCGCTGCGCCTCAGTCCTTTCGATCCTCTCAAGGCCAACTGGCTGCATCATTTGGGGCGCGCCTACTACGGCATTGGCGACTACCCGGCAGCGGTCGCGACGGCGCGGCAGCTTTGCCAGTCCTTTCCGGACTATCAGGCGGCCTACCTGACGCTGATCGCCGGTTTAGGCCAAACCGGCCATGCGACGGAAGGACAGCGCGTGATGGCGGAGGCGATCGAGCGGTTCGGCGAGGATTTCCGGGTGCGGTTCGGGCGCAGGCCCCCCGACGTCCGCGTCGACGACCACGCGCATTTCCTCGACGGCTGCCGCAAGGCCGGCGTGCTCGACTGAGCCGCCGATCAGTGCGGCAGCATCGCCGCCAGACCAAGTTCCGCCGCGACGGTTTGGAGGCGCCGGTCGCCGGTCCACAGTTTGGCGTTGGGTGTCAGCCGGACCGCCGCCAGCAGATGGGCATCGACATAGCCAATGCCCCGACCAAACAGCGTCAGCCGGTTGATCAAGTCGAGTACATCGTCGTCGGTCGCCGCAACAGCCTGCGGCAGATCCATCAAATCGCTGAGCACAGCGTCGCGGACCTGCAAGTTACCGAGGGAAATCTCTCCGGTCACGAAGGGATGGCCGAGGACCTCTTCGGCCGAGAGAAGTGCAACGAGCCTTTCATCCGCCGTCCTGAGATGGTCGATCCAAACCGAACTATCGACTAGGATCATTTGGGGCTTCGCCGGCGCGGAATCCGCTTGAGATCCGGCATCGTGCCACCCAAGCGAGCCAGTCGGCGCGCCGCTTCGCGCTCGATCAATTTCTTGAGCGCCTCGCGGACCAGCGCCGGGGTCTCTTTTATACCCGTGTAGTATTTGGCTTTTTCGACCATTTCATCGTCGAGCGTCACGGTCGTCCGCATTTCTCCGGCTCCATCTTCAGCATCAAATCTGGCATCGCTTGATGCAAATTCAATGTGCGCCTGAGATAATGGGCAGCGCTGAACAGCCGCGATGAGCGCGGCTGCCGGCGGTATTGAGTGCGTGACTGCGCCGCTAGGCGATGCGGACGGCGGTGGCTTCGGGGCCCTTGGGGCCCTCGGCGATATCGACGACGACGCGCTGGCCTTCGTCGAGCCCGGAGAGGCCGGCGCGCTGTAGCGCCGAGGCATGCACGAACACATCCTTGCCGCCGCCGTCGCGGACGATAAAGCCGAACCCCTTGGTGGCGTTGTACCACTTGACGGTGCCGGCCTCCTGCATCGTCGCTTCGAGGACCGGCCGGTCGGAGCGCGGGGCGAACCCCGGCCGCGGCGGCCGCGCCATCGTGGAGGCGGTGCTGGTATCGACGCTCAGTACTTCGGTGACCTGCGGCCCGCGCTGGCCCTGGGCGACGCGCACCTCGAGGGTTTCCCCGGGCTGCACCGCGGCAACGCCGATGCGTCCGAGCACGGTTGCATGCAGGAAGGCGTCACCCGTCCCGTCCGACAACTCGACAAAGCCGAAGCCCTTGTCGGATTTGAACCACTTGACGACGGCGCCGACCGGAGGCCCCGAAGGCGTCTCGAATTGTGGTGTTCGGGCCCGCGGCGCGGCGCCGTAATCGCGCGGCGGCGGCTCGAATTCCGGTTCGTCAAAACTGCGGCGGCGCCGCGGCCGAAAACCCCGATCCCTGTCCACGTCCGTTGTCCTGGTCCTGATCTAGCCTCTTGGCGCTTCATCATGCCACAATTTTGCCGCGGGTGTGAACGGCGTTCACGCGCGCCTCGACAACACTTTTCGCAACGGCGCCCTGCGTCCCTGGCATCGGCCGCCCCGCGCCTTCTCCACGCCATCGTGCGGGAGCATAGGGGCTTGTTTTTACGCCCGCTCCGCGCGACTCTTATATCCAGTCTGCGATCCTGACTGATGGGGAGATTGGCCGTGAACGATGTCGTGACGGGGTTCAAATGGGTTGGCACGCGCCCCATACGTCCGGACGGGGTGCCCAAAGTCACCGGCCGCGCGATGTACGGCGCCGATCTGGCGATGGCCGGCGCGCTGGTCGGCCGCATCCTGCGCAGCCCCCACGCCCACGCCCGCATCCGTTCGATCGACACCTCCAAGGCGGCCGCCCTCCCCGGGGTCAAGGCGGTGATGACCGCAAAGGATTTTCCCGACCAGAAATTCGAATATGTCGGGCCGGAGCGGGTGGCGGTCAATTTCTGGCATGTGACGCGCAATGTGATGGCGCGCGAGAAGGCGCTCTATGAGGGCCACGCCGTCGCCGCCGTCGCCGCGACCGACGCCGCCACCGCGGAAGAGGCGCTCTCGCTGATCGACGTCGATTACGAGGTCCTGCCGCACGTCATCGATGTCGACGAGGCGATGCGGCCTGACGCACCCCTCTTGTTCGAGGACATGATTACCCGCGGCGTCGAGCCGACGCCGACCACGCCCTCCAACATCTCAAAGCGCCTCGAATTCCAAATCGGCGATCTCGACGCCGGGTTTGCCCAGGCCGATTTCGTCATCGAGAAGGAGTTCAAGACCGCGGCCGTGCACCAGGGCTATATCGAGCCGCACGCCACGATCGCCCGGGTCGATGCCGACGGCCAGGCCGAGATCTGGGCCTCGAGCCAGGGCCATTTCGTCGTCCGCGCGCTGACCGCCAAGCTTCTCGGCATGAATGTCGGCGATCTGCGGGTGACGCCGGCCGAGATCGGCGGCGGGTTCGGCGGCAAGACCGTGGTTTATCTCGAACCGGTCGCCGCGCTGCTCTCGAAAATGACCGGCCGTCCGGTGAAGATCACGATGACCCGGGACGAGGTGTTCAAGGCGACGGGGCCGACCTCGGGCTCCTCGATGTGGGTCAAGATGGGGGTCACCAAGGACGGCAAGATCACCGCCGCCGACGGCATCTTCAACTTCCAGGCCGGCGCCTTCCCGGGGTCGCCGGTGATGAATGCGTGCCTGTGCGCGTTTGCCCCCTACGCGATCGACAACGCGCGCTCGGTCGGCTACGACGTCGTCTGCAACCGGCCGAAATCGGCGGCCTATCGCGCCCCCGGCTCGCCGATCTCCGCCTTCGCGGTCGAGAGCGTCATCGACATGCTGGCGAAAAAAATCGGCATGGACCCGCTCGAATTGCGCCGCAAGAACGCCGCGACGGTCGGCACGACGATGATCTATGGGCCAAAGCTCGCCCATGGCGGCTATCTCGAAACCCTGGAAGCGCTGATCAACCATCCCGCCTACAAAGCGCCGCTCGGCCCGAACCAGGGGCGCGGCGTCGCCTCGGGGTACTGGTTCAACGGCGGCGGCGAATCGAGCGCCAGCGTGCAGATCAACGCCGACGGCACGGTCCTCGTTGCCACCGGCAGCCCCGATATCGGGGGTTCCCGCGCCTCGATGGCGCTGATGGCGGCGGAGACCTTCGGGGTCGATTACAGCCAGGTGCGGGCGATCGTCGCCGATACCGCCTCGATCGGCTACACCCATGTGACCGGCGGCTCGCGCGTCACCTTCGCCACCGGCATGGCTGTCGTCGACACCTGCAAAAAGCTGATCAGCGATTTGCGCGCCCGCGCCGCGATGATCTGGGGCGTCGATGTCGAGGGCGTGATCTGGGAGGATGGCCACGCCAAGCCCGCCGGCAGCAATGTCGGCGATTTCACGCCGCTGTCGTTGAAGGAGATCGCCGGCAAGTCGGCGCTGACCGGCGGGCCGCTGACCGCGGCCGCCTCGGTCAACGCCGGCGGGGTCGCGCCCGGATTTGCCACCCAGTTCTGCGATGTCGAGGTCGATCCCGAGACCGGCAAGGTGACGGTGTTGCGCTTTGTCGCCGCCCAGGATGTCGGCCGCGCGATCCATCCTTCTTACGTCGAGGGCCAGATCCAGGGCGGCGTCACCCAGGGCATCGGCTGGGCGCTTAACGAGGAATACATCTACGACAAGCAGGGCCACCTTGATAACGCCGGGTTCCTCGATTACCGCTGCCCGGTCGCCTCCGACGTGCCGATGATCGACACCGTCCTCGTCGAGGTGCCGAACCCGGCTCACCCGTTCGGCGCCAAGGGGGTGGGCGAAGTCAACATCGTGCCGCCGATGGCGGCGATCGCCAATGCGATCGAGAGCGCGGTCCACCGCCGCATGACCGAACTGCCGATGTCGCCGCCCAAGGTGCGCGCCGCCCTCGACAACGGCGGCGCGGACTGAGCCGGGCGGCTGGCGGCGGCTCGAGCCCGATGGCCGTCACTCCCGCACGCGTCGTTCTGTCGAGCGGCTTCAGCCGGCGCTATACCGGCGGCGTGCGGGAGTTCGAGGTCGAGGCAAAGATCTTGCGCGACGTGATCAAGGAAATGGATCGGCGCTATCCCGGTCTCGGCGAGCACCTCGAAGAGGAAACCACCGTCGCGATCGACGGCGAGATCCACGAGGTCGCCTACTACCAGCCGATCCGCCAGGGGTGCGAAGTCTTCTTCATCCCCAAGCTCGAAGGCGGCTGAACCGGCGGCGGGACAATGGGCAAGCTCGATGGCAAGGTGGCGATCGTAACCGGCGCGGCGCGCGGCCTCGGCCGCGCCTACGCGAAACGCTTGGCCGCGCTCGGCGCCAAGGTCGCGGTCGCCGACCTCAACCTCCACTCGTATGAGGAATTCGCGGCCGAGGCCGAGGACATGACGGCCGACACGACGGTCGCCGAGATCATCGCCGCGGGCGGCGCCGCGTTGGGGTTCGAACTCGACGCCACCGATCACGCGGCGGTCGGCGCGATGGTCGCGCGGGTGGTCGAGGCGTGGGGCCGGATCGATGTGCTGGTCGCCAATGCCGGCGGCGGCCGCGGCCGGCCGGTCGACACCAAGGCCAGCCAACTCGACCCGGCGCTGTTGCAGCTGGTCGTCGAGATGAACCTCTACGGCACCGTTTACAGCTGCAACGCCGTCGCTCCGGTCATGAAAAATCAGCGCTCCGGCAAGATCGTGACCGTCGCCTCGGTCGCCGGCACCGCCGCCTCGGCCGATGGCGGCTATGCCCATTACGGCGCCGCCAAGGCGGCGATCGCGCATTACACGCGCTA
>DASYZD010000046.1:0-5064 GCA_035946655.1 Allostellaceae bacterium | reverse complement strand
TCGCGGTCCTTGCTCGGGATCAGATCGTAGGGGAGCGCGAAGCCGGGCATCGCCTTCAAGCGGCCGGCCCAGGCTTCGAGGTGCGGCCATTTGGCGATCTCGAACCCGCCCTCCGCCATAAACACCATGCGGCCCCAGCAGCCGATATCGGCGATCGTGCAGCGGTCGCCGACGAGGAACGGCCGGTCCTTGACCATGTTGTCGACCAACGAGAGGGCCGCCTCGGCGCGCGGGCGGAATTCGGCGATGACCTCGTCATGCATCTTGCGGAAGCGCGCCGAGTGGCGCACCCGCGCAACCGCGGTGATGTGGTCGGCTTCCCACGACAGCCATTCGCGCGCCTGCCATCGCTCTTGGTCGGTCCGGCCCTCGAAATGCCCGGTGGTGCGCGCGAGATAATCGAGGATCACATTCGATTGCAGGATCGTGAGCCCCTTATGACGCAGCGACGGCACCACGCCCCAGCGGTTGATCGCCAGGTATTCCGGGGTGTTCTGCACGCCCGTTTTAAGGTTGACCGTGCGGAACGAAAACGGCAGCCCGCTGAGCGCCAGATACAGCATCGGCTTGTAGCTGGAGCTCGAGGTGAAGCTGCCGTAGAGCGTCAGCCGGTCGCCGGAGAGGGGTGCACCGATCATTCCAGGAACTTCACTCGACGTCGCCAAAGCCGAGCTGGTCGGTCAGCCCGTAATTCTCGGCGAGCGCGCGCAATTTGTACCAGGTCGCGTCCTCGACCTCGATGCCGTTCTGGCGGCGGTCGAGTTCGCGCATGTGTTCGATTTCGCCGGGATAGAGCACGCCCTGGCTGCCCTCGGCAGGCGGAGTTTCTTTCAGATAGCGGGCAAACTCGCCGACCTCCTTCTTGAATTCGGCCAACGGGCGGAACGCATCGACCTTGAATCAGGCCATGAAGCAGCCGTCATTGTGCCGCCCGGTCGGCTCCACGCCAAAGCCAAGCCCGGTCAGGAGCCCGCACAGGATCTCGACCATGACGGCGAGCCCGGTGCCCTTGTAGCCGCCGTCGGGGCCGCCCAGCGGCAACAGCGCCCCGCCCTGGCGCAATTGGCGCGGGTCGGTGGTCGGCTTGCCGGCGGAATCGATGACCCAGCCGGGCGGCACCGGCTCACCCCGGGCAACGGCGACCGCGATCTTGCCAGCGGCGGCGGCGGAAGTTGCCATGTCGAGATAGAGCGGCGCCTCGAGGTCGGAGGGGATGGCGATCGAAATGGGGTTGGTGCCGAGCCGCGCCTCGCGCCCGCCAAACGGCGTCACCGCTTTCGGCGACCGCCCGGAATCGGCGGTGATGAGACCGATCATGCCGGCCTTCGCCGCCATCTGCGTATAGCTCGAGAGGCGCCCGATATGGCCCTGGCGAAACACCGTCGCGGCCGCCACATTGCCCTTCTCGGCCTTCTCGATCGTCAGGCGCATCGCTCGCTCGTTGGCGACATAGCCGAAAGCCCAGTGGCCGTCGACGACGGTGTGGTTCGGCGACTCCCTGACGATGACCCAGGGCGCTCCGGGGACGATATGGCCGACCTTGATGCGTTCGATGTAGGTCGGGATCTGGATGACCCCGTGCGAATCGTGGCCGACGAGGTTGGCGCCGACGATGTGGCGCATGACGAGCGCGGCTTCATCGGCGGGCGTCCCGGCGGCGATGAACAGCGCGCGACCGATCTCTTCGAGGCGTTCGGCGGCGATCTTCGGCATGTTCCGATCCTCACTCTGCGGCGTCCGGACGATACTCCGGCTCGGCAGGGCCCGGCAACAAACCCGATCTGTCCAACAACGCGTTGATAAACTTAAAGATGTAATATTTTCTAAACCCCGCACAAGCTCGTTCCGAGAGGGATCGATGTCAGGTGAACAGCGAGGAACGGTTCTCGTCATCGACGACGACCAGGACATGCGCTGGGCTCTTTCGACCATCCTGGCGCAAACCGGGATCGAGGTGGCGGAGGTGTCCGCCGGAGCGCCGGAGAGGATGGATCACGCTGCCGGGTTAACTGCCTCGGCGGCCGGAAGCAAAGCGGCGCCGCATCATCGTTTATTGATGGCGCTCGCCGACGGTGACGAGGGCACTGCCCGTGCTCTCGCCGGCGACATGGAAGCCGCGCTCGGCGCGACGCTCGCGTTGGTTCCCGAGCACCGCATCATGGCGCATTTCGACCTGGCGAGGTTCTGGTCGCAGCGGCGCGACGTCGACCGCGCCTTTCCGCACTGGATCGAAGGTCACCGCCTGCTCTGCCGGATGCAGCCGTTCTCGCGCGCCGCGACCCGCGCGTTCCACGATGCGATGATCGCGCGGTTCGACCATTTGCGCTTCAGTGCGGGGCTGCGCGCGCAAAACCGCGACAATACACCGGTCTTTGTCGTCGGCATGCCGCGCTCCGGCACAACCCTGGCGGAACAGATCATCGCCGCCCACAAGCAGGCCTTCGGCGCCGGCGAGCGGGTCGCGCTCGGGCGCGCCTTCACCGCGCTTGGCGGCGGCGACACCGCAGCCGCCGCGGCCCGGATTGCCGCCCTCGAGCAGGCGGGGCTCGACCACGCCGCCGCGGCCTCGACCTGCCCTACGACCCGGCCTGCGAGCGCTTTTACGAACAGGACAGCCGGGTGCGCACGGTCAGCCGCGCCCAGGTGCGCGAACCAGTCAACGCCCGCGGCCTCGGTCGCTGGCGGCCCCATGAACAGCACCTGAAGCCGTTGATCGATGCGCTTACCGCCGCCGGCGCCTTGCCCGCCGAGTGAACGGCTGATGCAACCATCTTTTGCGCGTTGCCTCGCGTTTGCGGTATCCGCAAACAGCAGAAATATCCGCGGGGCGGCAAACTCGGCCGTTAACCTTGAAAACGTTTCCCCGTGCAAAGCCAGTAGGATACCTTCGGTTTAGTTTGCCAAAAAGGCGTGGCACCGCCGATTGCGGAAGCCTCGCATGAGCATCGTTGCTGATTGGGGATGCCCGTTCGGCCATAGCGGCATCGGCGGACCCGACCGAAGCGCCTGCAGGGCCGCACGAGGGGGAACCTGCTTTGGCCACGAGCACCACAATCGACAGCGGCACAATCTACGACATCTCGGCCGGGCAGACCGATACCGGCGACACCGTTCTGACCGGCGGCACACTCACTGTCGAATCGGGCGGCACCGCGAGCGGCGCCCTTGGCAGGTCGGTGGTCTCTTCGGGCGGCGGCACGCTGGAGATCAACGGGACGACCATGCCGACTGCGACGATCTCCGGGTACGGGGCGATCGACCTTACCGCGCTCGCCTTCAGCACAGCCGGATAAGTACGGAGCATTCGATATGACAGCCTATACCGTCAGCTCCGGCGTGACGAGCACCGGCCTCACGCTGAACGGCGGCGATACCGAAGCCGTTCTCTCGGGTGGCATCTCCGTCAACACGACGATCCTGGGCGGCACCGAGACCGTCAGCGCCGGCGGCAGCGACAGCGGCACGACAATCAGCAGCGGGCTGGAAACCGTCCTGTCGGGAGGGACGGCGAGCAATGTCACGATCCTCGGGGGCACGCTTGTCCTTGACGGGAACGCATCGCTGACCAATAGCGGCAGCCTCACCATCGCCAGCACGCTGAACGTCGACAACAGCGACTTCGACGGCGGCGGCAACCTGACATTGGGAGGGACGCTGAACAACAGCGGCGCGGTCAGCATCGGCAACTCCTTCCTGAGCGCGGTGACGACGGTGACGGCGACCGGGCTCAGCAACACCGGCACGATCAACCTCGATGGCAGCGCCAATGTGCAGGCGACGCTCGACATCCTCGGGGCGGCGCCGGCGCTGCTGGGGAACTTCACGATGCGCTCCTGGAGTTTGCCAGCGGCGCGGTGACCGGCATCGCCAGCGCCACGACGGTGTCGATCCGCGATGATGTGACGCCGATCTCGCTGAACGCCAGCGGCGCGACGACGGGTACGTTTGCCATTTCCGGAACGCTTGACGTCGACAATTCGAACTTCGACGGCGGCAGCAACCTGACATTGGGCGGGACGCTGAGCAACAGCGGCGCGGTCGCCATCGGCAACTCCAACCTGAGCGCGGCGACGACGGTGACGGCGACCGGGCTCAACAACACCGGCACGATCAACCTGGAGGGCAACACCGCTTCCGGCACGACTAAGCAGGCGATGCTCGACATTCAGGGGGCGGTCGCCAGTGCCGGCACCGTCACCACCACCGCCGGCACTCTGCTCAGCGTCACCGGCGGCAATGCGTATACCCAAGCGGCTGGCACGACCGCCATCTTCTGTACGCTGACCGCGGCGGCAATCGACGTCGCCGGCGGCGTGTTGCAGGGCGCGGGCACGATGGTCGGCGCGGTCGGTAATACCGGCGGGACGGTCGAGGCGGAGAACAACGGCTCGGCCGCGACGCTGACCATCAGCGGCAGCTATGCCGGGAGCAGCAACGGTGTGCTGGAGGAATTGCTGCGCGGCACCGGCGCCGGGCAGGCCGGGCTGCTGGCGGTCAGCGGTCCGCTCGTGCTGGGCGGCGGCACCCTCGTGGCGACGGTTTCCGGGTTCAGCCTCGCGGCCGGCCAGGCCTTCACGGTCGTGACGTTCCAGCCGGGCACCGTGCCCGGCTTTTTCGGAAGTCTCGCCGAGGGCGCCTTCGTCGGCAACAGCACCTATGTCAATGTCGGCGGCGGCCTGACGCTCGGCGCCCTCTACAACATCACCACCGGCGCGATCGGGCTGGAGGTGTTTAACACCCCCGGCACGACCGCCGATGCCTGGCTCGGCGGCAGCGGCGTTTGGAGCAACGCTGCCGGCTGGTCGGGCGGCGTGCCGCTGCCCGATTCCGATGTGATGATCGGAGAGACCGGGAGCGGCAGCGTGACGCTCGACACCAGCGCCACGATCGACAGTCTCACCGTCGCCGGCGGCAACGCGCTGAGCTTTGCGGCGGGCGAGTCGCTCGCCGTCGGCGGCGCCTTGACGGTGGCGGCTGGCGCCACGCTCACCCTCTCCGCGGGCGGTGATGCGATCGAGGTTGGCGGCGTGGTGACCGATGCCGGCAGCATGACGATCACCTCCG
>DASYZD010000045.1:0-3513 GCA_035946655.1 Allostellaceae bacterium | reverse complement strand
GCCGGCGACCGCCTGGGCAGCGCCAGCTGGCCAGGAAAGCGCGACCGCGAACGATCGCGCTGACCTCTACGCCCCGATTGATCCAGATCATGGCCCGCGGTGCCGGCACAGCCGTAAGCACGTCCCAATTGGCGACGGGGTGCGCTCTCGATGCTGGCCGCAGCGATCGTCGGGCTCGGATGGTGGGGCGGGACAGTCGCCCGGTTGCTGGCCGACAGCTCGAACATCCGCCTGACGACCGCGGTCACCGGCAGCGCTGCCGGACGAGAGACGGCGCGGGCCCTCGGGCTCGCCGTCAGCGCCGATTACAAGGATGCATTGGATGATCCGCAGATCGACGCGGTCATCTTGTGCACGCCCCATTCGTTGCACTTCCCTCAGGTGTTGCAGGCCGCCGCGGCGGGTAAGCACGTGTTCTGCGAAAAGCCGCTGGCGCTCAGTCGGGCCGAGGCGGAGGCCGCAATCGCCGCTTGCGAGGCGAACCGTGTTGTGTTGGGGATCGGACACGAGCGCCGCTTCGAGCCGGCGATCGTCGAGATCCGGCGGCGCGTGCTCGCCAGCGAGCTGGGCACCCTGCTGCAGATCGAGGCCAATTTCAGCCACGACAAGTTTCTCGTTCTGCCGGCCGGCAACTGGCGCCTGTCCGAGAGCGAGGCGCCCGCAGGACCGCTGTCGGCGACCGGGATCCACTTGCTCGACCTGGCGGTGAGCCTGTTGGGGCCGGCCGAGCGGGTGGTGGCGCGCGTCGGCCGGCGCGGCGGCGAGTTGGCGAACGGCGATACCCTGGCGCTTCTGGTGACGTTCAAGAATGGCGCCAATGCGCTGCTCGGCGCGCTCCTGTCGACCTCCTTCGCCTCCCGCTTCGCGGTCTACGGCAGTCGCGGCTGGGCCGAAGCGCTCGACCGGGCGCACCCGGATCGCCCGCAAGGGTCGAGCCTGACGATCTGCACGCGCCGCGGCCGCCCCGGGGTCATCAGCTACCCGGCGGTATCGGCGGTGCGCGCCAACCTCGAAGCGTTTGCCGATGCCGCCCTCGGCCGGACCCGCTATCCGGTGCCGGCCGGCGAGATGATTGCGACGGTTGCCGCCTTTGAAGCATGCCTCAGATCGGCGGCAAGCGGCCGGGAAGAGGCGGTCGCCGGATGAACGCGGAGGGAGAAATCGAATGACGGCCAATTTCGGGATCGCCGGGCTCGACTGGCAGCAACGCGTCGATTGGGCGCGGCTGCGGCGCTACCGGTTGGAGCGGGCGCGCGAGCGCATGAAAGCACACGGGCTCGGCGCGCTGCTCTTGATGTACGACGAGAATGTCCGGTACGTGACCGGCACTTTGACGCCCGGGTGGAACCGGCTGAAGCCGGGGCTGCGCTATGCAATGCTATGCGGCGACGACCCGCCGGTCCTGTTCGAGCAGGGCGACGTCGGCTTCCAGGTCGAGCGCCATTCGCCGTGGCTGCCGAAGGAGAACATCCGCTACTCCTATGCCTGGATCAAGGGCGCCGCGGGGCCGGCCTCGACCCAGCAGGTTCGCAAGTTCACCGCGGCCGCCCGCGCCGAGATGAAGAAGTCCGGCGTCGCCGGCGACAGGCTCGGCGTCGATTTCATCGACATCAACATGATCGAGGCCTTCAAGGAGGCGGGACTCGAATGGACCGACGGCATGTCGCCGATGATGGAGGCGCGCGCCGTCAAGAGCCCGGACGAGCAGGAATGCATGCGCATCGTCGGGGCGATCGGCGACGCGGCGCATTGGGAGACGATGAAGTTCCTGCGCCCCGGCATCACCGAGAACCAGGTCACCGCCCACGTCATGCAGTTCCTCTATTCGATCCCGGGCATGGAGGACGTCGAGGACGTGATCGTCTCCTCTGGACCCAATACCTGGCCCAACTGGCGCAACTTCTCCGACCGCATCATCCAGCCGGGCGACATCGTGTTCATGGATTTGGCGGCATTGACCTGGAACGGCTACAAATCCTGCTATTACCGCACCTACTGCGTTGGCCGCGAGCCGACCGCCGAGCAGAAATCGGTCTACAAGACGGCGCTCGAGTGGCTCTACGACTCGATCGGCGCGGTCAAGGCCGGCACCACGACCCGCGAGATCGCCGCCAAATGGCCCTCGGCGATGGAGGCTTGGGGCTACCAGGAGGAAGACCAGGCCGCCGCCAATCTGTGGGGCCACGGGCTCGGGCTTGCGCAATACGACCCGCCGGTCATCTCGCGCATCTGGTCGCTCGACCATCCGATCGAGATCAGACCGGGGATGGTGTTCGCGCTGGAGACCCAGCACGGCAAGCCGTTCGAATGGGGCGTGCGGATCGAGGAGATGCTGATCGTGCACGAGGACCGCACCGAGCTGATCTCGCATTTCCCGGTCGAACGGATCACCGTCGTCGAGCCGATGCCGGGCTATTCGCGGCTTATGGATTAGGGCCATGCGCCCGTCCCTCGTCGTCCCGCTCGCCGACCCGGCGGCTGGCAATGCCGCCCGCTTCGGGCCCAAGGCCGCCAACCTCGCCGGCCTCGGCGGCGCCGGGCTGCCGGTGCCAGGGGGCTTCGCCATCGACGCTGATGCCTACCGTCGGCAGCTTCGGCATTTGAGGCTTGGGTCCGCGGCCCGCGCGGTGATGAGGACGCCCGGTCCCGAAGCCCGCCGCCAGGCGCTGGCGGTCCGGTTGGGGCTGATGGCGCAGCCGATCGCGCCCGCCATCGCCGAGCTCATCCTCGCCGCCTGGCGGCAACTGGCCGCGGGCGGCGGCCTCGCCGTGGTGCGCTCCTCGGCCCTCGTTGAAGACCGCAGCGGTGCCGGGTTCGCCGGCCAGTTCGAGAGCTTTCTCGGCATCGCTGGCGAGGCCGACTTCCTGACCGCCGTGCGCGCCTGCTGGGCGGCGCTGTGGTCGGTGCGAGCGCTGCGCTACATGGCGAGCCACGCGATCGATCCGGCCGAAACCGCAATGTCGCTCCTCGTTCAGCCGCTCATCGCGGCGCGCGCTTCCGGAGGCGGGCTCAGCCGGACGGCGGAGGGCGACATGCTGCTGACCGCGACCTGGGGGCTCGGCTCGGCGATTGCCCAGGGCGAGGTCGTGCCGGACCGCGTTCGCCTCGGTCGCGACGGCAGAGTCCGCGCCATCGAGCCGGGCCGCAAGGAGCACCGCGAGAGCTGCGTGCATGGTCAGGGGCCTGTTGCTGGCCCAGTGACCCAGGCGGAATTCGGACGTCCTTGCCTTGACACCGAGCAGGCGGTCGCGCTCGGACACCTGCTGCGCCGCGCGGAGGAGGTAATCGGCGTTCCCGTCGAGATCGAATGGGCGCTCGACGACCGCGGCTTCATGCTTCTCCAGGCGCGGCCGCTCGCCGTCGCCGAGCCGGCGGTACCCGACGAGATCTGGATTCGGCATCCGCGGCTCAGCGGCCAGGGAGCCGGCGTCGGCTGGGGCTCGGGGCATGCCCGGGTGGTCAACTGCGAATGCGAATTGGCGCGCATCGGGACCGGTGACATCCTGGTGACCA
>DASYZD010000044.1:0-14121 GCA_035946655.1 Allostellaceae bacterium | reverse complement strand
ACTCGACGTAATGCTGGCGCGCGAGCGCCGCACTGACCTCGCGCGCAGCTGCTTTGATTTCCTGCCGACCCGCGCGTTGCTCGATCTGGAGGGGTGGGCGGAGCACGATATCTTTGCGCATTAGCGTTGTTGCACGCGCGGTCCGGCCCGCGTCGGGGTCGCACTATCACGGGGGAGTTATTTTGGCGGAAGCGGCCATCGAAGCGGGGCTTGACGAGGCGTTGAGTGGCCTTGCCAACCGCCGTCAGGCGAACGGTATCGACCTCGATCTTGGCGTCGCCCGCCGGGTCATTCGCGCCGAGATCGAGGGTCTCGAGCAGCTGTCGCGAACCCTCGACGCCGCATTCGGCGTCGCGCTCGATCTGTTCGCAGCGGCGCGCGGGCGCCTGATCGTCACCGGGATCGGCAAGAGCGGGCATATTGCCCGCAAGATCGCCGCGACGCTCGCCTCGACCGGCACGCTGGCGCAATTCGTTCACCCGGCCGAAGCCAGCCACGGCGATCTCGGGATGATCGGGACCGGGGATGCGATCCTCGCCTTGTCGAATTCGGGCGAGAGCGCTGAACTGGCCGCCATCATCGCCTATTCGCGCCGGTTCAAGATACCGCTCGTCGCGATCACCGGCGGGCGCGGCTCAACCCTCGCCGCGGCGGCCGATGTCGTCTTGCCGCTGCCGGCCGCCGCCGAGGCCTGCCCGATGGGGCTGGCGCCGACCACCTCGACGACGATGATGATCGCGCTGGGCGACGCGCTCGCGCTGGCGCTACTCGAACGCAAGGGGTTTTCGTCAGCCGATTTCCAGCGCTTTCATCCGGGCGGCGAGCTCGGCCGCCGGCTGCTGCGGGTCGGCGAAATCATGCATACGGGCGACAGCGTGCCGCTCGTCGCACCCGACGCGCCGATGTCGCAAGCAATCCTCGTCATGTCCGAGAAAAGCTTCGGCTGCGTCGGCGTGGCCGGCGCGGACGGGCGGCTGCTCGGCGTCATCACCGACGGCGATTTGCGCCGGCACATGGATGACGGGCTCCTGGCGCGACGAGTCGATGAGATCATGCACCGTGATCCGAAGACGATTACCGCCGCGCATCTCGCCGCCGAGGCACTCGGTCTGATGAACCGGTTCGCGATTACCGCGCTGTTCGTCGTCGACGGCAGCCTGCGTCCGGCCGGGTTTCTGCACATGCACGATTGCCTGCGCGCCGGCGTCGCATGAGGCTGGCGATGCCCGGACCCGCGCTTCGCGCCCAACGGCGCCTTGAGGGCGAGCGGAATGCGACCCGCCCGACGAGCCGCGCGGTATGGCTCGGGTCAGCCCGGCCCGGCGCCGCCCTGGAAAATCCGCACAGCCGGCGCGTTGCCCTGCTGAAACGAGTCCTGCCGGTAATCGGCGTGGCGTTGCTGCTGTTGATTGCCGTGTGGCCACGGCTGACGCCGTTGTGGGAGCGCATGCGGCTGGCCTTCCCGGCGATCGATCTGCGCGAGGCGCGCCAATTGCGGATGATCAACCCGCATTACGCGGGATTGGATCGCCTGGGGCGCCCGTTTGTGGTTACCGCCGCGGTCGGTCGTCAGGTGCCTGATCGGCAGGATCTGATGTCGTTGGAGGGGCCGCGGGCCGATCTGAAAACGCATGCCGGAGGCAAGATCGTCGTCACCGCGGCGACCGGGATCTACCAGTCGCAGGCGCAGCTGCTCGATCTGTTCGGCGAAGTTGCGCTGGTCGACCAGAACGGTACCCGCTTTGTCACCGACACCGCACGGGTCGATGTCGCCAACAACGCGGCCGAGGGCACCGACCCGGTCGAGGGGCACGGCCCGTCCGGCGATCTCAAGGCTCAAGGGTTCCAGATCCGCGACAAGGGCGACACGATCATCTTCACCGGCAAGTCCGACCTCATCGTGAAGCAGGCGAGGCCGGGCACGGCGAAGAGCGCGCCGGCAGACCTGCCGCGCCCGGTTGCGGCGGTCGCGGCGCGGGTCGAGGCGGAGGCGAAACCGGTGCTGGCGGCCGCGGCGCCGGCGGCCGCGGCAAGGCGGCACGCGGCAACGCAGCCGGCGGCGGTGCATGGCGATACTCGGTACCCCCATCCGAAGCATCGACCGGTTCCGACCAAGCCGGGATCTGGCAAGCCGGTACCGGGCAAGAAAGCCTAGCGATGCCGCGGCGCTGCGCCTTCCACCGGCGAGGAGCCATCGCGACAATTGGTCTCGCACTGTGCCTCGGCGGCATTCCGCTGTCGCGGCCGAGCGCACAGACCGCTGCCGCCAGTGACACCCAGCCGATCCAGATTCAGGCCGATTCCGGTATCGAGTGGCAGCAGGACGCCCGCCTTTATATCGCGCGCGGCAACGCCGTCGCGATCCGCGGCCCCAGCGAAGTCCACGCCGATACGCTGATCGCCCATTACCGCGAGGCCAAAGGCGGCAACACCGGCGGCAATACCGAGATCTATCGGGTCGAGGCGGAGGGCCATGTAAAGTTGACCCGCGGGGCGCAGATCGTGGTCGGCGACCGCGCCGTGGAGGATGTCGATCGGGCGATCACCGTCGTCACCGGCAAAGGGCTCAAGATGACGACGCCGACCGATGTCGTGACCGCGCGCGATAGCCTGGAATGGTACGATCAGAAGCAGGTTGCGGTGGCCCGCGGCAACGCGGTCGCGATCCGCAACGGCAAGACGATCAAGGGCGATGTGCTGACCGCTTACTTCGTCAAGACCGTGCCGGAGCCGGCAACCGGCGGTGCGCGAGCCGCGCGCCCGGTGTCGCGCCCGGAGGCGGTGCCGGCGAAACCGCCGGTCACCCCCGCCGCTTCCCCCGGCGCTTCCCCCGGTGCAACGACTGAAGATTCGAAAATCAGCCGGGTCGATGCGCAGGGCCATGTCGTCATCACCAATGCTCTCGACACCGGGCGCGGCGATTTCGGGGTCTACAAGGCCGATACCGGCATCGCGACCTTGATCGGCAACGTCGTCATCGAGCGTGGCAAAGATGTCATCAGGGGACAACGCGGGGTCATGGATCTCAACAACAACATCAGCCGCATAATGACCGGGGGCGCGCCCGGTGTGGCGCATCAGCGGGTCCAGGGCCTCTTCGTTCGCCAGCAAACAGCTGCGGGATCGGCGGCGACCGGCGCGGCGCCGACTGCCCAGCCTGCGGCGTCCGGCGATAAGGGGCGGTGATGCGCGGTGCATTCGGGCCGAGGTCGCCCGGCTATGCCGGGCCGGCATGGTTGGGCCAGGGACCGCGCCTGGTCGCCGACAATCACGGCCTAATCGGCCATGGTCTCGGCAAAAGCTTCAAGCGTCGCCCGGTGCTGCGCGACGTCAATGTGTCGGTGCAGCGCGGCGAGGTCGTCGGCCTCCTCGGTCCCAACGGCGCCGGCAAGACTACCTGCTTCTATATCATCACCGGCCTCATCGCCGCCGATACCGGGACCGTCGAACTCGACGGGCAGGACATTACCGAATTGCCGATGTATCGCCGGGCGCGCCTCGGCATCGGCTATCTGCCGCAGGAAGCGTCGATTTTCCGCGGCCTCACCGTCGAACAGAACATCCGCGCCATCCTCGAGGTCGCCGAACCCGAACCGGAGACGCGGGAGGCGATGCTCGATGCGCTCCTCGCCGAGTTCTCGATCAGCCATTTGCGGCGCGCCTCGGCAATGGCGCTCTCGGGCGGCGAGAGGCGGCGTTGCGAGATCGCCCGGGCGCTGGCGACCGAGCCCAATTTCATTCTGCTCGACGAGCCGCTTGCCGGGATCGACCCGATTGCGGTCGGCGATATCCGCGACCTCGTGGCGCACCTCAAGGATCGCGGCATCGGCGTCCTGATCACCGACCATAATGTACGCGATACGCTGCAAATCGTTGATCGGGCATATATCTTGCATGAAGGACGGGTGCTGATGGAAGGCGCCCCCGACGAGATCGTCGCCGACGCCGAAGTGAGACGCGTTTACCTGGGTGAAAGATTCAGCCTATAAGCCGCTCCGACGGGAGCGCTTCGTGAACAGATTCGGTTTGTCGCAACGGCTTGAACTGCGCCAGAGCCAGGCTCTGGTGATGACGCCGCAGCTGCAGCAGGCGATCAAGATGCTGCAGCTTTCGAACGTCGAGCTGGCCGAGTTTGTGGCGGACGAGGTCGAGCAGAACCCGTTGCTCGAACACGGCGAACGCGATGCCGACGAGGGGCCGGTGGCTCTGCCCGAGCCGGCTCCGGCGGAGACCAACGGTCATGCGGTGACGTTGCCCGAGGAGCTTGGCGGCGCGCTTGCCGGGGAACTCGCCGGCGACACCGCCGACCATTGGCGCGACAGCTCGGGCGAGGAGGGTGACGGCTCCTTTGATCGCGGCGGCGATTCGCAGCCCTGGCAGATTCGCGGCGGCGGTCGCGACGAGGAGGATAGGCGCGGCATCGACCAGGCCGCCGCGCGCCCCCGGACGCTGCGCGAGCATCTGGTCGAGCAGATCGGCGCCGATCTCCCTGACATCGCCGATCGCGTCATCGCCTTCCACCTGCTCGATCAGCTCGACGAGGCGGGCTATCTGCGCGGCGGCCTCGACGGGGTGCCCGAGCGGCTTGGCTGTTCGCCCATACACGTGGAGCGCGTGCTCGCCCGCGTGCAGGAGTTCGATCCGCCCGGGGTCTTTGCCCGCGATCTGCCGGAATGCCTGGCCTTGCAGCTGCGCGATCGCAATCGGCTCGATCCGGCGATGCGGCTTCTGCTCGACAACCTGCCGCTGCTGGCGGCGCGGAACGCGCCGGCGCTCTTGCGGATCTGCGGGGTCGACGCCGAGGACCTCGCCGAGATGGTGGCCGAGATCAAGTCGCTGGACCCGCGGCCGGGGCATGCCTTCGACCCGCCGCTGGCTCAGTCGGTCATCCCCGACATCATCATGCGGGCGCAGCCCGAGGGCGGCTGGCTCATTGAGCTGAATGCCGATACCCTGCCGCGGGTGCTGATCAACAATCGCTATTACGCGCGGATCAGCCACAGGGTGCGCAGCAAGGCCGAGCGCGAATATCTGACCGACCGGCTGCACGCGGCGAACTGGCTGGTCAAATCGCTGCACCAGCGCGCCACCACGATCCTCAAGGTCGCCACCGAGATCGTCAACCAGCAGGACGGGTTCTTCCGCCGCGGCGTGCAGGCGTTGCGCCCGCTGATCCTGCGCGATATTGCCGATGCGATCGGCATGCACGAGAGCACGGTGAGCCGGGTCACGACCAACAAGTACATCGCGACCCCGCGGGGTCTCTTCGAATTGAAGTATTTCTTCACCTCATCGATCGCCGGCGCGGGTGGCGGCGACGCCCATTCGGCGGAGGCGGTCCGCTTCCGCATCCGCGGCCTGATTGACGGCGAGGTGTCGAACGCCCCCCTTTCGGACGAGCGGATCGTGGAATTGCTGCAGGGCCAAGGCGTTGATATCGCGCGACGCACCGTGGCAAAGTACCGTGAAGCCATGCACATTCCCTCCTCCGTGCAGCGCCGCCGCGAAAAAATGTTGGCCCTGTGAAACCCGCTCGCGGCTCCGCGCTTGACCCTGCTCCGCGTCATGCCCATCTCGCTCCAGCGGCCCCGCTTTGAGCCTCGCTGGCGAGTGCCTCCGGCACCGGCAGAGGCGGCAGCGCCACGAGCGGCCCCGCCAGGAATGAATGGTTTTCAGCCATGCAGCTGACCGTCACCGGCAAGCAGGTCGATGTTGGCAACGCCCTTCGGCGCCACGTCGAGGCGGCGCTCGACACCCTGCTCGGCAAATATTTTGGCACCGCGATCGAAGCGCACGTCGTCTTCGCCCGCGAAGGGCATCTGATCCATGCCGAGATTTCGCTGCATATCGGGCGTGGCATCGTCGTCAACAGCAGCGCCGTGGCGAGCGATCATTACCCGGCTTTCGACGCCGCCGCCGAGCGCCTGGCAAAGCAGTTGCGGCGCTACAAGCGCCGGCTGCGCGATTTTCACGGCAAGGCGCGGGCGCCCGCCGAGCCGGGTGAGATCGCGAGATCCTTCGTCCTCGCCCCGGTCGATGAGGAGGCCGCCGGTGAGGAGTTTGTGGCGGACGACGCCTCTCCGGTCGTGGTCGCCGAGATGAGCACCGAGCTGCCGCGTCTCACGGTCGGCGAAGCGGCGATGCGGCTCGACCTTGCCGATCTGCCGGTCCTGTTGTTCCGCAACCGCGCGCATGACGAACTCAACCTCGTCTACCGGCGCGGCGACGGCAACATCGGGTGGATCGATCCGGCCTTCGAGGCGGGTCGCGGCTCGCGGCCCGGCGCACGATGATGGAAATCGCCGATCTGCTGGTTCCGCGCGGCGTGATCGCGCAGCTGCGCGTCACCAACAAGAAGGGCGCTCTCCAGGACATCGCGCGTCGTGCCGCCGCGCTGACCGGTGTCCCAGAGCGCCGCATCTACGATGTGCTTACCGAGCGCGAGCGCCTCGGATCGACCGGGATCGGCCGCGGCATCGCCGTCCCGCACGGCAAGCTCGCCGAATTGACCCGCCTCTACGGCCTCTTCGCGCGGCTGGAGCGGCCGATTGCGTTCGATGCGGTCGACGATCAGCCGGTCGATCTGGTGTTCGTGTTGCTGGCGCCCCTTGAAGCTGGCGCCGAGCATTTGCGGGCGCTCGCCCGGGTCTCGCGCTTGTTGCGCGACGCGGCGACCTGCCAGAAGCTGCGCGGCTCCGACAATGCCGATGCGCTCTACGCTCTTCTCACCGACCGCACCGAGAGCCACGCCGCTTAGAGTAGAGCGCTATCCGATCAAGTGTGCACCCTAAACCGTCATTCCCGGGCTTGACCCGGGGATCTGTTGGAGTTTCTCACAGATGGCCGGGTCAAGCCCGGCCATGACGGATGAAAGCGGTAATTCAACTTGAACCGACTGGGCCTTAGACCTAGACGGTCACCATCCGGCGCAGCTCCTCGACGACTTCGGGGTTGGCCAGCGTCGATACATCGCCCGCGTCCTGGCCGCTCGATATCGCCGCCAGCACCCGGCGCATGATCTTGCCCGAGCGGGTCTTCGGCATGTCGGGCACGATCCAGACATGGGCCGGGCGGGCGATCGGGCCGATCTCGGAGACGACGGCGTCGGAGATCTTCTTGTGCAATTCCGGGCTTGAGTGGAGGCCGGTCTTGAGCGCGACATAAAGGTCGGGAACCCGGCCCTTGATCGCATCGGCGACCGGCACCACCGCCGCCTCGACGACCTCGGGAACCGTGAGCGCGGCCGATTCGATCTCCTTGGTGCCGAGGCGGTGGCCGGCGACATTGATCACGTCGTCGATGCGGCCGAGGATCCGGTAATAGCCATCGGCCGCCTGGACCGCCCCGTCGCCGGCGAAATAGGGCCAGTCGCGCCAATCCTTGCTGTTTCTGTCCTTGCAATAGCGCGCGTAGTACTGATTGACGAAACGGTCGGGGTCGCCCCAGATCGTCTGGAAAATGCCGGGCCAGGGGTTCTGGATGCAGATGTTTCCGGCCCGGCCGGCGCCCTTGGGGATCTCGTTGCCGTCGTCGTCATAGATCACCGGGTGGATGCCGGGAACCGCCGGTCCGGCGCTGCCCGGCTTCATCGCCCCCAACGCCGGCACCGTACTGCACAGAAAGCCGCCGTTCTCGGTCTGCCACCAGGTGTCGACGATCACCGCCTCACCCTTGCCGACGACGCTGTGGTACCAGCGCCAGACCTCGGGCTCGATCGGCTCGCCGACCGTCGTCATGTGCTTGAAGCTGTAATTATAGTTGTTGGGCTCGTCGGGCCCGGCCCGGCGCAGCGCGCGGATCGCGGTGGGCGAGGTATGAAAGATGTTGACGTCGAGTTCTTCGGCGATTCGCCACGGGCGGCCGGCGTCGGGGTAGGTCGGCACGCCCTCGAAGATGACCGAGGAAGCGCCGAGCGCCAGCGGCCCGTAAACGATATATGAATGGCCGGTGATCCAGCCGATGTCGGCCATGCACCAGTACACATCCTCGGGATGGATGTCCTGGATGTACTTCGAGGTGCCGGCGACATAGGCGAGATACCCGCCGGTGCTGTGCTGGCACCCTTTCGGCCGGCCGGTTGTGCCGCTGGTATACATGAGGAACAGCGGCGCCTCCGCCGGCATCTGCTCCGGTGCGACCCGGTGGCCGCGGTATTTCGAAAGCACGTCGTTGACGATGTGATCGCGGCCATGGACCGGCGGGCACTTGCTCGTGTAGCTCCCCGGATGGCGCTGCCAGATCAGCACCTTCTCGACCGCGTGGCCCTGCGAAGCGGCGTCCTCGGCGGCGATGTCGGCCTTCTCCTTCTGGTCTTGCGGGTTGCCGCTGCGGTAGTAGGAATCCATCGTGATCAAGACGCGGCTCTGCGAGTCGACGATCCGGTCGGCGCACGCCTTGCCGCTGAACCCGCTGAACACCTGGCTGTGGATGACCCCGAGGCGGGCGCAGGCGAGCATGGTAATCGCCAGCTCGGCGACCATCGGCATGTGCAGGGTCGCGCGGTCGCCCGCCTTCAGCCCGCAGAAATCCTTGAGCAGCGCGGCAAACTCGTTCACCCGGACGTACAGCTCCTGATAGGTGATGTGCTGGATCGCCTCGTTTTCGAGTTCCGGGACGAAATGGATCGCGGTCTTGTTCTTGTTCTTTGCCAGATGGCGATCGACGCAATTATAGCTGGCGTTGATCCGGCCCCCGACAAACCATTTCCAGAATGGGGCATTGCTGGTGTCGAGGATTTTGTCCCAGGGTTTGTACCAGTCCAGGAGGTCGGCATACTCGGTGAAGCATTCGGGAAACTTGTCTAGCGCGAACCGCTGATAGACGTTCTTGTCGGTCAGATTGGCTTGGGCGATGAACTTTGGCGAAGGGTCATATTTTTTCTCTTCCTGCCAATGGACCGCAATCTCCGCTTCGGAGACGTCAATGTGTTCGGGGATCTGATCTGCCATTCCCTTCTCTCCCAAGATCGTCGGCGGCGGTGCAGCTCGCCCGGAAATCTCAATCGATGCGAACCGGAGTGTACGACGAACGGCCGAGGTTTTGAAGCGGCGGGCCAATCGTGGCCGGGCCGGCGGCGAGCGTGCTTACCCGGCGATCCCCGCCATCCGGCAGATGACCGCCCATTCCGCCTCGCTCACCGGGCATACCGAAAGGCGCGACTGGCGCAACAGCGAAAACCCCGCGAGTTCGGGCACCCCCTTCATCTCGGTGAGGCTCACCGGCCGCTGGACCGGCATCACCGGGGCGACATCGACCATGCCGAACTTGCCGCTCGGATCGCCCGGATCGGGGTAGAAGGTGCGCACGATCTCGACGATCCCGACAATGTCCTTGCCCTCGTTCGAGTGGTAGAAAAACGCCCGGTCGCCCGGCCGCATCGCCTTTAGATTGTTCGCCGCCTGAAAATTGCGCACCCCGTCCCAGTGGGTGCGGCCATCGGCGACCATGCGGTCCCAGGAATATTTCGCCGGCTCGGATTTCAAGAGCCAATAGGCCATTGCGGATTTCCCCCGGTTGAGCAGAGACGATAGAGCCTAGCAGCGGTTTCTCCCTCCCGACCAGTCCTGCACGGTGCTATGATGCACCGATCGACGGCAAGCGACGTCACGAAATGGAGGGCACGATGGGCGACATTCTGGGGATCGGCGTCACGCATTATCCCGGCCTCATCCAGTCCGACCAGCAGATGGCCGGGCTGTTGGACCGCACGCTCAACAGCGACCAGGTGCCCGAACAGATGAAGGACCCGGCGCGCTGGCCGGAGCAGATGCGCAAGGAATGGGCCGATCCCCTCGCCGCGGCGAAGGAGCACCGCGCCCGTCTCGTCAACGGGTTTCGCAAGTGCCGCGAGGCATTGGACGCCTTCAAGCCCGATTTCGTGCTGATCTGGGGCGACGACCAGTACGAGAATTTCTGCGAGGACGGGGTGCCGTCATTCTGTGTGTTCGCCCTCGACAGCGTCGATTCCAAGCCCTATGCCCGCGCCGGCCGGCCGAGCGCGAACATCTGGAACGAAGGCAAGGACACCGTCATCCACACCAAGGGCCATCACGCCGCCGCCTCGACCTTGGCGGCCAAGCTGATCGCCGCCGATTACGATGTCAGCTACGCCTACCGCATGCGCTACGAGAACGGCCTGCCGCACGCCTTTATCAACACGCTCCTCTACCTCGATTACGACCGCAAAGGCTTCCCCTATCCGGTGGTCCCGTTTCATGTGAACTGCTATGGGTCCTCGGTCATCGCCAAGCGCGGCTCGACCGCGCATCTGACCGGCGAAGCTGACCCCAACCTGGTCGACCCGCCGGGCCCCAACCCTGGGCGCTGCTTCGATGTCGGCGGCGCGGTGGCGCGCGCGCTCGCCGACAGCCCGTGGCGGGTGGCGCTCGTCGCCTCGTCCTCCTGGTCGCACGCGTTTCTGACGCCGAAAAACCATTACCTCTATCCCGACAATGCGAGCGACCGGGCGCGTTTCGACGAACTGGCCTCGGGCAAGCTGGCGCGCTGGCGCGAGCTCTCGACCGCGGAGATCGAGGACGCCGGCCAGCAGGAGTTCCTCAACTGGGTCTGCCTCGGCGGCGCCATGCACGCGCTCGGTCGCGAACCCCAGATCGTCGACTATGTCGAGAGCTATATCTTCAACTCCGACAAGTGCTTCGCCATCTTCCCGGGGTGAGGCAGGTAAGCGAAGCCTACGGATCTCATAGCGACCGTCCCGTCGCCCGGCCGGACGGCTGCGGTCCGACGATACCGTAGGTGGATGAGCGCAGCGTAATCCGCCGATTTCATTTCACGGTACCGGTGTGGCGGAAGGCGCGGCGCGCGCTCCCCGCAATCCGCGGGTCAAGCCCGGGGAGGGAGAGGGAGTTCCGGCCCCTCACCCTGTCCCTCGCCCCCGCCTGCGGGGAGAGGGTGCCGAGCGTAGCGAGGCGGGTGAGGGACCCCCTGCGAGCGCTCAACTGTACGGGGGTAGATGGTGCAGGCGGCGACCGACGAACCCGACAATAAAGAGCCGCTGGTCTTTCTCGACTACACCCAGGCTGAGCTTGATGCGGCTTACGATCAGGCCACCTATCAGCCCAATATCCAGCAGCTGAGAGACCGCTGGGTTACCAACAGCGAGCGCACCCGCGCCCGGATCGGCCTGCCCGAGCGCCGCGCCTACGGGCCGGGGGCGATCGAGGGGCTCGACATTTTCCGCGCGGCGGCGCCTGCGCCGGCCCCGGTCTTTGTTTTCATCCACGGCGGTGCGTGGCGGGCGGGGCGGGCGGCCGGCTATGCAGCGCCGGCCGAGATGTTCACCCGCGCGGGCGCCCATTACGTCGCGCCGGATTTTGCCTGGGTGCAGGATTGCGGCGGCAGCCTCTTTCCGATCGCCGACCAGGTGTGCCGCGCGATCGCCTGGATCTACCGGAACGCAGCGAGCTTTGGTGGCGATCCGAGCCGGCTCTACGTCGGCGGCCATTCCTCGGGTGCGCATCTCGCCGCCGTCGCGCTGACCGCCGATTGGGCCGGCGAATTCGGCCTGCCGGAGGATTTCATCAAAGGCGGGATGTGCAGTAGCGGGATGTATGATCTGGCGCCGGTCCGGCTGTCGCACCGCAACTCTTATGTGAAGTTCACCGATGAGATGGTGGCGGCGCTCAGCCCGCGGCGCCATCTGGGGCGGCTGCAGGCGCCCTTGATCGTCGCCTATGGCACCTACGAAATGCCCGAATTCCAGCGCCAGGCGCGCGATTTTGCCGCCGCGGTGAGCGCCGAGAGCAAGCCCGTCGAGCTCATCGTCGGCGACAATTACAGCCACCTCGAGCTGCCGGAAACGCTGTGCAACCCCTATGGGCTATTGGGGAGCGCGGTCCTCCAGCAGATGGGGCTGGCGCCAGCGGGCCGCTGACCCCTTCTTGAAGCTGGCCGGCAGCCCGGCAATCGCGCTACGATCGCCTGCGGAAAATAACCAGGAGCGGCCCGGGCCGCAGCAAGTTGCGCTACGGTTATGTGGCGCGGCCGGCCTGGGGCTTGCAACGCGAAGCGCGCTGGCACTCGCGGCCGGCTTGCGCGAAACAGGGGAGGGGATCGAGATGGGGAGCGATAGAGCGGCGAGCGGCTACCGCGGCGTCATCACACGCCGCCGCGCGTTGGCGACGAGTGCCGCGGCGCTTGGGGTGGCGGCCGGCCCTTGGCGGATCGCGCTCGGCCAAGCCAAAAAGCCGTACCGCATCGGTACCGAGCAACCGCTGACCGGGGTCGCCGCGTTGGGCGGCAAGACCGCGCTCATTGGATTGCAGATGGCGGTCGATCGCATCAACAAGGCAGGCGGCATTCTCGGCCGGCCGGTCGAACTCATTGTCGCCGACGACGAATCCAAGCCCGATACCGGGCGCCGCGCGGTCGAGAAACTGGTCACCGAAGACAATATCGACGTCCATGTTGGCGGCTACCTGTCCAACATCTGCCTCGCCTGCACGCCGGTTTTCATCGAGCACAAGGTCGTCAACATGATCAGCGTCTGTCTCGACACGACGCTGACGACCAGCAAGTGCAACCGCTACACCTTCCGGCCCTACGACTTCGCGCCGGCGCAGGCGGTGGCGTTTGCCCCCTACCTTGTCGGTAAGATGGGGAAAAAGTGGCAGATCGCATTTGCCGACTATTCGTGGGGCCAATCGACCCGTGACGCCTACGTGGCCGAAATCAAGAAGAATGGCGGCGAGGTTGTCGGCACGATCGGCATCCCGCTCGGCACCGCCGACATGACGCCGTTCCTGTCGAAGATCAGCGGCGATTTCGACGGACTGTTCTTCATTTTCTTCGGCCCGGACGCGATCCACATCGTCAATCAGGGCTATGATCTGGGCCTCGCCAAGAAATACAAATGGGCCGGTGACGGGGCGATGGCCTCGTCGAGCCAGCTGCCGGCGCTCGGCAACAAGATCGAGGGCTTTGTCGGCATCGATCGCTATGTGCCGGTGTTCGACCCGCCGCTCGATACCCCCGAGCTTCATGCCTTCTTCAACGAAGCGGTCGATCGGCTCAAGAAGGCCGGAATGGCGGGCACGCTGCCCGACCGCTATGTCCAATCGAATTACGAGGCGATGAACGCGGTCAAGATCGGCATCGAGAAATCAGGCTTCCAGGGCCGCGCCGACACCGACAAACTGATTGCCGCCTTGGAAGGGCTCGAGATGAAGGCGAGCGACGACTTCCCGCAAGGCGACAAGATTTTGCGCAAGGAAGACCATCAGGCGTTCGTGCGCGAGATCATCTTCGAGATGAAGGGCGGCACCTACAAGGTCCACGAAACGATCCCCTGGCAAAAAACGGTGGTGCCGCCGGCCTGCACCTTCACCGCCTAGATCGCCAGCGCCTCGATGGCCGCAACGTCGGCCGGCGCGGCGGCGGTCGCGGCACCGATCCTGGCGACCGAGGAGCTCGCGGTCCGCTTCGGTGGATTGCGCGCCCTCAACAATGTCAATCTCGCCGTCGCCGCGGGCGAGGTTCGCGCGATCATCGGCCCGAACGGCGCCGGCAAGTCGACGTTGTTCAACTGCTTGACCGGCGTGTTGCGGCCATCCTCGGGGCATATCCGGTTCGGCGGCGAGGACATTACCGGGCTTTCGCCCGACCGGATCTCGCAGAAGGGGATCGCGCGCTCGTATCAGATAACCAATATTCTGCCCAACGCGACCGTCCTCGAAAATGTCCGCATCGCCGCACAATCGCGTCGCCACAGCTGGAGCATGATGCGCCACCACCAGACCTACCGCGACATCGTCGAGCGGGCCGAAGCGGCGTTGGAGCAGGTCGGGCTGCGTGACAAAAGGGACGAGCTGGCCGCCAATCTTTCGCATGGCGAGCAGCGCAATCTGGAGATCGGCATCGCGCTGGCTACCGAGCCCCGGCTCCTCTGCCTCGACGAGCCGACCGCCGGGATGAGCGCGGCCGAGACCCACGAGACGATGGATCTGGTGCGCCGGGTCGCCCGCAACCTGACCATCCTCATTGTCGAGCACGACATGCAGGTGGTGATGGAACTGGCCGACCGGATCACCGTCCTCGATTACGGCGAGATCCTGGCCGAGGGGACACCGGCCGAGATCCAAGAAAACCCCCGGGTGCTGGAGG
>DASYZD010000043.1:0-2175 GCA_035946655.1 Allostellaceae bacterium | reverse complement strand
CAAGGAGCCTGACAAAGACGGCCGCACTGAATTCATCACGACCCGTGTCGATCCTGAGATGGCACAGCAGTTGACCAAGTATAACGTGACCTTTGCCGGGGCGATCGAGAGCACCTTTCTGCGTGATCTCTTGTCGTGGGTCATTCCGATCGCGCTGTTTGCCGGCGTGTGGATGTTCATGTACCGCCGCTTTGCCAGCCAGCAGGGGTTCGGCGGGCTGATGTCGGTCGGCCGCAGCAAGGCCAAGGTCTATGTCGAAACCGACACCAAGACGACCTTCGCCGACGTTGCCGGGGTCGACGAGGCCAAGGCCGAACTGGAGGAGATCGTCTCCTTTCTGAAGGACCCGACGAGCTATGGAAGGCTCGGCGGGCGGGTGCCCAAGGGCGTCCTCCTGGTCGGACCGCCGGGCACCGGGAAGACGCTCCTGGCGCGGGCGGTCGCCGGCGAAGCCAACGTCCCGTTCTTCTCGATCAACGGCTCGGAATTCGTCGAGATGTTTGTCGGGGTGGGTGCGGCCCGGGTCCGCGACCTGTTCGAGCAGGCGCACGCGAAGGCGCCGTGCATCATCTTCATCGACGAATTGGACGCACTCGGCCGCGCCCGCGGCGCCTATCCCGGCGGCGGCGGGCACGACGAGAAGGAGCAGACCCTCAATCAGCTGCTCTCCGAACTCGACGGGTTCGACACGCGGGCCGGGATGATCCTCTTGGCGGCGACCAACCGCCCCGAGATCCTCGATCCGGCATTGCTGCGCGCCGGCCGCTTCGACCGCCAGGTGCTGGTCGATCGCCCGGACAAGATCGGCCGGGTGCAGATCCTCCAGGTCCATGTCAAGAAGATCCACATGGCGGCCGATGTCGATCTCGAAACCGTGGCGGCGGTGACCCCGGGGTTTACCGGCGCCGACCTCGCAAACCTGGTCAACGAGGCCGCGCTCTTGGCAACCCGGCGCGGCGCGGATTCGGTGACCCTTGCCGATTTCACCGGCGCCATGGAGCGCATCGTCGCCGGGCTTGAAAAGCGCAACCGGCTCCTCAACCCGCATGAGCGCGAGGTCGTTGCCAATCACGAGATGGGGCACGCGCTGGTCGCGCTGTCGCTACCGGGCACCGACAAGGTCCACAAGGTGTCGATCATCCCGCGCGGCATCGGCTCGCTCGGCTATACGATCCAGCGGCCGACCGAAGACCGCTTCCTGATGACCCGCCAGGAGCTCGACGACAAGATGGCGGTGCTGCTTGGCGGCCGGGCGGCCGAGCACATCGTTTTCGGCGAGGTGTCGACCGGCGCCGCCGACGATCTGGTCAAGGTGAGCGACATCGCCCGCAGCCTCGTCACCCGCTACGGCATGACCGAAGAACTCGGCCAGGTCGTCTACGAGAAGACCCCGCACAGCTTTCTCGGCGGCGAGACGATGCAGATGCCCTATACCGAGCGCAGCTACAGCGAACATACCGCCGGCGAAATCGACGCCGCGGTCAAGGGAATCGTCGAAGCGGCATTCCACCGGACGGTGGCCCTGCTGCGGGCGCAGCGCGATACGCTCGATCGCGGCGCCCGCCTCTTGATCGAGCACGAGACGCTCGACGAAGCCGACCTTGCCGCGTTGCGCAAAGATCCGGTGGCCGCCAAGTAGGATCGCCGCCGCTTGTGGCGCGGAGGTCAGCCACACCTGTGGCTGAGACATTTTCGCCGCCGGTTTGGGCCGCGGCTGCGCTCGCCACCATGCTAGAGTGTCGCCGGTCCGCGGATGGATGAATTGGGCGATCCCTGGATGACTACCGCACTGAATCGGCCGGCAGCCCGCCTTGCCCGAAAAGGCTGGGCGCAATGAGCGACGAAATCGGGCATTTCGCCCTGGTGCTGGCGCTGTGCATCGCGGCATTGCAAAGCGTCGTGCCGCTCATCGGCGCGGCGCGCAACGATGCGGCATTGATGGGCTGGGCGCGGCCGGCGGCGCTCGCCCAGTTTCTCTACGTCGCAATCGCGTTTTTCGCCTTGATGCACGCCTATGCGGTCAGCGACTTCTCGCTTGTCAACGTCGCGGCGAACTCGAGCAGCATGAAGCCGCTCATGTACAAACTGAGCGGGGTATGGAGCAACCACGAAGGCTCGATGCTGCTGTGGGTGTTCATCCTCTCGTTGTTCGGCGCCGCGGTTGGCGCATTCAGC
>DASYZD010000042.1:0-1929 GCA_035946655.1 Allostellaceae bacterium | reverse complement strand
CATCCGCTTCAACGAGGAGGTCGCCTCGGCGCGCTTCACCGACGGCCGCTGGCACATCGAGACCGCAAGAGGCGAGCACGACGCCGCCGACGTCTTCGTCTGCGCCACCGGCTTTCTGCACAAGCCGCTCTTCCCCGACATACCGGGGCGCGAGAGCTATGCCGGCATCTCGTTCCATTCGGCCAACTGGGACCATGGCGTGCCCTATGAGGGGAAGCGCTGGGGCGTCATCGGCAGCGGCGCGAGCGGGGTGCAGATCACCGAGGCGCTCGCCTGGGCGGGCTGCGAGGTCACGCAGTTCATCCGCCGCGCGCAATGGGTGCATATCCGCGAGAACCCGCACACGACCTGGTGGGAACGCGCGAAGCTGCGGCTCCCCGGCGGCTACGGCCGCGAGCAGCAGCGGCTGTGGCAATTGATCAATGAGAGCGACCGTTGGCGCCTCGTACCCGGGCCGCAGCGCGAGGCGATGGAGCGGGAATTCCGCTCCTATCTCGACATCGTCGAGGACCCGGAGCTGAAGAAGAAACTGACCCCCGACTACAATCTCGGCTGCACCCGCATCCCGAAATCCGACAAGAATTATTACGCGGCGGTGCAGCTGCCGAACGTGCGCATCGTCAAGGGCGAGATCGCCCGCATCGTGCCCGAAGGGCTGGTGATGGCCGACAGATCGCGCGAAGAGCTTGATGTCGTCGTCTACGCCACCGGCTTCGACGCGCACGCCTATATGCGGCCGATGCGGGTCACGGGGCTGAACGGGGTTACGATCGAGGAAGCCTGGCGCGAGCAGATCTATTCCTACGGCGGCATCGCGCTGCCGGGCTTCCCGAACCTGTTCATGCTCTATGGGCCCTTCGGCCCGGTCAACAACGTGCCGGTGCCGCTCGGCCTCGACCAGGAGATCGCCTGCATCATGCGCCTCGTCACCGAGGCGCGCGCCCGCCGCGCCGCCGTCGCGCCGACCGTCGCGGCGACCGAGAAATTCCTCGCCCGGTTGGGCGCCGCCTTCCCCGGCACGGTCTGGGTGGGAGGGTGCAAGAACTGGTACACGGGCGACCAGGCGCACCCGCTGCTGTGGCCGCTGCCGCAGCAGCAGCACAAGGCGCTGTTCGACCCCGTGCCGGTCGAGGATTTCGAATTCATTCCGACCGAAGCGGCCGATTGACTGCCCGATAGCGGGAGGATGGCCCGATGCCGCCGATCACCAACGTCTTCGTGCTGATGCTGGAGAACCGCTCGTTCGACCACATGCTGGGCTTTTCCGGGATCACCGGAACCGACGCCGCGACCGGCCAGACGACCACGGTCAACGGGCTCCAGGGCACGGAATCGAACCTCTATCAGGGCCACAGCTATGCGGTGGCGCAGCCGGCCCTCGACACCATGCCGGTCGATCCCGGGCACGAATTTCCCGACGTGCTGGCGCAGCTTTGCGGGCCGGGCGCGGCCTATCAGGCAGGCGGCGCCTATCCCGCTATCGACAACAGCGGCTTTGTCGCCGATTACGCGGCCTCGCCGTCGCCGCACGAGGGCAACGCGCCCGGCAATTTCGGCGACATCATGAAATGCTGCTCGCCGGCGCAGCTGCCGGTGCTCAATGCCTTGGCGAGGGCGTTCGCCGTCTGCGACAACTGGTTCGCCGCGATCCCGGGCCCGACCTGGCCGAACCGGTTCTTCGCGCATGCCGCCTCCTCCGGCGGGCTCGACCACAGCCCGACCCCGATCGAGATCGCGGAGTGGGACGCGGTCGGTTTCGGCTTTCCAAACGGGACCATCTTCGCCGCGCTCGAGACGAAATTCGCCGGCAATGCCTGGCGCATCTTCGCCGGCGATGCCTTTCCCAATGTAGGGGCGCTGAGGGGGATCAGCCTCGGCGCGATTTCTTCCTTCGACTATGTCCCGGCCGCGGTCGCCGACCCGAATTAT
>DASYZD010000041.1:0-8145 GCA_035946655.1 Allostellaceae bacterium | reverse complement strand
ATCACGCGGCTCTTGGGCGTGACCGCGGCGGAGAGGGCGTCGAGATCGGGGTGAAATCCGGTGTCGGGCCGCAAACTCACGCTGACCATGCGGGCGCCGCTCGCCCCGACGACGCCTTCATAGGTGGCGTAGATCGGCTCGGAAACGATTACCTCGTCGCCCGGGCCGGCGAGACATTGCAGCGCGCAATAGAGCCCGCCCTGGGTTCCCGGCACGACCGCGACATTGTCGGCAGCGCAGGTCTGCCCGGTGCGCCGCCCGACCCGCGCCGCGATCGCCTGGCGCACCGCCGGATAGCCGAGGATCGGCGCATAACCGGTGCGATGGGCGCGGAGCGAGGCGACGGTCGCCTCGATAACCGCGGCGGGCGGCTCCTGATCGGGATCGCCGACGGTCAGAAAGATGATGTCCTCGCCGGCCTCTTGCCGCCGCCGGGCCTCGATGTGAACGGCCCAGGCGCCGGCGCCGTGGCCGGCGTTCCGCTCGACGAGGGGCGAATAGCGCATGGCCACGCTCAATATCCGATCGCCGATCCGGATGGCCGGCGCGGGTCGTTGACCCCGAGGAGCTTGCCGCCGGGGTCGCCATTGGGGTTGACCGCGACCAGTTCGACCGCGCCCCAGGGTGGTTGTTCGGCGAGGCGATAGCCGCGCTCGCGCAGCGCCGCGAGCGTCGCCGCGGGAAAGCCGCCGCGCTCGACATACAGCGTGTCGGGCAGCCACTGGTGATGAAACCGCGGCGCCGCGACCGCCTTCTGCGGCGCCATCCCGAAATCGAGAATGTTGGTCAAAGTCTCCATGACCGCGGTGATGATCCGCGGACCGCCGGGGCTGCCGAGCACCAGCACCGGCCTTCCATCCCTCTCGACAATCGTCGGGGTCATCGAGGAGAGCGGCCGCTTGCCGGGCGCGATCGCGTTTGCCGTGCCCTGCACCAGACCGAAGAGGTTGGGCGCCCCCGGCTTTGCGGTGAAATCGTCCATTTCATCGTTGAGGAGAAACCCGGTGCCGGGCGCCACCACGCCGGCGCCGAAATATCCATTGAGCGTATAGGTGACCGCAACCGCGTTTCCCTCGCCATCGACGATCGAATAATGGGTGGTCTCGGCCCTTTCGTGCGGCTCGATGCCGGGGCCGAGCGCGGCCGACGGGGTCGCCTTTTCCGGGTCGATCGCGGCGCGGATCGCGGCGGCGTAGCCGGGCGACAGCAGGCGTTCGCGCGGATCGGCGACAAATTCCGGGTCGCCCAGCGCGCTGTTGCGATCGACATAGGCATGGCGCATCGCCTCGGCCATCAGATGCAGCGATTGGGGCGAGCCGGCGCCGGATGCGGCGAGATCCCAGCCCGAGAGCACGCCCAGTATCTCGCACAGGATGATGCCGCCGGCGCTCGGCGGCGGCGCCGAGAGGACCTGATACCCGCGATAGGAGCAGCTGACCGGCGCCGCCTCGGTGACATGGTAGGCGGCGAAATCCTCTGGGCTGAGGATGCCGCCGTGCACGACCGCTGCCGCCGCGACGGCGGCCGCGATCGGGCCGCGGTAAAAGGCATCGGGTCCCCGCGCCGCAATCAGCATCAACACCGCTGCGAGATCGGACTGGACGAGCCGCTCGCCCGGCTGATAGGGCGTGCCGTCGGGGCGCAGGAAGATGCGGGCGGCCTCGGGATCCTTGGCCAGCCGCGCGGCCTTTGCTGCGAGGGTCGCGGCATCCGCGGCCCCGAGCACAAAGCCGTCGCGGGCCAGCGCAATCGCCGGCGCCATCACCGCGGCGCGCCCGAGGCGGCCGTATTTGATAAGCGCGCCGTCGAGCCCCATCACCGTGCCCGGCACGCCGATGGCACGATACCCGTTGAGGCTCGCCTCGCGCATCACCGCGCCCGAAGGGTCGACGAACATCCCCGGCGTCGCCGCCTGCGGCGCGGTTTCGCGGAAATTGATCACCGTGTCGCCGCCCTCGGCGCGGTGGATCAGCATGAACCCGCCGCCGCCGATATTGCCGCAGCACGGCTCGGTGACGGCCAGTGCATACCCGACCGCGACGGCCGCATCGACCGCGTTGCCGCCGGCGGCGAGAATTTGCCGCCCGACCGCGCTGGCCTCGTGCTGCGAGGTGACGACCATGCCGTGCTCGCCCTCGGCTTGGGATGACGGCGCGGCAATCCCCGGCGATGCCGCGAATGCGGCGAGCGCGATCAGTACGGCCCCTCGAAGCCGCCGGCTCACCGTCCCGGAACCAGCGGCGCGCGCGGCGCCAGGTTTTTCGCCTGCAGGCATTCCTTTTCCTTGGCGTCGCGCTTGGCATAGGCCTCGGCGGTAAAATCGGGGAACGCCGCCTGGGCCTCTTTCGCGCATTGATCCATCGCGTTCCAGTTTTTCACGACCAGCAGGCCTTGCTGGCTCGCCCAGGCGGTGGCCGGGATTAGCGCGAGAACGAACAAGCCAAATGCAAATCTGTTCATGCGGTCCTGTCACGATAGCGGCCGATAACGCGCCGGAGAGCATACACCGGGACCGGCCGGGAGTGGTTGCGCTCTCGAAAAATCTGAGGCTCCATGACGCACCCGACGGGAGGAGGCTGGCGATGCTGAAGATTTGGGGACGCGCAAGCTCGTCGAACGTGCAGAAGGTGCTGTGGTGCTGCGCCGAATTGAACATCCCGTTCGACCGGGTCGATCACGGCGGCCCGTTCGGCGGCAATCGCGATCCCGACTATCTGAAGCTCAACCCGAACGGTCTCGTACCCACGGTCATCGACGGCGACCTGGTGATGTGGGAATCCAACACGATCTGTCGCTATCTGGCCGCAACCCGCGACGGCGAGCACCTCTATCCGAAGGACCCGGCCGAGCGCACCCATGTCGAGCGCTGGATGGATTGGCAATTGTCGGTGGTCGGCGGCCCGATGGGGCAATTGCTGTTCGGCCTCGTGCGCAGCACGCCGGAGTCCCGCGACGCCGCCGCGATCGAGGCCGCCCGGCGGCGGGCGCTCCTCGCCTGGACGATCGTCGAGGACGCGGTCAAGGAGCAGCCCTATCTCGCCGGCCCCCGGCTGAGCCTCGCGGAGATCGTGCTCGGCACCCAGATCTATCGCTGGTTCACCTTTCCGATCGAGCGGCCGGCGATGCCCAAGCTGCGGGCCTGGTACGACCGCCTGCGCGACCGGCCGGGGTTCAAGACCCATATCGAGGTGCCGATCACGTAACGGTGAGCGGGGGGATTGCGGTGCGATCCCGGTTGCTTTCCGTCGCCGGTGCCGTAAATCTGAGAGGCCTGCCAACGCAACCAGGAAAATCGCGGGCGGAAGGGGGAGGAACATGCGATCATTGTTAAAATTGCTGGCGTTCGCTGCGGTGTTCGCGATCGGGGCGGCCAGCTCGATGAATGCGCTGGCAGCCGAGAAGCAACAGATCCTCCAGGATCGGCAGGACCTTATGATCGACCAGGGTCGCCAATGGCTCGTCATCAGGAACTATTTACAGGATAAAGCCGACCAGGCCGCGGCATCAGCGGCCGTCGGATCCTTGGCCAAAACGGTCCCGACAGTGCCGAATTATTTCCCGCCGGGAACGGAAGGGCCCAATCCCGATGGCAAGTACGCGCCAAAACCGGAGGTTTGGAGCGAAGGCGACAAATTCCTGGCGGCCGACAAGAAGGTTGTTGACCAGGTCGCAGCGCTCGACGCGGCGATCAGGAGCGGCGATAAAACGAAGGTAGAGGTCGCTTTCAAGGAACTCGCCGTCTGCAGCGCCTGCCACGATACGTTCCGCGCAAAATTGCAGTAAGGGTCTCCGCCTGCGCCGTCCTGCTCTTGGCGGAGCCCGCCGGCGCTGCGGGCCCGGACGCGGTCGCGCGCGGCGCCTATCTTGCCACCGCGGCGGGATGCGCCAATTGCCACACCGACAGCGCCCATGGCGGTCAGCCCTATGCCGGCGGGGTGGCGCTGAGGACGCCGTTCGGTACGTTCTACACCCCGAACATCACCCCCGATCCGGAGACCGGCATCGGCCGCTGGAACGACGCGCAATTCGCGCGCGCATTGCGTGAGGGAGTGCGCCCCGACGGCGCCAATTATTTCCCGGCATTTCCCTACCCGAGCTTTACCCTGATCACCGACGCGGATGCGCTGGCGATCAAGGCGTATCTCTTTTCCCTGCCGGCGGTGCATCAACCCGACCGGCCGCACGACCTCCCGTTTCCGGTCTCCTGGCGCAAGCTGCAAACCGGCTGGAAGCTCCTTTTTTTCCAGCCGGGCCCGTTTCGGCCCGCACCCGGGAGGAGCGCCGCCTACAACCGCGGCGCCTACCTGGTGACCGCGCTCGCCCATTGCGGCGAATGCCATACGCCGCGCAGTCCGCTGGGGTCGCCCGACCCCAATGGGTTTCTCGCCGGGACCCCCGACGGTCCGGACGGCAAGAAGGTGCCGAACATCACCCAGGACAAACAGACCGGCATCGGCGATTGGAGCGAAGCGGACATCCTCGCCCTGTTGAAAACGGGCATGACCCCGGATTTCGACTTCGTCGGCGGCGCCATGAGCGAGGTCGTCCGGGACACCGCCGAGCTGACCGACGACGACCGCGCCGCGATCGCCGAATATCTCCAGACGGTTCCGCCTAAGCCTTTCGCAAATCAGGATTGGTCGAAAATTCGCTTCGAGTACTGGACGCCCGGTTTCGTCCCCTTATGATGATGCTCGGTCATAGAGGGAGCAGAGCTTGGAGCGCACGCGATCCGACAAGAGCTTGGCCCGTTTCGATCGGATCGCGCTGGTGCTGTCGGGCGGTAGCGCGCTTGGAGCGTATCAGGCGGGTGCCTATGCCGCGCTCGAGACTCGCGGCGTCCGGCCCAACTGGATCGCCGGCACCGCGATCGGCGCGGTCAATGCCGCGATCATCGCCGGCAACCTGCCACATGAACGCATTTTCCGGTTGCGCCAATTCTGGCAGGAGCTGAGCCGCCGGGTCGCGGCCGGGGGCGAGCGCCGCCTGCGCGGCAAACTGCGCCACTTTATCGCCGACCTCGGCCTCAGCTGGGTAGCGGGCGCGGCGCGCGGCCGGCCGGGCGTCACCCCGGTCGTCACTCCGGGCGAATTGCGCGAGCTGGTCGCCGGCGCGGTCGATTTTGACCGGCTCAATTCGGGCTCGGTGCGGATCGTCCTCGGCGCGGTCAACCTAGTCACCGGCACGGAAACCTATTTCGACAACGACCGCCACGTGATCGGTCCCGATCATGTGCTGGCGAGCGCGATTCTGCCTGGCCTGCCGCCGACTGTGATCGACACTCAGCGCTATGGCGGGAGCGCGGTCAGCGTCGCCACGCTCGACGACGCGCGGCCGGCCGATACGCTGTGCTTTGTCGTCGACGGCTACGATCCGGCCCCAGGCAGCAGCGGCGGGGTCAGCCGCTCGGCGCGCGAGATCGCTGCGGTGCGACGCAACCACGATCTGCGCCGGATGATCGCGCTCTTGGGCGAGCGCGTGCCGCCGGCGCTGCGGGGCGATTCGGAAATCAAGAAATGCCTCGCCGAGGCGAGCCTCGCGACAATGACGATCCTCCATCTGGTGCACGAGGGCAGTGCCGACGACCTCGCCCGGAAGGCGGTCGATTTCTCCGCCGAGGCGGTGCGGCGCCGCTGGCAGGCCGGCGAAGATGACGTGGCGACGAGCCTGGCGCATCCTTTATGGCTGGCCCCGCCGCCGCGCCGGCTCGGGGTCGTCGTGCATCAGCTGCGCGGCGGCCTTGCCGCCCCGCCGCGCTGAGGCGTCCGCGCCCTGCCGACAAAACGCCGCGCCGCCGGCTCAGGAGTCAATGCGATTACTTAAGCGACATTCGCGCCGCCAATGCTATCCCGCTGCGATTTTTTGTTTTCTGGTAGCGCCGTTTTTATGAAAAGGAATATTACAGCGCATGGATACAGCAATTTCAGTGCCGTCCTTGCGGACGCCGATGCAGGAGGCCGCCGCTAGCCCGCCGCCCGCGCGACCGGCGGCGATCGTCACCGAGCGGCGGACGACGGGCGACAAGATGAGCCTGCGCCGCGGATTTCTGCGACTCGTCATCAGCCTGGTTGTGCTGTGGATGGTGTTTTGGACGGTCACCTATGTCCTCCATCCCTTCTCGACGCTGACACCCGAGCCAGCCTCGTTCGAGATCCGTGTCACCGCATGGGGGGTGATGGGCCCCTGCCTTGTGGCCGCGCTCATTCTCTGCATCTGGAGCGCGACGGGCTTCCGGCGGAAATAAGCCGCCGCCCGCGCCCGCCCACCCCCGACGGCGGTGCCGGTATGCGTTTTATCGGATTGATTTTACGTTTGATTTGAGGCCGGATCGCGGCCCGCGAAGCGCCGTCGCTCGGGCTGTCGCGGACGGCGCCGCGTCACGGGGGGTCGTCGGCCTACCATATATTGCCGAGTGAAACGGCCGCTCCGCATCCTTATCGAGGTGCGGCGGCTCTCAGTTGAGGGACCATGATTTATTACGCCTATCAGGCTCAATGCGACGCGCTGGCTCCGGTGCGGTTCTTCGCCGAGGCGGTCCGCGACCTCCTCGACCGGCCCTGGCCGCTGCCCTGGTCGATGGCCGGCGATCTGCCGCTGGTGCGCGGCGCGGTCGCGGCGATGAGCCTGTTTTCCGACACGCGGCTGTCGCATGAGCGCCCCGCCTTCGGCATCGACCGGGTCACGGTTGACGGGGCCGAGACCCTGGTCAGCGAAGAAGTGGTCGCGGTTCACCCGTTCTGCCGGCTCCTGCATTTCAAGAAGGCGGCGGCGCCGGTCCAGCCAAAGCTGCTGATGGTGGCGCCGCTCTCCGGCCATTTCGCGACCTTGCTGCGCGGCACCGTCGAAGCTGCGCTGCCCGACCATGACGTCTACCTGACCGACTGGATCAACGCGCGCGCCGTGCCGGTCGCGGAGGGACGGTTCGGCCTCGACGACATGATCGCGCTCGTCGTCGATTTCATCCACCGCGTCGGGCCCGGCACCCATGTCATGGCGGTATGCCAGCCCTCGGTCCCGGTGCTGGCGGCGGTGTCGCTGATGGCGGCGGCCGAGGACTCCTGCCGGCCGGCCTCGATGGTGCTGATGGGTGGCCCGATCGATCCGCAAGCCAACCCGACCGAGGTCAACCGCTTTGCCCTCTCGCATTCGCTCGCCTGGTTCGAGCAGATGGTGATCACCACCGTGCCGGCGCGCTATCCGGGCGCCTTCCGCCGCGTCTATCCCGGGTTTCTGCAACTGGCCGGGTTTCTCAGCATGAACCCCGACCGCCACATCGACGCGCATTGGCGGATGTTCCGCCAGCTTGCCGCGGGCGACGGGGACAGCGCGGCGGCGGCCCGCGCCTTTTATGACGAATACTCGACGGTCATGGATCTGCCGGCCGATTTCTATCTGGACACGATGGAGCGGGTGTTCCAGCGCCAGGATCTGGCGCACGGGAGCTTCGTGGTGCGCGGGCAATTGGTCGATCCCGGCGCGATCCGGGACACCGCGCTGATGACCGTCGAGGGCGAGCGCGACGACATTTGCGGCCCCGGCCAGACCGTCGCCGCGCACGCTCTATGCCGCAACCTCGCGCCGGTGAAAAAGACCCACCACCTGCAGCGCAATGTCGGCCATTACGGCGTCTTCCACGGCCGCCGCTGGCAGAACGAAACTTACCCCAAGGTGTGCGAATTCATCCGCGCGCATAGCTGACCGGCCCTCGCTTTTTATACGTCATTGCCGGGCTTGACCCGGCAATCTATAGATCCCCGGGTCACACTGGGGATGACTGTTTTAGAGCGGAGGAACGCGATGCCGTTGCGCAGCAAAGTCGTCATCACCTGCGCCGTCACGGGGTCGATCCATACCCCGACGATGAGCCCCTATCTGCCGCTCAGCCCGGACGAGGTGGCGAAGGACGCGATCGCCGCGGCCGAGGCCGGCGCCGCGATCCTCCATCTCCACGCGCGCGACCCCAAGGACGGCCGTCCGACCCCCGACCCCGATGTCTTTATGCAGTTCCTGCCGCGCATCAAGCAGGCGACCAACGCCGTCGTCAACATCACCACCGGCGGCGGCCACGGCATGACCCTCGACGAGCGCCTGGCGGCACCGCTGCGCGCCAAGCCCGAGATGTGCTCCCTCAACATGGGCTCGATG
>DASYZD010000040.1:0-5817 GCA_035946655.1 Allostellaceae bacterium | reverse complement strand
TCGCCGGCGAGCTCATCCGCATCGCCGCCGAGCGCCAGCTGCGGCCCGGCGAAACCCTGGCGCCGCCCGAGGGGCTCTACGAGGAGTTCGCCGCGCGCTTTCCCTACCCCGAGACCGAGGACCAGCTGCGCGCCATCGAAGAGACGCTCGGCGACATGGTGTCGGGGAAACCGATGGACCGCCTGGTCTGCGGCGACGTTGGCTTCGGCAAGACCGAGGTGGCGTTGCGCGCCGCCTTCATCACCGCCTTTGCCGGCGGGCAGGTCGCCGTCATCGTGCCGACGACCCTCTTGGCGCGCCAGCACACCCGCACCTTTATGGAGCGCTTCGCCGGGCTGCCGGTCCGGATCGCGCAATTGTCGCGCCTTGTCGCACCCAAGGACGCAAAGCAGATCAAGAACGACCTTGCCGAGGGCAGGATCGAGATCGTGGTCGGCACCCATGCGCTTCTCGCCAAGGATGTGCATTTCGCCCATCTCGCGCTCGTCGTCGTCGACGAGGAGCAGCATTTCGGCGTCGCGCAGAAGGAACGGCTGAAACAATTGAAGGCCGATGTGCATGTCTTGACCCTGACCGCGACACCGATCCCGCGCACCTTGCAGCTGGCGCTCTCCGGGGTGCGCGAGATGAGCATCATCGCCACCCCGCCGATCGACCGCCTCGCGGTTCGCACCTTTGTTACCCCGTTCGACGCCGTCGTCGTGCGCGAGGCGATCCTGCGCGAGCGCGACCGCGGCGGGCAGATCTTTTACGTCGCGCCGCGCATCGCCGATCTCGACGAGGTGCGCGAGGAATTGCGCAAGATGGTGCCGGAGATCCGCGTCGCGACGGCGCATGGCCGGATGGCTCCGGTCGAGCTCGAAACCGTGATGACGGCCTTCGACGAACGCGCCTACGATCTCCTCCTGTCGACCAATATCATCGAATCCGGGCTCGACATCCCCTCGGCCAATACCCTTATCGTGCACCGCGCCGACATGTTCGGGCTCGCCCAGCTCTACCAGCTGCGCGGGCGGATCGGCCGCAGCAAGGTGCGCGCCTATTGCTATCTGACGCTGCCCGAGAAAAAGCAGCTGGCGCCGACCGCGCTGCGCCGCTTGGAAGTGATGCAGACCTTGGATACGCTGGGCGCCGGGTTCCAGCTGGCGAGCCACGATCTCGACATCCGGGGCGCCGGCAACCTCCTCGGCGACGAGCAATCCGGCCACATCCGCGAAGTCGGCATCGAGCTCTATCAGCACATGCTCGAAGAAGCCGTCGCCACCGCCAAAACCGCCGGCCCAAATGGCGTTGGGGCGGCGGGCGATGATGGTGCCGCCGAGGAGTGGAGCCCGCAAATCACGATCGGCACGCCGGTCCTTATCCCGGAAGCCTATGTCGCCGATCTCGGCGTCAGGCTCGGGCTCTACCGGCGCATCGCCCAGTTAGGCGGGCGGCGCGAACTCGACGCCTTCGCCGCCGAGCTGATCGACCGCTTCGGCAAGCTGCCCACGGAGGTCGAGAACCTCCTCCAGATTATCGCGATCAAGCGGTGGTGCCGCGAAGCCGGGATCGAGCGCGTCGAGGCCGGGCCCAAGGGCGCGGTCATCACCTTGCGCGGCAACCGCTTCGCCAACCCGGCGGGGCTCGTCGAACTGATCCAGAAACACGCTGGGACGCTGCGGTTGCGGCCCGACCAGCGGCTCGTCTACCTGCGCAATTGGGAAGACCCGGAAGCGCGCCTCAGGGGCGTCGCCGGGCTGATGCAGGCGCTGGTCAAGCTCGCCCGCGCCGGGGAGGCCGACGCACCAATGCCCAAACCGACGCCCGAGCTGGTCAAGCGGCAGGCGGTGGGGCGAGGGTGAGGCGCCTCACGTTCGGCCGGGCTGCCGTGCACCGGTAAAGGCGCGCCGCAGAGCCACAAAGATCAGAAAGACCGCTACGGTCGCGATTATCGAGACGGCCAGCCCCAACAATCGGGCGGATCCCGGCGACCCGGCGCGGTAGAGAGAGGCGTAAACCGCGAACAACACCAGCGAAGAGAGCGACATCACGACGAGGATACCGATCAGGTGGGCGACGACATAGGCGCCGATTTCCGCTGCGGTGGTCGTGATCGCGCCCGCCCGCCCGGCAGCCGCCACGATTGCGGGCACACCTTCGAGGATGCCCCGTCCGATCAGGAATAGCGGTAGCGCCAGCCCCATCCACATCAGGCTGAGGCCGAATGAAACCGGCAATACTGCCAGGCTACCGCCGGTGCTGTAGGCCCACTTGTACAGTGGTACCAGCACGTTGAGCGACGATAGCAGGTAGATCGCCGCGATTCGGATCGCTTGCGCCGCGAAATAGGCGAGCACCTCGCGAGAATTGGTCAACTGATAAGCCACGTCTTGCCTCTGCTTTGGTGCTGAATTTATGCCGGCGCTTACTGCCGGGCAAGCGCCGGCCGGCCGGCGCCGCATCCTGTTGGAGGCGACGGGTGGCAAGCGCCCCTCACCGGGTGAAATTCAACCTCCACGAGGGAACGAGTGAAGGTCGATATCGTTTCAACTTGCAGGTGAAGACAATTTCGGCGATTCGCTATCACAGGGAGCCGATAGCGCACCCGAGGGGGAAACATGGATAGCGACATGTCCCGGCGCGTCGTCGCCGAGTTTTTTGGAACGTTCTGGTTGACCTTTGGAGGCTGCGGCAGCGCCGTTCTGGCCGCGGGCTTTCCGAGCCTCGGGATCGGCTTTCTTGGGGTCGCGTTCGCGTTCGGCCTGACGGTGCTGACCATGGCCTATGCGCTCGGTCATATCTCGGGCGGGCACTTCAATCCGGCGGTCACGATCGGCCTATGGGTCGGGGGCCGCTGTGCGACCAAGCACGTCGTTCCCTATGTGATCGCCCAGGTTGTCGGCGCCATCCTGGCGGCTGCGGTGCTTTATATGATCGCGTCGGGCAAGCCCAACTGGGTGGCGGGCGGGTTCGCCAGCAATGGCTACGGCGCCCTCAGCCCCGGCAAGTACAGCCTGGCGGCCTGCTTCGTCACCGAGATCCTGGCGACCTTCTTTTTCCTGTTCATCATCATCGGAACCACATCGAAAGGCGCCGCGACCGGGTTTGCCGGCATCCCGATCGGCCTTGCCTTGACATTGATCCATCTGGTGACGATCCCGGTCACCAACACCTCGGTCAACCCGGCGCGCAGCACCGGGCCGGCGCTGTTTGCCGGCGGCCCCTACATCGGCCAGCTCTGGCTGTTCTGGCTGGCGCCGATCGCCGGCGCGGTGATCGCCGGGCTGCTCACCCGCTGGATGTACGAAGAGGAAGCCATCCTCGACACGATCGTCGTCGAGGAACGGCGGGTGAGTTAGGCCCGGACGGCTCCCTGCCTCACCCGGTCGGCGGGGCGAGCTCGTCGAGCGAGAGGCGCTTCGCCTCGGGGCCGACCTGGGTCACCGCGAAGGCGGCGATCGCCACCATGATCGCCATCGCAATGAATACGGCATTGAGGCCCCAGCCGTTCTTGATCCACAGGATTGACGGGATCGCGACAAAGGCACCGACGCGGCCGGCCGCGGCGCACAGCCCAAAGCCCGAGGCCCGCGCGTTGGTCGGGAACACTTCGGAGATGAAGATGATCGCGGAATTGCCGGCCAGCTGGGTGAAAAAGATCATCACGAAGCCGACCGCCAGCACCATCGTCTCGCTCCCCGCGTTGGCCCACCACAGACCGAAGATGCCGGTCAGGATAAAGGCGATGACCGCGGTCGGTTTGCGGCCGAAGCGCTCGAGCGAATACATCATGAAGGCGCTGGCGATCGGGAAGGCGAGGGTGATCCAGAAGATCGAGTTGAGCGACTTGGCGATCGTGAAGCCGCGCTCGACCAGGATGTTGGGGAGCCAGGCGCCGAGCCCGAGCGCGATCGAGAAGAAGGCGTAGAAGCACGCCATCCCGGCGATAATCCGCCCGGGATATTGGCGCAACACGACGCCGAACGGATCGCTGTGGGCGCTGCTCGCCGCGTCCGCCCTCAGCGTATTGAGCGGCACCGAGCGCAGCCCCATCCGCTGCAACAGGTCGAGCGCCCGCTGACCCTGGCCGTGCGTCGCCAGCCAGCGCGGCGACTCGGGCAAGGAAAAGCGCAGCACGAACACGACGAGGGCGCCGACGCCGATGATGATCCAGATGCCGCGCCAGCCGATCGAATCGCGGAAGGCAAGGGTCAAGAGGACGCCGAGCGGCCACGGCCAGGCGCCGCCGATGAACTGCATGAACGCGGTGAGGCGGCCGCGAATGTTCTTCGGCGAATATTCGGCGACGTAGGAGTAGCACAGCGGCTGCTCGGCGCCGAGCCCGACCCCGGCGAAGAAGCGAAAGACGAGAAGCCAATTGTAGCCGGGGTTGAAACCGATACTTGGGATCGGCGGCAGGGCGGCGATGATCGTCGCCAGGCCGAACAAGAGCAGGTTGAACTGGTAGACCGCCTTCCGCCCGAATCGGTCGGTGAACTCGCCTTGGCCGAGCGAACCGACGAAGAGGCCGGCAACCGTGACGCTGCCGATCCAGGGGACCTGCGCTCCGGTGACAAACCCGCTCTTCAGTAGGTCCGGAACCAGCGCGCCAAAGATCGTGAAGTCCATCACGTCGAAGAACAGACCTGACGAGACCAGCGCCAGCACCCGCCAATGGATCGAGCCCATCCGCGCCCCGTCCATCGTCTCTCCGACGAAACCTTCGATCGTTTGGGCCGCCGCGGCCGATTGCGCCATGCCTGGTCTCCTCCCTCGCAGTTGCCCGGAGTTGTCGATTTTCAACCGGCTAAGATTAACACGACCCGCCGCACGCTAGTCCACCCCACCCCGCAGCGGCATGCGCCACCGACATGTTCGATATTCTGAACGACATTCCGCATCGCGTTGCGGCGGCGGCTGCGCTAGCATGACCGAGCCCCCGGATTTCACCATGGAGAAACCCCGATGAGCCGCGCCTATAACGTCATCGACGCCGATGGGCACATCCTGGAGCCCTTGGATCTCTGGGCCAAATACATGGACCCGAAGTTCCGCGACCGCGCCCCCAGGCTCGTCACCGATAATCAGACCGGCAAGGAAAAGCTCCTGGTCGAGCAGCAGCTCTTGGGCAGCGAGCAGGGCATGGGCGGGATCGGCGGGGTCGGCGCGCGCCAGGGCGCGGTCAAGGCCGCCGAACTGAAATACGAGGACGGCCGCCCCGGCGGGTTCGACCCGCATAAGCGCATCCCGGACATGGATCTGGACGGGATCGACGCCGCCTTTCTTTATCCGAGCATGGGGCTCTTCGCCGGGGCGGTGCACGAGCCCGGGCTCGCCGCCGCGCTCTGCCGCGCCTACAACCGCTGGCTCGCCGATTATTGCAAGCCCTACCCCGACCGCCTGTTCGGGATCGCCATGCTGCCGATGCAGTCGGTGCCGCATGCGGTCGAGGAGATGCGCTTTGCCAGGAAGGAGCTCGGCTTCAAGGGCGGCTTCCTGCGGCCCAACCCCTACCACGAAAACAAGATGATCAGCGATCCCATGTACGAGCCGTTCTGGGCGGCCGCCGAGGATCTCGATTTTGCGATCGGGTTCCACGAGGGCGGTTCCTCCGGCATGCCGACGGTGGGCATCGACCGCTTCGAGGGCCGCGCCGCCAAGCACATCGTTTCGCACACGATGGAGATGATGCTGGCCTGCCTCGCGGTGATTTGGGGCGGGGTGTGCGAGAAGCACCCGAAAATCCGCATCGGCTTTTTGGAATCGGGCGGCGGCTGGATCGCGCCCTGGCTCGACCGCATGGACCGCCATTTCGACGACCAGGGCTTCAACGAT
>DASYZD010000039.1:0-6816 GCA_035946655.1 Allostellaceae bacterium | reverse complement strand
ACCGAGCGCTTCGGCTATTTCATCATGGAGCGGGCGGGCGCCGGGTGGACCGGCACGCTCTACGCGCCCGACGATAGCGTCATCGCCCGCTGCGAGATCGCCGGACGCCAGATCGATTGCCGCTAGTTCAATCCGCGGCCGGTTCGAGCGCGGGCGCGGCGGCGGGTTCGAGCGCGGCGGCGATGACGTCCTCGACCTTCTCGGCCCAGATGAAGTGGAGCGCGTCGCGGGCGGCTTCGGGGATCTCCTCGTAATCCCGGCGGTTGCGGGCCGGCAGGATGACGGTGCCGAGGCCGGCGCCGGCGGCGGCGACGATTTTTTCCTTGATGCCGCCGACCGGGAGGACGAGGCCGCGCAGACTGATTTCGCCAGTCATCGCGGTGTCGCTCTTGACGGTGCGGCCGGTCAATAAGGAAACGAGCGCGGTAAAGATCGCCACCCCGGCGGAGGGGCCGTCCTTGGGGATCGCGCCGGCCGGGATGTGGATGTGAATGTCGCTGTTGTCAAAGAGCTTGGCGTCGATGCCGAGGCCCAAGGCCTTGCCCTTGACCAGGGACAGCGCGGCCTGTGCGCTCTCCCTCATCACCTCGCCCAGTTGCCCGGTCAGGATGAGGCCGCCCTTGCCGGGGATGCGGGATGCCTCAACAAACAGGATGCCACCGCCGACCGGGGTCCAGAAGAGACCGGTCGCAACCCCGGGGGTGCTGGTGCGCATCGCCACCTCGCTCTCGAACCGCGGCGGCCCGAGGATCTCGTGTAGATCCTCGGGCGCGATGCGGATTTGGGCGGCGCTGTCCTCGGCGATCCTCATCGCGGCGCTGCGCAGCGCTGTGCCGATCTCGCGCTCGAGGTTGCGCACCCCGGCTTCGCGCGTGTAGTCGTGGATGATCGCATGCAAGGCGTCGTCGCTGATCTCGGCCTCTTCGGCGGCGAGGCCGTTGGCGGCGAGCTGGCGGGCGACGAGATAGCGCCGCGCGATCTCGAATTTCTCGTCCTCGGTGTAGCCCGGCAGATCGATGACCTCCATGCGGTCCCGAAGGGGCCCCGGGACGCTGTCGAGCACGTTCGCGGTGGTGATGAACATCACCCGAGAGAGGTCGAACTCAACGCCCAGGTAATTGTCGCGAAAGGTCGAGTTCTGCTCGGGATCGAGGACTTCGAGGAGCGCCGAGTTGGGGTCGCCCTGAAAGCCGCGGCCGAGCTTGTCGATCTCGTCGAGCATCATCACGCATTGGCGGCTGCCGGCGCGGCGGATGCCTTGCAGGATGTTGCCCGGCAGCGCGCCGATATAGGTGCGGCGATGGCCGCGGATCTCGGCTTCGTCATGCACCCCGCCAAGGCTGACCCGGACGAATTTGCGGCCCGTGGCGCGCGCGATCGACTGGCCGAGCGAGGTCTTGCCAACCCCGGGCGGCCCGACAAAGCACAGGATCGGGCTGCGGCCCTCGGGGTTGAGCTTGTGGATCGCGAGATATTCGAGGATGCGCCGCTTGATCTTTTTGAGGCCGTAATGGTCCTCGTCGAGAATGCGGCGCGCCTCGGCGATGTCGATCGGCGGCTCGTCTTCGACCGCCCAGGGCAGCTCGATCAGCCATTCCACATAGGTGCGCGCCATCGAATATTCGCCGGCAGCCTCCGGCATGCGCTCGAGCCGTCCCACCTCCTTCCGGGCGTGCGCCTCGATGTCGGGCGGCATCTTGGCCGCCTCGATCTTGCGCCGCAGCTCGGCGATCTCCTGGCTCTTGGCGTCGTCGCCCTCGCCCAATTCCTGCTGGATCGTTTTCAACTGCTCGCGCAGCAGGAATTCGCGCTGGCGATCGTCGATCGTCTCCTTGGTGCGGTCGCTGATCTGGCGCGACAGCCGCAACACTTCGAGCCGGTGCGCCAAGAGGTCCGAGACGCGCTCGAGGCGGCGCTCGATCGCGATTGTTTCGAGGATCTCCTGCTTCTCGACCGGGGTGATGTCCATAAAGCTGGCGATCAGATCGGTGAGCGCCGGCGCCGCGGTCACGCTCTGTACGGCATTGACCAGCTCGGCCGGGGTCTGCGGCAACAGTTGCAGGACTTCGAGTGCCAGATTGCGCAGATTGACGAGGCGGGCCTCGATTTCTGTGCTCTGTTCCTGCGATTCGGGTATCGGCTCGACGCGCGCCACGAAAAATGGATAGCCGTCGAGAAACTCGATGACGCGAAACCGGCGCTCACCCTGGCAGATCACATGATGGCTGCCGTCGGGGCTCGTGACATAGCGCAAGAGGTTGGCTTCGGTGCCGATGCGATGCAGATCGACCGGCATCGGGTCATCGGCCGTGGCCTCGCGCTGCAACAGCAGCCCGACCGGGCGATTGAGGCGGATCGCGGTTTGCGCCGCGACGACCGAACGCTGGCGGCCGAGCGTCATCGGTAAGACGATCCCCGGAAACATCACGAGGTTGCGGGTGGTGATCAGGATCAGCGCGTCGGCCGGGACCGACGCCACCGCTTCAAGCCCAGCCGGCGCGGCGGCGGTAGCGGCGGGTGGCGGGGTGCCGGCATTGGGCATCGCCGTCCGGGGTTCTTCGCGGTCCATCACCGCACTCCCTTCTCTAGGCGCAGCATCAGGCAGCCATTGGCAAGATGCCGGCCGGAAATCGTGAACGGCACCGGCGGCAAATCGATCCGCCGCTCGAAATGCCCGTAGGGGATCTCCATCCGCAGGATCCGCGCCTGCTGCAATTCAGCCGGCAGCGGGCGCTCGCCTCTGACGACCAGCGTGCCGGCGTTCAAGGTGACCTTGACGCGGTCGAGTTCGACCCCGGGCAGGGCAATCAGGATGGTCAGCGCTTCCTCGGTCTCGAAGACGTCGATCGGCGCCTCCCAGTGCGGCGTCGCGTGGTGAAAGAATTGCCGGCGCAGGCGCTCGGCGCGCTCCATCGCCGCGCAGGCCTCGGCCCACATCAATGCATCAAGCTGGCGTTTCGGCATGACCCACTCCGCGCCGTCAACCGCCGGGGTTCGGCGCCCCATCATATGATGCTGAAAATCCGTGGTGGAAGGAGCGGGGGGCGCCGACGGGCGATCGCGCGCCGCGCCCTCAGATCGGGTAGTAGCGGATGCGGAAGGCGGCGCTCAAGAGCGCAATCCCGAACAGGAGCGCATAGGCGCCCAGCCACCAGGACAGCGCCACCACCCCGGCCGCCGGGTGCCAGAAGAGGACGATCCCGAGGAGGAACGACAGGGTGCCGCATGCCACCAGCAGCCATTCGCCGCTGAAGCGGATGAGGGCCAACCCCGCCGCGATCAGCGCCACCCCGGTGATGAGCGCCCACAGCGCGATCAGGTAAATCAGCGCGACCAGCGCCGTCCCCGGCCAAGCGAAGACGACAACGGCCAACAGGATGTTGAGGATGCCCTCGACAAGTAAGGCACCCGAGCGGCCATGCCGGCGCGCCGCGCGCAGCCCGGCAATAAGCGCGAAGACGCCGTCCAAAAACGCGTAGACGCCAAACAACAGGATCAGCGCCGTCGCGGTAATCCCCGGCCAGAAGAAGGCGATGAGGGCAAACAGGATCGCCGCGACGCCGCGCAGCGCCAGCGCCCCCCAATTGCCGATCAAGATTGCCGCCATTTCGGTGCTCCGGGAAATCGCTGCCAAGCTAATTCAAGGCATTGTACACAGACATCAGGGAACGGCTCAGGGCGCCGTGCGTCCTTCGAGACGCGCCCGTCGGGCGCTCCTCAGGATCAGGTTCTTTCTTAATCACATCATAAACATACGTCATCTTGAGGAGACGGCGAAGCAGGCGTCTCGAAGGACGCACGGCCGCCCGTTCGGCGACAGTCGCCCGCCTTGCCGTCGTTCTTTATTTGCGCGCGGCGCGAAACCGGTTATCAGCGTGGCCGCGACAATTCGTGAGGGGATGGTGGCCTTTATCACTGAAGCGACGGTGGCGCTGGTCGAGGGGATTGCCGCCGAGGCGGAACGCATCGAGACGCCGTGCGGCGACGGCGCGCTGGTGTGGCGCGCCTGGGGCAGCGGTCCGCCGCTGGTCCTCTTGCATGGCGGCTATGGCTCATGGACGCACTGGATCCGCAACGTCCTGCCGCTGTCGCGGCGGTTCCGGGTGATCGCACCCGATCTGCCGGGTCTTGGCGAATCGGCGACCCCGCCCGAGCCGTGGAGCGCACAGGGCCTGGCGGCGATCATTGCCGAGGGGCTCGGGATCGTCGTGCCGTGGGGCGAGCGGGTGCACCTCGCCGGGTTCTCGTTCGGCGGCGTCATCGGCGGCAATGTCGCCGCGCAGCTTGGCGAGCGCGTCAGCGGCTTTACCGTGGTCGGCTCGAACGGGCTCGGGCTCGAGCGCTCGCCGACGCCGCTCAAGCGCGTCCCACCCGGCGCCGGCGACGAGGAGGAATTCGCCACGCACCGCTATAATCTCAACCAGCTGATGATCGCCGATCCGGACAGAATCGACGAATTGGCGCTCTATCTGCAAAAGACCAACCACGCGCGCGCCCGCATGCGCAGCCGGCGGTTTTCGCGCTCCGGCGCGCTGGTCGAGGCGCTGCCGAGAGTGACCGCGCGGCTCGACGGCATCTGGGGCGAGCGCGACGCGACCGCGGTTCCCCATCTCGACGAGCGCGCGCGGATCCTGCGAAGCTTTCAGGCGAATGCGCGGTTTGCCATAGTGCCCGGGGCGGGTCACTGGGTCGCTTACGAGGCGCCCGAGCCGTTCAACGCGCTGATCGCCGAATTCGCTGCCGGCTGAGGGCGGGCCGGCGCCCCACCCCGGCTCACCCGTGCCCGAGCGGCACCACCAAGAGGTAGCCGTTGAGGGTCAAGAGGATGCCACCGATGGCGAGGACGCCGCTGACCCCGAGCAACGTCGGTGAGGAGGCCACAATGGCGACCGACCCGAGCACGATCGCGATCTGGAGGAGCGCCTCGGCGTATTCGAAATTGGGGGTTTGCGCCGCCGCGTGGTCACGTTCGGCTTCCCACTCCTGTGCTTTCGCCAGCAGCTCCTTCTTGCCGGTACCGATTTTGCCGGGCGCCTTCGCCGGCTCGCTCTCATAGCGCGCCGCGGTGTCGCGGTAACGTTTGACGAGCTCGGAGACATGGGCGCCGCGCTCGGGCGACAGTCCCGGCGCGCCCGCGGCCGCCGCTTCGAGCTGGTCGGCGGCGATCTGGTACTGTAGCTGGCGCATATATTTGGCCTGGTAGAACGCGTAGGTATCCGAGGCATGGATATTGGCGTTCAGCATTTCCTTGGTGGCGTCGGCCCCGCCCAGCGCGGCGATCGCCAACAGCATCGCGGCGAGGCCGACATAGATCGCGGTCAGCCGCCGGAACCAGTCAGGAGAAGCTGCGGCGTGAGCATGGTGTTCCGCGGTTTCGTCGATCTGCTCGGCGATCTCGTGCGCTTCCACCTCTCCTCCTTTACTCAATTGCAATGAAGAACGGGTCTTCTTCTCAAACTATTGTGAAGGCGCCATGCGGGTGCGCCGGGCACAATCCGCTCGACCGGAGTCGGCGAACACTCTAGCATGACTGCCTTGCCGGTCGCGAGTGTGCGGCGCCGTCCACGGCCGACCGCCCGGGAAGGGAGACGGGGTCAGCAATAATCGCCGATGAATATCAACCAGCTCATTGCGCAGCACGGCGCGTTTTTCTACGTGATCGCGTTTACGTGGACGTTTCTCGAAGGCGAGACCGTGGTAATTTTTGCCGGGTTCGCCGCGGCGCAAGGTCTGGTTGACCCGCTGTTGCTGCTGATCGCCAGTTGGCTCGGCAGCTTTTCCGGCGATCAGTGCTATTTCTGGATCGGCCGCCACTTTGGCGTCAAGCTGCTCGACCGTTTCCCGCGCTGGCGCAAGGGCGTTGCCTCCGCGTTAGAGTGGCTCGAACGCTACGATGCCGGCTTCATCCTGTCGTTCCGCTTCATCTACGGGGTGCGCAACGTCTCATCGTTTGCGCTCGGGCTGAGTGCGGTTCGCTGGGATCGCTTTCTCGGCTTGAACTTCGCCGCCGCGGGGCTGTGGGCGACCAGCTTTGTCGCGGTCGGCTATTTTCTCGGTAACGCGTTCCGCGCCGTGCTCGGCGATATCGCCCGTTCGTTCAGCCTGGTAATGCTTGGCGTGTTCGTCGCGATCGCCGTTGGCGTGTGGCTGCTGCATCGGCGCCAGCGCCGCCGCCAGCCGAGTATTCTGTCGGCCGCCGACGTCGTGCTGCCGCCGACCTGACCGCGGCGGGGTTACAGGAGGATCTCGATCGGGGTGCCGATGACGAGGCCGAGCGTCCGCTCGGCGCGTCCGGCGTTGACCGCGATCTCGACGAGACCATTCGAATTGACGTACCAGAACGCCTCACCAGGCGGCACCGCCGAGAAGGTCGCCGCATGGGCGATCACCTGCCCGCCGGCACCGAGCCGCGCGCGTGGGCTCAGAGATTCGCCGCGCATTCCGGTCAGCGCATTGCCGTAATGATCGATATAGACGATTTGCGCCAGATCGTCGGGCCAGTCGGGGTAGCGCTCGGGCGCGGTCGGGCTGGCCAAAGCGGCGGGCGGCTCGCCCAGCGCCAACCGTGCGGCGACGGGGGCGAACAGGTCGCGGCCATGAAAGCTCGCCGACAGCGCCGGCGGACGCCAGCCGATTTCCCAGCAACCGGGGTTCGCGGCGCGCCGCAGCACCAGTTCGAAGAGGCCATTGTCGGGGCCGACATAGACGCGGCCGGCAGCTTCCGCGATCAGGCCGCGGCGCGCGCCGCCAACCCCGGGATCGACGACGCCCAACAGCACGGTCCCCGCCGCAAACCACTCGGCGTAAGCCGCCAGG
>DASYZD010000038.1:0-3632 GCA_035946655.1 Allostellaceae bacterium | reverse complement strand
CGCGCTGGCGACGCAGCCGCGGCTGTTGCTGCTCGACGAGGTGATGGCCGGGCTCAATCCGTCGGAGATCGATGCCGCCGTCGCGCTGGTCGGCAAGCTTTCGCGGCGCGGCTTGACCATCGTCATCGTCGAGCACGTGATGCGCGCGATCATGGCGGTGGCGCGCCACATCGTCGTGCTCGACCATGGCCAGAAGATCGCCGAAGGCAGCCCCCGGGAGGTCGTCGCCAACGACGAGGTGATCCGCGCCTATCTGGGGACCGGCTACGCGCCGCCTCGCGCGCCCGGAGAGGGCGGTTGCTGACGCTCGCCGGGGTCAGCGCGGGGTACGGGTCGGTGCCGGCGGTGCGCGATGTCAGCCTCGCCGTCGGCGAAGGCGAAGCAGTCGGCCTCTTGGGCGCGAACGGCGCCGGCAAGAGCACCACGTTGCGCACGATCTCGGGTCTGGTGCGGCCGACCTCCGGAGCGATTGCGTTTTCGGGGGTCGATATCGCCGCCCTGCCGCCCCACAAGATCGCCGCCCTCGGCATCGCCCACGTGCCGGAAGGCCGGCAGGTGTTCCCGGAACTGACCGTCAGGGAGAACCTCGAGATCGGCGCCTACATCCCGAGCGCCAGGGCAGAGCGCGCCCGCACGCTCGAGCTCGTCTTCACGATCTTCCCGGTGCTGGCCGAGCGCCATCGGCAACTCGCCGGAACGATGAGCGGCGGCGAGCAGCAGATGCTCGCGCTCGGCCGCGGCCTGATGCTGAAACCGCGTCTGCTGATGCTCGACGAACCCTCGCTCGGACTGGCGCCCGTCGTGACCGACGCCACCTTTGCGAAAATCGAGGAGATCCGCGCGCTCGGCACCGCGATCCTCCTCGTCGAACAAAATGTCAGCCGCGCCCTTGCTCTGGTGCAGCGTGCCTACGTCTTGGAGAGCGGCAGGGTGATCCTGCACGGCAGCAGCGCCGAGCTCGCCAACAACAAAGAGGTGCAGGCGGCCTATCTCGGGTTATAAGCGGCTGTCGACCCGGCAAACCCGTTCGAGAGGGGGCGCGCGATGCAGAAGAAGTTCGGCGTCATATCGGCGGACGGCCACTGCCGGCTGATGCACCTGCCCTTCGACCTGTGGACAAAGCGCCTGCCGCAGCGGCTGCAGGATGAGGCGCCGCGCGTCGTCACCGGTCCGGACGGCACGAGGCAATGGGTTGTCGAGGGGCGGGCCTGGAGCGGGGTCGGCTGGCGCGGCGTCGGCCGCGGCCCGGTCAACTGCTACACGCGGGCGGGGCTCGAGGAGGAGCCGGAGCCCGGCATCTTCCGCGCCGCCAATGCCCGCTATCGCTGCGAGGACATGGACCGCGACGGGGTTGACGCCGAACTCGTCAACGGCCCTTACGAGCAGATCTCGGCGATCCGCGACGCCGAACTGCGCGCCGCTTGCGTGCGCGCCGTCAACGACTGGGCGCGCGAGCTGTACGAGGAATCGCAGGGCCGCTTCATCATGCTCTTGCCGCTCCCCTGCCAGACCGCCGGGGAGGCGGTCGCCGAGCTGTTGCGCGTCGCCGAGTTCGGCATCCCGACCGGCGTCATCTTCGACTGGGTCGGGGCGCCGCAGCCGGTCATGCACCAGATGTGGGAGCCCGTTTGGGCGGCCGCCGCCGAGACCGGGATGCCCGTCAATCTGCACGCCAACCCGCGCGGCGGCTCGCGCCAGATCGGGGTCGGGGCGACCGGTCTGGAGCCGCGCAACCAATCGCTGATGACGGTCGTCAACTTTCCGATGGGGCTGATGGCGGAATTGCTGAGCGCCGTCGTCTTTTCCGGCATCTGCGACCGGCATCCGGGCGTGCGCTTCGTCCTCGAGGAGGCGGGCGTCGGCTGGGTCCCCTTCCTCTTCTGGCGCTTCGACCGCGAGTGGGATTTCGGCGGGCCCGAGAGCCGCGTCTTCAAGCCCGACATCCCGCTTTCCAAGCAGCCGACGGAGTTCGTGCGCCGGCAGGTCTTCTTCACCTTCGAGGTCGAGGAGGAGGGCGGCTTCCGCCGCGTGCCGGAAATCGGCCTCGGCAATTTTCTGTGGGCGAGCGACTTTCCGGGCCTCGACAGCCCGTGGCCCAATTCGAAGGCGATGGGCCACGCCCCGGCCGAGGCGGCATTGGGCAATGAGGCGCTCCGTCGCCTCGTCTTCGAGAATGCCCTCAGCCTCTATAAGATCCCGGTAACGACGCCGAACGCGTAGCCTCCCGACGAATCCCGGTCCGGTTCCACCGCGCATCCTGAAATGTCGCCCGCCCGCAAGACCGCACCCCGCGTGAGGCGCACCAAACCCGATCGCCACGCCCATCCTCTCGCGGCCCGCATCGCGCGCCACTGGAGCCGTCTCGGCGCCGGCGAGCATTGGCTGATGCGCTTTATCGGCCCGGGCTGGATCACCGGCGCCTCGGACGACGATCCGAGCGGCATCGCGACTTATTCGCAGGCCGGCGCCCAGTTCGGCTACGGCATGGCCTGGGTCATGCTGTTCACCTGGCCGCTGATGGCGGCGATCCAGGAGATCAGCGCCCGGGTCGGCCGGGTCACCGGCAAGGGGATCGCCGGCAATATCCGCGCCCATTACTCGCCTGCCTTGTTGCGCGGCATCGTCGCCCTGCTGCTCGTCGCCAACATCCTCAACCTCGGCGCCGATCTCGGCGCGATGGGCGCCGCGGCCAAGCTGCTGGTCGGCGGCCCGGCGCGGCTTTATGTCGTGGCCTTCGCCGTCGGCTGCGCGCTGCTGGAGACGTTCGCCCGCTACGAGCGCTATGCCTCGATCCTCAAATGGGCCTCGCTGTCGCTGTTCGCTTATGTCGCCGCGGCGCTGGTCGTGCATGTCCCGTGGGGGCGGGTCGCCGTCAGCACCTTTGTCCCGCGCCTCTCCTGGCAAAAGGACTACATCGTCACGATCGTCGCGGTGCTCGGCACCACGATCACGCCCTACTGCTTTTTTTGGCAATCCTCGGAGGAGGCCGAGGAAGAACGCATCAACCCCGCCGCCCATGCCTTGCTGGAAGCGCCGGAGGAAGCGCCGAGCGAGATCCGGCGGATCCGGTGGGACACCTATATCGGCATGGGATTCTCCAATCTCATCAGCTGGTTCATCATCGTCACCACGGCCGCGACGCTGAACGCGCACGGCATTACCGACATTCAGACCTCGGCACAGGCGGCCGAAGCGTTGCGCCCGATCGCCGGCGTCCTCACCTTTGCCGTGTTCGCCGCCGGCATCATCGGCATCGGCCTGCTCGCGGTGCCGGTGCTCGCCGGCTCGGCCGCCTACGCGCTCGGCGAGGCATTGGGATGGCCGACCGGGCTCGCCCGGCTGCCGCGCGACGCCAAGGCGTTCTACGGCACGATCGTCGTCGGCACGCTCGTCGGCATCCTGTTCAATTTCGTCGATATCGACCCGATCAAGGCGCTCTTCTGGTGCGCCGTGATCAACGGCGTCATCGCGGTCCCCTTGATGGTGGTGATCATGATCATGACCATGCAGAAGCGGGTCATGGGAGCGTTCACCTTGCCGCGCCCGCTGTGGGCGATGGGCTGGCTGTGCACCGGGGCGATGACCGTGGCGGTGGTCACGATGTTCGCGACCTGGTAAGCCGCGGCATGCCG